>JANXYJ010000148.1 GCA_025350105.1 Terriglobia bacterium | reverse complement strand
CGCTGCTCGTCAGGTACAGACTCTGGCAAGCGGGCAGAAACCAGACATTGCGCGTCACACCGGCCTGTCTCAGCGTTTCCGCCAGGTACGGGAATCCGCCAACATTGGGCTTCCCGGCAAACGCACGCTGCATGGCAGCATTCAAGTTGTCCACAGCATTGCTCATACTTCGTACCGTTCGTCTTCCCGCAACTTATGTCCCCCGAAATTATCGGTCACCGAGCCACTTGCAAAACTATGGGCGTTCAAACAGGAGAAATAGGCTGGAAGTGAGGGAAGGAGGGGGAGATCGGAGGTGGGGTTGGGCTACAGTTAAGATCGTGTCGCCAAACATTCTCTCAACCAGCCAACCCCACATGCAGCATACCGCCCGCGGCATGGTCATGCAATTCGCCCACCTGCTGCAGCAGGACTTGTTCCCAGCATTGGCCGCCGAACTGGGGCCACTACACCCGCAGATGGAGTTGCTGGCATCGGTGGTTTCCCTCATCCCCCTGTCCGGCCCGCTGTGGGCTCGACGCGCTGCCACCGGGCGGCCGGCCAAAGACCGTGTCGCTCTGGCCACGGCCTTCCTGGCCAAGGCGATTCTCAACCTGCCGACGACACGCGATTTGATGAGCCGGTTGCAGGTCGATGAGCCGTTGCGCCGGCTGTGCGGGTGGAACAGTGCCAAAGCTGTCCCGCACGAGTCGAAGTTCTCCCGCGCCTTTGCCGAGTTCGCCGCCACGCAGTTACCGCAGCAACTGCACGAGGCCATTGTGGCGGCCACGCAGAGCACACGGTTGGTGGGACACATTGCGCGTGACTCAACGGCGATTAACGCCCGCGAGCACTTCGAGGAGACGAAACAGCAACGGCAAAAGAGGGAGGCTCGGGAATCGGCGCGCAAAGCGAAGTCGAAGCGGCCCAAAGGCAGCTTTGAGAAGGCCAAAGCGGCGGAACGGGGCACGCGCATTCAGCGCCAGCGTCACCAAAAGCTGGAGCAGATGATAGCCGATTTGCCGCGCGGCTGTGACATCGGCGGCAAGAAGAACAGCCGCGGAGAAAACCAATACTGGCGGGGCTACAAGCTGCATTTGGACGTGGCTGACGGACAGCTGCCGATCAGTGCGATGCTGACCAGTGCCAGTGTGCATGACTCGCAGGTGGCGATTCCGCTGATGCGGTTGACGTCGCAGCGTGTCGTTTACCTGTACGACCTGATGGATTCGGCTTACGACGCGGCGGCGATCCTGGCTGAAAGCAAAGCCTTGAACCACGTGCCGATCGTAGCGCCGCACCCACGGCGAGGGACCAAAAGTCCGTCGCAATGCCCGAAGATTTACCCTGACCAACCGACGCCGGATTTGGCCAAGGCGAAGCGGGAGCGCTACAAAATACGGACCATGGTGGAGCGGGTGAATGCGCGGCTGAAGGACGAATTTGGAGCCAACCACCTGCGCGTGAGGGGAGCGGCGAAGGCGATGGCGCACCTGATGTTTGGAGTAGTGGCGCTGACGGTAGACCAATGGCTGAGAATGGTCCAAACGAAGGAGTTAAAGACCTGAATCCAGGAAAGAATGCACTCTACCAAATCAAGTGAAAATCGGAGGTAGGGCCGCCGCGTGCGCAATCCTGGACCAGGGAGGCCTCCGGTTGCCGTCAATCGGACCGGAAACGACGAAACACTCCAGTTTGCTGCAGAAAAGACCTTGTTTCACAACGCCCCCTGCTAAGTCAAGGCCGTTTAAGGCGAGTTCTGCAAGTCGTTCACAACGAAACTCACTTTATTTCTTCTTCTGTTCTAACTACTTCGACAAACCAGCTGGACGGTTCTGCATAGGTCACGGTGTTAACTGATGGCGACGGGACCGGATACGCATTCCAACCCAAAGCGGTACCGGCCCGAAGGAAAGTGCCCTATGAAACAACTGACTATTCTGCTTGGTGTGGCCGTGATTCTAGGCAACGTGCCGGCGTGGCCACAAACGAAGGTAGATTTGAAGAACCAGACGAAGACCGTGGACTTCACCAACTCGATCTTTACGCGGCCGGTGAAAACCGGGACAACCTTGCCGGCTACATGCACGAGCGGCGACATGTTCTTCCGGCTGGCCGTGACCCCGGGAACCAACCTGTACGCATGCACTTCAACCAACACATGGACCCAACTGGCCAATTCGGGTACGGTTCCACTACCAGGCGGACTGACTGGTCAGGTGTTGGGAACGGACGGCGCCGCAGTGGGCTGGCGAAACCTCGCTGCCGGCGTGAGTGGCTCATTGAAGACGACTCTGGGAACTACGGACTATACGATCGATGCCGATACCACGGTCCTAACGCGAAAAGCCTCTTCCGAACAAGTAACGGGACTGTGGAACTTCGATCTCGGAGTGGCACTGACGCCGCGTACGACACCGGCCAGTCCGGCCGACGGCCAGATCTGGTACGACAGCGGGATGCAGAGGTTCCAGTGCCAGCAAAACGGCGGCACGGTGGATTGTGTATCGGGCATCACCGCCAATGATCCGACCGTGGCGCAGTGGAACGAAGAGTTCTGCGGTGGCGTCGATCCCGGCGGCAATGGAACTATAGGTTCGCTGGGTTGGCGCGGTTCCACCACCGGCACCGGCGCCGCACTCAACGCGAGCGTCGATAGCGACGCCAATCACCCCTGCGTGTTTCAATTGAGCAGCGGTACCAGTAGCGGCGGAGGTTCGGCGATCTTCCTCGGCCAGCCGAGTGGCTATCAGTCCATGCAGGGTTGGAGCAGCCAGGAGTTCGAATTGCAGTTTATCTTTCGATTGGGCAGCGCCCTCACCAACCAGGTGTTTCGTGCCGGGCTGGCCGATGTGGCCGCCAGTGCGAACCCGGCGAATCGCATCGATGTGCGGGTAACCGGTGGCGTGGATGCGCAGTATATGTTCGAAGCGTGCTCAGCCGGAACGTGCGCCACGCCCGCGGCATCCGGCGTGGCGGTGGACGTCAATTGGCACCGCATCCGGGTTTTCCGCAAGGCGGGAGACAATGTGAATACCGTCCGCTACTGCATGGATGGCTGTTCCAGTACACAACAGATTTTGTCGAATGTTCCGGTCACTGCGATGAGTGTCTTCAGTTCGATTTACAATCCGGCTGGAGGCAGCACTTCCAGTACGCTGAAGCTGGATTGGTTTTCGGGCTATTTGAAGGGGATCTCTCGATGGTAAGGCTACAGGTGAAAACAGTCATCGGTTTGGTGCTGCTGGGCGTCATCAGCAGTTGGGCGCAAACGTTTACGATGCAGCCCACGGTGACTAACATATCGCACGCTTCGGCGCGGGTGACGTTCATGCCGTCCGCCTCGCCCACCAATGCCGATGTGCAGTGGGGTGCGGGTTTCTCTAAGAGTGCGACGGCACGCATTGGCGGCAATCCAGTTGTCGGTACGGCACTGATGATGGGGCTGACGCCCGGCACGACATATACGGTGCGGGCGCGCATGAACAATGGCTCCATCATCTCGAACACTACAACGTTCACGACCCAGGCGGAGCCGACGCCACATCCGTCGCTTCCTGTAGCGCCCGTCATTCCCGATGTGACACCGCCGCCGCCGCCGCCGAACACCAATGAGTTCAACCCGTCGACCAACAGTTCGGGACGGCGTCTCACGATCGCTTCCAACTGCTCCGATCTGAAGACGAAGCTCGGGTGGATGGCGTCGAGTCTTCCGGCCACCTCAGATACCTTCGAGATGGTGATTCCGGTGGGTACAACTTGCGAAGGCCAGTTCACATTCCCGGCGCGGGCCAATCACACCGGTTGGTTTCTGGTGCGCAGCAGCGCGGTGGGGACCAACGCCTTTCCGCCCGACGGCGTGAGGTGGACCACAGACTGGCCAGTGAATAGTACACTAGCCACTTTTCAAACCAATCTCTATCCGCTGAACGCCATTTGGCAGGCGAGTTCTTACTGGACTTCAAGCACCGATTGCCGCGATAGCGGTGAGAACGGCACGCTCGGCCTTACGCTGTCGTACCCGTATCAAACCTCCGATCTGCTGGTGCTGGAATGCCGCACCAATTGGCCGTCGTACACAGGCCCGACTACCGTCACCAACGTAACCAGCACGGCGCCATTCACCGTGACCGCGCCCGGGCATCAATTACAGAATGGAATGACCGTGCGGTTCTCCGCCAATGGAGTGACAGATCCAGTGGTGGGATATATCGTCTATAACGTCAGCGGAAACACGTTTCAGATCACTCCCAAGGCCGGCGGGGGTACGTTCAATGCCTCGTTAAACCCGACATTCTCAGTGATTCCGATGTGGCGGCAGCCTGTCCACACCGAAGGCACCGTCAGTCCCACCGGTTCCTGTAGCGTTGGCGATATGTATTGGGATCGAACGGCGGCGCAGTTGTGGTGGTGCCGCAGTGACGGCTGGCAGAAATACCAGATCATCCCCTGGGCTCAAGGACCCGAGGCTGCGGCCGCCGTGGCTGTGGCGCCAAGCGCTACGAAGTACCGGTTTACCGGCCTCCGCTTCGCCCTGAAGGATATGCCTCTGCCCTATCCCACCGGTTGGTACACTACGGCTCCGAACGGGGAGGCGTACCAAGGCCGGATTGAAACGGCGCTCGCTGTGGGTATAAACACCAGTAAGATCATCTTCGACCGGGTATATGTGGAAGGCAAGGACTTCCCGTACCGCTTCGGCTATATGCTCCACGGCTACTTGCAGGACTCAGCGTTGATCAACAGCTCGCTCGGTCCGGCGGCGTATTTTCGGGACAATGGGTATAGCGAAGTAGAAGGCACCATCGGCGTGATGGTGAAAGGTACGTCGCGGCGATTTCTGTGCGATAACAACTACATTTCGGTGGCCGGAATATCCTACTTCACCAACGCCGAGGATGGTTGGCTTGATGAGGATCTCACAGACTTTGCCATTACACGAAACACCTTTGAGATGTTTCCCAGGTGGCGCCGGGGTGATCCGGCGAACAACGGTTACAACTATGAGCACCGCAATACGGTTGAATTCAAACACGGACAGCGAATTCTGGTGGAAGGAAACCGGTTCAAGTATGGGTATTCCTCGGGAAAGACCTATGGAACGTGGGTGCTGGGATCGACGCGCGTCGGCTGGGCCACTGGGACCGACCCACGGACCATCGCTTCGGTGAAGGCCGGTGTGATCACCACTACAACGCCTCACCGATTCACGGCCGGCTCAGTGGTGCAGGTGAGCGGTACCGGAACGGATCATGACGGCCTGAGGGAG
>JANXYJ010000129.1 GCA_025350105.1 Terriglobia bacterium | reverse complement strand
AGCGCCGCGAACTCGACCGCCGCAGCTGGGTCACCGCCCGCCGCAAGGAGGACGTTGCCGCGGAGGTCGGGGACACAGGAGCGAGAGAAGCTTGGGCTGCGGAAGTAGAGAGAACTGCGAGTCCTAGAATCGCAAATCCTTTTGCAAGGCGCGGCGATACATGATGGACGCTTCCTTGTACTTGCCTTTTTCGAAAAACTTGTTTCCGTTTTCGACGTAGCGTTGGGCTTGCACCTGAGGGTCCCGGCTGCAAGACGCTGCAAGGACGAAAATCGGCAGCAACCACAAGAACTTACGGGGTTTCATTTAGCTCCAGTTCAGCACAAACAGGGGTTAGATGCAATCGGCCTAAGGCGACAGAGGGTGGCAAGGCATAGTACTATGACGGTTGGTAGGTAGTACCAAATGTGGGTGGCGATGTTTCACGGCGAGGGGCCCAAGTGGGGACTCGCAATCGGCCATTCACCGGTCTTCCCCCGAACCGTTGCTTCCGGTACGGTGGAGCGAGAACCAAAACGGGAGGTCATGATGGCGTTTTGCAGTAATTGCGGGTCAGATGTCCAAGGAAAATTCTGCGCCAAGTGCGGCACGCCGCTGGGCGCTGGTGCGGGACCCAGTTCGGGAGTCAGCCCGCAGGCAGGCCCACCGCCGCCTCCGCCACAACAGCCTCCGCCGCAACAACCGCCACCGAACGCAGGGCAGTATAACGCGGGGTATAGCAACGCTGGGCCGGCCAATCCGGGTTACAGCAATGCGGGACAAGCCGCACCTGCGCAAAGCGCCGGTCTTGAGGAAAACATGGCCTGCGCACTGTGTTACCTGCTGGGTTGGATCACCGGTGTGTTATTTTTGGTGCTGGCTCCCTACAATCAAAACCGCTTGATCAAGTTCCATGCGTTCCAGTCGATCTTCCTGTCGGTATCGATGATCGTCATTTCCATCGCTCTGTTCATCTTATCGAGCGGACTCGCCTTCATTCCCTTCGTGGGGCCGATTCTGAGTCTATTAATCAGCTTGGCCATCTGGCTGGGAATTTTCGTGCTCTGGCTGATGCTGATGTACAAGGCCTACAACAAAGAACGCTGGGTTTTGCCGGTGATCGGGCCTTTGGCAGAAAAACAGGCCTGACTCAGACCCCTGTTCGGAACCCGGCAGTTCCCTTCCCGCCTGATTCCTTCTAGAATGAAGGCGCATGGCTCAATGGGATTGGATCACGATGCAGTACCAAACGCGCCGCGGAATCCGTCGGTGGATCGATGCCTGTAAAGATCGGCGGAGTGGCCTGATGGACAGGACATTTTTGATCTGCCTGGTTCTGATTTGCTTGCTGACCCTGGCCACGCTTAACGCGCAAAGCACCCAAACTTTAGGACAAGCCGCGCCGCGTGCGGCTGCTCCCCAAAACGAACTTGCCGTGGCTTCACCTGTGGTGGGTGCGGTGGACTATTACGGTCTCGGCAAACTTCCCAAAGATAAGATCGCCGCTGCACTCTCCGTGAAACCGGGCGATGCGCTGCCGGCATCGAAGGGCGATGTGGAAGAACGCATTGCCGCCGTCCCGAATGTGGTGGAGGCGCATTTGGAAGCAGTGTGCTGCGATGCGGGCAAATTCGTTCTGTACGTGGGCCTGCAGGAACGTGGCGGGCCGCGCTTCGATATCCGCGAAGAACCGGAAGGGGAAGTGAAGCTGGCGCCTGAACTTTTGCGCGAGTACCAGGCGTATTTGGACGCGGTGGCGCGGTCGAATACCTCAGCACGGGATTTAACGCGCGGCTACGCGCTTTCGGCCGATCCTTTGACGCGGGAAATTCAATTGCGTTTTCCTGATCTGGCCAAGCAGCACATTGGCGAGTTGCGCGACGTCCTGCGCAATTCTTTCGACGAAGAACAACGCGCAGCGGCGGCGCTGCTGGCTGCCTATAATCCGCAAAAGAAAGAAGCCGTCGATGATTTGCAGTTTGCGTTGCGCGATTTCGACCCCGGAGTACGCGCCACCGCGGCCGATGCGCTGGTTGCGTTGATGGTCTATTCGCGTTTGCACCCGGATGAAAAATTGGCGACGGAGCCTACCTGGCTGGTGGAAATGCTGAATTCGCTTTCCTGGTCGGACCGCAATCACGCCATGAAAGCACTGAGTTTACTGAGCGAAGATCGCGATTTTTCTTTGCTCAGCTTATTGCGCGAACGGGCGCTGCCATCGCTGGTGGAAATGTCGCGCTGGAAAACGCTGGACCATGCCCTGCCCGCGTTCGTGCTCACCGGGCGCGTTGCGGGATGGGACGACCAACGAATTCAGGACGCCTGGGCCAAAGGCGATCGCGAATCGGTGATTACGGCGGCGCTGGCGACGGCAGGGAAGAAGAAGGCGAAGTAGAAGTAGAAGGTAGAAGAAGGTCAAGTAGAAGAACGCGAAGCAGTAGACACCATCCCACCACAAGCCCTACAATTTCTATGAAGCCATTCCGGCTCCAAACTAGCACCGCCAGTCCCGAATGAATTTCTCCGTCAAAAGCGAGTACGCGCTGCAAGCTGTGTTCGATCTCGCCTCGCAGGCTGATAGCGAACCGGTGAAGATCGCCGATATCGCCAAGCGTCAGCGTATTCCGCAGAAATTCCTGGAATTGATTCTGTCCAGTCTGAAGCAGGGCGGTTTTGTCGAATCGCGCCGCGGGGCCGAGGGTGGTTATCGTTTGGCCAAACCCGCGAACGAAATTACCGTAGGCGCGGTGTTGCAGTTTGTGGAAGGTTCCAAGATGGAAGCGGCGCGCAATGCCAAACGCAATGGCGAAACGCCTTTCAGCGATTTGTGGCGGCGAGTGGATCACGCACGGGCTGAGATTCTGGATCACACCACGTTTGCCGAACTCGTGCGATCCTGGAAAACGGCGCAAGGGCATTACGTCGCTAATTGGGAAATTTGAACGCCAACTGGGAGATTTAACTTTATGATTTTTCCTGACAATTCCTTCAGCATCGGGCGCACACCGCTGGTTCGTTTGAACCGTGTGACCGGCGGCGCGCCCGCCACCGTGGCCGCAAAAATTGAAGGGCGCAATCCGGCCTACTCCGTAAAGTGCCGCATTGGCGCCGCAATGATCTGGGACGCCGAGCGCAAAGGTTTACTGAAACCAGGCAAGGAATTAATCGAACCCACCAGCGGCAACACCGGCATTGCGCTGGCCTACGTAGCGGCCGCCCGCGGTTATCCTATTACGCTGGTGATGCCGGAAACCATGTCCATTGAGCGGCGCAAGGTTTTGAAAATGTTGGGCGCAAAGCTGATTTTGACGCCGGGGCCGCAAGGCATGAAGGGCGCCATCGGCAAAGCCGAAGAGTTGGCCGCCGCCGAGCCCAATCGTTATATTCTGTTGCAGCAATTCCAGAACCCGGCCAATCCGGAAATACATTTCAAGACCACTGGCCCGGAAATCTGGGACGATACGCAGGGCGGCATAGACGTGCTGGTATCGGGCGTGGGCACCGGTGGAACCATCACGGGCATCTCGCGCTACATCAAGCTGGAAAAGAAGAAGGCCATTTTGTCGGTAGCGGTGGAACCCGTCAACAGCCCCGTAATCTCGCAAAAGCGCGCGGGGCAGGATCTGGTGCCGGGGCCGCACATGATCCAGGGCATTGGCGCGGGCTTCATTCCTGGCACCCTCGACATGAGCATGGTGGACCGCGTAGAACTGGTCACCAACGAAGAATCCCTGGACATGGCGCGCAGGCTGGCGAAAGAAGAGGGAATCCTGGCCGGCATCTCCTGCGGCGCCGCCGCTGCGGTGGCTGTGCGCCTGGCTCACGAA
>JANXYJ010000092.1 GCA_025350105.1 Terriglobia bacterium | reverse complement strand
CGAAATCATCAAGGCCAGCAAAGGCAAACTCCCCAAGCCCGCGCCCCGGCAGTTCACTCCGCCGCGCGTGGACCCTCTGCCCGCCCCTAAGCTCCCCGTCATCGCCACCATCGTGGCCGACGAAGTTCCCAACATCACGGCCAATAATTTTGGCGATCCGCTCAGCAAACTTGGCATCCCCTCTAACGGCATCGGCAGCGGAGGCGGCATCGGTAGCGGCATCGGCGGTGGCGTTGGTCCCGGCAAAGGCCCGGGCGTTGGTCCCGGTGAAGGCGGCGGTTTTGGCGGCGGTGTCTACAAAATCGGCGGAGGTGTTTCCGCCCCCAGGGTACTCAGTAAAGTGGAGCCGGAATACTCCGAAGAAGCCCGCAAAGCCAAGTGGCAGGGCGAAGTGGGCCTGCAGGTGATTGTGGATGCCAACGGCAATCCCACCAGCATCCGCGTCACGCGTTCACTCGGCTTAGGTTTGGATGAAAAAGCCATTGAAGCGGTCTCCAAATGGCGCTTCGCCCCCGGCATGAAGGACGGCAAACCCGTACCTGTCAGCGCCAATATTGCGGTGACGTTCCGCCTGCTGTAACGCGGTTTGCGGGCAAATAAACGATACGTCGCTGGTCAACCAAGCCCGAAAAGCTCTACGTTTGGGGCCCCTTAAATAGACCCCGGCTGCCAACCCAAGTGAGCCGTTAAGCTGCGTTCGTTGTCAATTGAAGACAGCGGGAGATTGGCGCGAATTGAAACCGCTTCGGTCTCCACCGCAAAGCGGGACGCCGAACTGCATGGCTGAAGACGGTACTGCCGGCGATTGTGATATCCTTCCGATCGGTTCCTAAAACGCATGAACAACCGCATCCTCCCCGTCCTGGTTCTACTTTTTTCGCAGATCACGCCCTTGTTTTCGCAATCACCGGAAATGTTTAAAGGCCGCTTGGCCCCTGTTCCCGTTGATGCCCAACTTCAGCCCAACACCACTGGCCACGGCAACGCATCCGTTACTCTCGCCGGCGCCAAACTCACGGTCACGGGAAACTTCGAAGGCCTCGGCGGACCGGCCACCACTGCACAACTTCGCCGTGGCTCCGTCACCGGCGTCCCCGGACCCATGCTCTTTGATCTCACCGTCACCAAATCCGCCGCCGGCACCATCTCCGGCTCCGTCAATCTCACGCCAGAGCAAATCGAAAGCCTGCGGAAAGGCCGCTTGTATGTGCAGATCGCCAGCGAAAAGGCCCCCGAAGGCAACCTGTGGGGCTGGTTATTAAAGTGACGATAAAACAGAAAGGCACAAAAATGTCATCCATGATGTTGTGGCGATTTTCTGCGGTAAAACTTGCATTTGTGTTGGTGCCGGCCATCGTCGGCAGCGTTGTGATCCTGATGGCCCAACCGGCCCCCGCGCCGTTCACCGCAGCTCCTTTTACTGCAAACCAGGCCGCTGCCGGCCGCGCCCTCTACGCTGAACGCTGCGCCAGCTGCCACATGCCCGCCCTGCAAGGCAATGGTGATGCCCCTCCGCTGGCTGGCGTGGGTTTCGCTTCTTCATGGGGCGAACGCCGCGTCCGCGACCTCATTGGCTTCATTCAATCCACCATGCCCCCCGGAGCCAGCGGCAGCCTGGGTGAAAACGGCTATCTGGAGGTCACTGCGTTTCTGCTGCAATCCAACGGCGCGCAGGCGGGCAGTCAAGCCCTGACGCTGCCATCGAACGTATTAATCAGTTCTATCCTGAACGCCCCGGCTACCAACACAAATGCACCAGCGCAACGTCAGGACAAACCAACCAAGCAGCCCGCAAAACCCCGCGGCATCACCGTTGCGGGCGAAGTGAAAAACTTTACGCCGGTCACCGACGCCATGCTGCGCAATCCCGATCCCGCCGATTGGTTGATGCTGCGCCGTGACTATCACGCTTCGAACTTCAGTCCGCTGAACCAAATCACCACGCAGAACGTGCAGGATTTGCAGCTGGTCTGGTCCTGGACCATGAACGAAACCGGCACCAGTCAGCCCGCGCCGCTGGTTCACAACGGGGTGTTGTATCTCAACAACACCGGAAATATTTTGCAGGCGCTCGATGCCCGAACCGGCGATTTGATTTGGGAAAACCGTTACGGAACCAACCCGAGCGGCGCCGCCATGCGCGGCATTTCGCTCTACGGCGATAAAGTCTTCGTGACCACCAGCGAAGCGCATTTGATGGCCTTTGACGCACGCACCGGCAAAACCGTATGGGACACAACCATCGGCGACCGCTCCAAGGGTGAATACTCCACCAGCAGCGGACCGCTTGCGGTGAAGGGCAAATTGATTCAAGGCTTGGGCGCGTGCCAAACCTATCGCGACGAAAAATGTTTTATCAGCGCCTACGACGCGCAAACCGGCAAAGAGGCCTGGCGCTTCAAAACCATCGCCCTGCAAGGCGAACCCGGCGGCGATACCTGGGGTACTCTGCCCAATCTGTTTCGCGCCGGTGGCGAGACCTGGATTACCGGCAGTTACGATCCCGATCTCAACATCACTTACTGGGGCACCGCGCAGGCCAAACCGTGGATGCGCATCAGCCGGGGCTCCGGCAACGGTGCGACCCTGTTCGCCAATTCCACACTCGCGATCGACGCCGATAGCGGCAAGTTGAAATGGTATTTCGCACACGCGCCCGGCGAAAGTTTGGATCTGGATGAAGTCTTCGAACGCATCTTGGTTGACGATGGCGGCCAAAAATACGTATTTAGCGCCGGAAAAACCGGCATTCTGTGGAAGCTGGATCGCCAAACCGGAAAATACATCGGCCACAAGGAAATGGTTTTCCAGAATGTTTACGACTCCATCGATCCCAAAACCGGAGAGCCCCACTACCGCAACGATATCGTCGAACAACGCCTGGGCGAATGGGTTCCCGGCTGCCCGTCCACCGAAGGCGGGCACAACTGGCAGGCCATGAGTTACTACGCGCCCGGCAATCGCATCATCGCACCGCTCAGTCAAACTTGCCTCGACTTGGCGCCGCAGAATGTGGAGAAAGTGGAAGGCGGCGGATCCGGCGGCGGAGCTCTGCGCCGCTTTTTTGAAATGCCGGGCTCCAACGGAAATGTCGGCAAGCTGGCCGCGTACGACGTGCGCAGCTTACGTGAACTGTGGAAACTGGAACAGCGCGCACCGTTTCTTACGTCGGCCATGACTACCGCGGGCGGCCTTGTGTTCGTCGGCGACCTGAATCGTGAGTTCAAAGCCGTGGACGTGAATACAGGCAAAATTCTCTGGAAAACGCGCCTGATTACCTCCGTGCAAGGCTTCCCGCTCAGCTTTAGCGTTGGTGGCAAACAGTACATTGCCGTCACCACCGGACAAGGCGGAGGCAGCCCCCGCCAGGTGCCAGGCTTGGTGGCGCCCGATATTCATCCCGGCCAAGGCGGCAACGCGTTGTACGTTTTCGCTGTGCCAGACAAGCGGTGAGGCACCGCGCGTAAAAAAGAAGGAGGACCTTTGTGAAAAACGAAAAACGAGTTCGAAGCAAACTGGATCGCCGTGAGTTACTGCAAACGGCTTCTGCATTGGTTGGCGGCGCGGCTGCCGCTGGCTTCATCGAAACACCAGCACAAGCCCAGCCCGCGCCGGGCAAATTTTTCCCTGATGATTTCAAACCGTTCAAAGTGGAAACGTCCGGCGCCACCATTAACGGCGTGATCGGCGGGCAAGGGCCGCCGGTTTTGTTGATGCACGGGGCTCCGCTTTCGCACGTGTCTTGGTCGCTGGTCGCGCCGAAGTTGGCGAAGGATTATACGGTTGTGGTCACGGACTTGCGCGGTTACGGCGAAAGCAGCAAGCCGCCGGATGGCGTGAATCACGCGGGCTACTCGAAGCGGGCGATGGCGCAAGATCAAGTGGAAGTGATGAAGCGTTTTGGCTTTGACAAATTTGCGGCGGTGGGGCATGACCGTGGCGGGCGAGTGGCCCATCGCATGGCTCTGGATCACGCTGACAAAGTAACGCGTGCGGTGGTGCTGGATATTGTCCCGACCTCCAAGTTTTATCAAAATGTTACCCAGCAAACCGCCACGGCTTATTATCATTGGTTCTTTTTGATTCAGCCGGCGCCATTTCCGGAAAAGTGTATTGAGAGCAATCTGGATTTATTCATCGGCCGCGGTAATTCGCCGATGTCCAAGGAGTATCTACGGACCTTTCAAATTCCCGGGACCATACACGCGGAGTGTGAGGATTATCGCGCCGGGGCCACCATTGACATGGAACACGACGTGGCGGACAACGGCAAGAAAGTGGCATGCCCGTTGCTGGTTTTGTGGGCGCAGCAGGCCCCTATGGGGCGGATGTTCGATGTGCTGTCCACTTGGCGCGAACGCGCGGCGGACGTCCGCGGAAAAATGTTGCCGGGCGGGCACAATTTGCCGGACGGATCACCCAATGAAGTATTGGCGGAATTGCAGGCGTTTTTAAAAGCGTAATGGTGAGGAGCTAAAATGAATCGGCAATTAATAGGATTGGGAATTACCAGTGCGTTGTTGGTGACGGGAATGGCCTTCAGTCAAACGAAAAAAGCAATTCCTTCGCCGCAGCCGCATCTGTTTCATCTTTGGACCGACGCCAAAGGCGATACACACTTAGAGGAGTTGAAGCTGGCCAACAACAGGCGGGCGGCGATACCGGGAGTGACGCTGAACTTCTCAGGCTTGCCGGCAGGGGAGCGTGCCGCCCTTTTGCACAACGCACCGGCCCGCCAATTCGCCGTGACGGTTTCGGGTCAAATCGATGTCGAAGCATCGGATGGTACCCGGGCGCATCTTAACGTTGGCGACATGGCGTTTCTGGAAGACACGACGGGCAAAGGCCACAAGACCCTGGAAGAGGGTGCTGGCAGCATTTTTCTGCGTGTGCCCGATAACTTCGATATCAAGGCCTGGGCGCGCGGCGAATAGCGGGCTTCGCCGACCTACGCTTCAGGCTACTGTTCTTGCGCGGCATTCACGCGGGGTTTCTCGCCAGGCTGCGGTATCGCGAACGCGACCAGTTCCGCGCCACTGCCTCCGGTTCCGGCCACCACTGCCAACAGAACCTGTCTGCCATTGGCCAAATACGTCATGGTTCCGCCGGTGAGCTGCGCGCCTAATTCGATGGCATGAATCTGCGCGCCGGTAGCTTTATCAATCACGCGCAGATTGTTGCTGCCTTCAAACAGCAGCGTTTTGGTGACCAAAATCGGCGAACGTTGCGCGCCGCCCCAGTTGCTGGGATCAACGCCGGCGGCCTTTAATGCAGGGTTGTTGATGATGTTGTCACCCGGCTTGCCGTTGGGAATCATCCAAGCGGTGTCGCCTGTGTTCAGGTCAATGGCGGTGATGCGCCCGTAAGGTCCTTTGATCAAAGGCAGGCCCATCACGTTGGGTCCGCCCAATCCGCCGGCGGCGATGTACGGCATTTCAGAGCGAGTTCCGCCGGGCTGCAATGAAGAAAAGTACGGCGTGGTGACCGACGGAATATACAGCATGCCGGTTTCGGCATCCACTGATGCGCCCATCCAGTTGGCGCCGCCGCCTGCTCCGGGGAGTTGAATGGTGGCCAACTTGCCGCCGGTATCTTTCACGATGGGCGGCGTGTAAATCGGGCCGATCACGTATTGCGAAGCCAGTTTCAGCGCCGCCGCTTTTATCTCTGGCGTGTAATCGGCCAAATCATTTTCGGTAACACCCTGACGATCGAACGCAGCCGGCTTGGTGGGGAAGGGTTGCGTCGGCGAATACCATTCGCCTGGCGTGTTGCCTTTGGGCACCGGCCGTTCTTCAATCGGGAACACCGGCTGGCCGTTGGTGCGGTCGAAGACGAACGTGAACGCGGTTTTGTTCACTTGCGCCAGCGCTTTGATTCTTTTGCCGTTCACCGTGATGTCCAGCAGAATGGGCGCGGCGGGAATATCGTAATCCCACATTTCGTGATGGATCAGTTGATAGTGCCACACGCGTTTGCCGGTTTCGGCATTCAGGCAGACGATGCTATCGGAAAACAAATTCGTGCCGGGGCGTTGTCCGCCGTAAGTGTCACCGCTGGGCGCTTCGACCGGAATGTAGACATAGCCCAATTCCTCATCGCCAGTGAGCGGCCCCCAGGCTCCGGTGTTGCCGGTGAACTTCCAGGAGTCAGCGCCCGTGCTGTCTTTGCCCCAAGTCTCGACGCCGAATTCGCCGGCTTGCGGAACGGTGTGAAAGGTCCACAGCAACTTACCAGAGCGGACGTCGTAGCCGCGAATGTAGCCGGGAACGTTTTCTTTTTTGGGCAGCGCGACGCCAACTTTTAGAGCGGCGCCGACCACCAGGACGTCACGAATGATGATGGGTGGCGAGGTTGAGCCAATCGTGCCCTTTTCTACAACCGGGCGATCTAAGCCCTGCCATAAATCAACATGTGCATTATTTGTTCCGAAACCAGAAACCGGCAACCCTGTTTTGGCATTCAACGCCACTAGTTGATAGCCAGGAGTCACGAATAAAATGCGGTCGTCCCCTTTGCCGTCAGACCAATAACTGACGCCGCGGTTGTTGGGTCGAACCGCGCCGCGCTCGGCGGTATCGTCGCCGCGATAGGTCCACAAGGTTTCGCCGCTGGCGGCGTCGGCGGCAACAACTGTTCGGCCGGTGCCCGCAGTGAAGAACAATTTACCGGCCACCATCAGGGGCGTCACTTCCCAGGCGCCTTGCGGCGCGGGACCCATGTTTTGGGCCTTCCAGCGCCACAGCACCTGCAGGTTTTTGACGTTGGTGGCGTTAATCTGATCGAGCGGTGAATAGCGTGTGCTGCCAGAGTCGCCACCATTGACGCGCCATTCGCCGGTGCTGGGCGTGCCATGCTGGGCGCTGGCAGAAGCGAAAAATAGTCCAAGTCCGAACGCACATGTCTTGATCCGGCTCATTTTGATTTGGTTCACGGCGACAACCTCCCCGCTCACTCACGATAGCAACAGCCTTTCGAGTCTATGGCGAAAGCGGCGGCGACGCAAGTTTGTTCAATGTTTGTTTCATGTTTCCGGAGTTGGCTGGCTGCGTGACTACAGCCCCAACCGATCGAGCGTTGGCTTTTCGTACACGTCATCCTCGCCGGGATAGCGAAGGCGGCTGTCGAACCTGCCGGTCTCTTTTGCCAGTGCCCAAAGGAGGCTTTCGCCTGCGGGAACGGTGTTGGGTTGGCGGGTGAAGACGGGGTCGGCGAAGGCTTCTTCGGCATCGATCAGGCCCCAGCCCTTGGTGCGAAACATGTGCAGCAGATCGCCGAGGAAAAGAGAGTTCAGCAGGTTGTAGTGGATGAGCAGAGTATGGGCGACGCTGCGGCCCAGAACGTCGCGGGAGAGTTGATCGTAAAACTGCGCGCGTTGCCAAATGTGATCGAGGTAGGGCTGACGGTAGCGGTCTGGCTGGAAAGTGGCGTCCTGGTTTAGGCGGGCGCGGAGACGTTGGTCGAAATACCAATCGGAAGCGTCGATGGTGACGGAGCCATTTTGGTAACCATGTTGGGCGAGAAAAGCGCGCAGGCGATCGCGCACTTCTTCGGTGGCCCCTTCTTTGAGGGCGGGGAAGCGGAAATATTTGCGGAATCCGGAGTAGGGGCGCAAGACTTCGCCGGTGCGCAGAATGCCGGCCTCAAATTCATCGGGCTGAGTTTTGGCGTTTAAGAAAACGTGATCGTAAGTATGATTGCCGATGCGATGGCCGGCGGCGTTCCACTGCTGAAGGATGGAGCGGCCATGATCGTTGTCGATGTTTTTGCCAATGGCGAAGAGAAATGCGCGGGTATGAGACAGGGCATCGAGAAGACGGGCTTGGGCGCGGCGGGGTTCGGGGATCTGCTGCCAGTTGACGTCGTCCATGGTTATGGCGACGCGGGGGCGGGTTTGGGTTATGGCAACCCGAGGCCGGGTTTGCGCAAAGACAGGAGCCGCAGCCAACAGGAGTGCAGCCTGGCGTCGAGTAATGGGCATTCAAATTCAGGGTACAACGGCAGCGGGGTGATTGGTTTAAAACATACTCGCTTGAACTTGGATTGGGTAGATTGGGCACACTTCGGCCATACATTTGTTCTTGTTCGTCGCGGGTGGCCGGGGCTTCGCGGACTTATCGCCGGAGGTGTAGTTGCTGGTCTTTTTAAAGACTGGCAACCCGGCCACCAATGTTTGAGCCAAATCTAGCTGGCTGCTTGCGCAGCCTTTAACAGGGGTCTCGTATGATCGCTTTCATGGCGACCGCTCGTTTGTCCTGCTTTCGATGAACTCCGGCTAAAGCCGGAGCTACTTTGGCCCTCTGATAACCCGCCGCCCTTATTAGGGGTCCGT
>JANXYJ010000075.1 GCA_025350105.1 Terriglobia bacterium | reverse complement strand
TTTGCGCCTGCAAGGACCTGGGCATCCGCACCGTGGCGGTGTATTCCGAAGCCGACCGCCACAGTCTGCACACGCGCTTTGCTGACGAGGCGATTTGTATTGGCCCGGCAAAAAGTTCGCGCAGTTATTTGGACATTCCCTCCGTGATCAGCGCGGCGGAAATCACCAACGCGGAGGCGGTTCATCCCGGCTACGGATTTCTTTCCGAAAACGCCGACTTCGCAGAGGTTTGCGAGACTTCCGGTTTGCGTTTCATTGGCCCAAAGCCTGATGTGATACGCCGCATGGGATTAAAGCAAGTAGCCCGCGCGGCGATGGAAGAAGCCGGCGTGCCGATTTTGCCGGGATCAAAAGGAATTTTGCAGAGTCCCGAAGAGGCGCTGGAACTTGCCGGACAAATCGGCTATCCGGTGATGTTGAAAGCATCGGCCGGCGGCGGCGGGCGCGGCATGCGGGTGGTGCGCAACGCGGATGAACTTCCCGGCCTGCTGGCCCAGGCGCAAACCGAAGCTACCGCGGCCTTCACCAACGGCGATATGTACATGGAAAAGCTGGTGGAGAATCCGCGCCACATTGAATTCCAAATATTGGCCGACGAATACGGCAACGTGGAAGTGCTGGGCGAGCGCGAATGTTCCATTCAACGCCGTCATCAGAAATTGATTGAAGAATCGCCGTCGGTGGCGGTGACGCCGGAATTACGCAAACGCATTTCAGATTCGCTGAAAGTGGCGCTGAAGAAGATTGGCTACACCAACGCGGGCACGGTTGAGTTTCTGATGGACCAGCGCGGCAATTTGCACTTCATCGAAGTGAACGCGCGCATTCAAGTGGAACATCCCGTCACCGAGATGGTGAGCGGCGTGGATTTAGTGAAGAGCCAGATCCGCATTGCGGCGGGCGAGCGATTAGACGAAATTATCCAAGGCCCGATTCAGTTGCGCGGCCATGCCATCGAATGCCGCGTGAACGCTGAACATCCGGAAACGCTGGTGCCATCGCCAGGGCGAATTACCGGCTTCAACGTTCCCGGCGGCGCGGGCATTCGCGTGGACACCGCGGCTTATCAAGATGGAGTGATTCCGCCGTACTACGATTCGCTGGTGGCCAAGTTGATTGCCTACGGCGACAATCGCGAAGAGGCCATTGCCCGCATGCAGCGGGCGCTTTCGATGTTCGTCGTGGAGGGAATTCATACTTCGATTCCCTTGCACCGGCGCATCTTGAGCCATCCCGATTTCATTGCGGGCAAGATCGACACGGGCTTCATTCCGCGGTCGGGGCTTTTGCCTGACAAAAAATAGTCAATTCGCTTTGGGAATCTTCACCGCGAAATAGGTGACGGTCTTGCCGGGGTCAAGCAGAATCTGATGCGGGGTTCCGGCCGGAATATGGATGATATCGCCGGGCACCAATTTGTGTTTCTCACCGCCGGTTGCGGTAGTCCCGCGAATTTCGCCCGGCCCGGTGGTCTTGCCGTCAACCACCGTTCCGCCAATCAGAATGGTGGCTGCGCCGGACTGCACGACAAAAAGGTCGGTCCAATCGGCGTGCACCTCCATCTCGCCGTTCTTGTCGCGATGATTGATCAGCGTCCGGTGGTTGGAGTAGTTGCCCAGATCCTGCGATTTACTGAAAGCCTTCAGATCGGTATTCTTCCAAAGGGCGAAGCCCGCGGGGGCTTGCGCGAACAAAGACCCAGCAAAGAGAGTAGTGGCGAGGAAAACGGATGGTAAGCGCAACATGGTTGGTCCCTTCAAGCCTTCCTATTGTAGACCTTGCAATTGGAGATAATTGACGAAATGAAACGGTCTCTTTTGATCGCGCTGGCGGTGGCGCTGGCGGTGGTGGCCGTCGTGGTTGGATGGTCCATGCGGCGCAAGGCGGAAGTGAAAGTGGTCGTACCCGAAACGTATCGCGTTAAATTCGAGACTACGCAAGGGAACTTCGTTGTTGAAGTAAAGAGTTCCTGGGCGCCGCGCGGGGCCAACCGTTTTCATCAACTGGTGCGGATGGGTTACTACACCGAGAGCCGCTTTTACCGCGTGCTGGGCGGTTTCATCGCGCAGTTTGGGGTGCACCGCGATTTCAATGTGCACGACAAGTGGCGCAACTATTTCATCATTGACGATCCCAGGATTGAGAAGAATGTGCGCGGGACATTGTCGTTCGCAAAATCCGATCGCAACACGCGAGCGACCGAAGTCTTCATCAATTTGAAAGACAACCCTCAACTGGACGAAGAGAGTTTCGTGCCGTTCGGGCGAATTGTCGAAGGAATTGACATTCCCGCGAAGTTGTATTCCGGCTACGGAGAGATGCGGCCGGAAGGCAAATTCATCGACGCCGGGCGCGTGGAAGGCGAAGCGAACGAGTATCTGGAGCCGCGCTTTCCCAAACTGGATTACGTCAAGAAGGCGACGATTTTAGATCGCTAACACGCCGTTCTACTTCTTTTCTTGCGTTCGTGCGCCTTGCAAAATGCCGGTCATGCCGTAGTTGCCTTCGTGGCAAGCGTATTCGTAGATGGGGCCCTTGGTAAGGATCATGGACATTTCCACGGTCCAGGGCTTGGTGTAGATGGTGGGGTCCTCCACGGTGGCGCGGTAGGTGATGTGATCGGCGGCGTCGCGCGTGAAGCGTTCCACCACGCGAAGATTTTCGTCAGTCATGCCGTCGTAAACCACGCCGAAGCGGCTCTGGTTGTTGAATTTCAGGTTGGTGGTTTCGATGACAAGCGTGTCGCCTTCCCAATGGCCCAGAGATTGCCCCTTCCAGGTTTGGAAAGCGGCAGACGATGCGGACCTGGCTGATGGGATAGCGCCCTTTGTCGGAACCACGCGCCCTTCGTGATTCATCTCCGCCAGAATCGCAACGTGATCGGGCGTTTGTAAAATCTGGTAGTTGTTGTTGTAGGGTTCGGGCAAATAGGGCGGGCCGTCGCCGCTGAACCAGAGGCAGCGCTCACTGAGGTTGCGATCTTCGGGACCGTCTGCTGGATGGCGCAGGCGCTCGGCGTGAACGCGTTCAAAGTTGGCTTGGGCATCGGGAGTCATCGGTGGAATTTTACCGTTGGGCGGATCGACGACGAGTGAAGTACGATGACTGCGAACGATGTTGGTGCCGCGATCCCAAAAGGCCTGATTGTAACTGCCGGGGTCGCCGGCGCGGCGATTGGCGGCGCTATCGGCGTTGGAAGCTTGCAAGCGCTGCTTCTCATAAGCCAACGCCTGGGCATCGCTGAAGACTTGGGTGTCAGCCAACTCGGGTGGCCTTTGCAGCGGCGTGAGGGTAGCGTTGGTCCAAACGCCCTGCAGATCGGGGTGGCCGTCGGCGGTGCGAGGCGGGGTCCAGTCTGTGACGGCTTGCGTTTGGGCCCTACCCAAAGAAGCGGAAAAAAGAATGATGGCGATAAGACTGGGACGAAACATTTAGATTTCCTTGTGCGGATTTCTAACAGAGCATAGCAGGTACAGCGGGGCGAAACATCTGCCCTATCCCGTTCGTCCCTTGAATCTACGGCACGGGCGGTGCTAGGCTATGCGATGGTATAGCCGGGAGGTTCGAGTTGGGCATGGGACGAATGGGAATGATCGTGGCTGTGTCGGCCGTGACAGTATTCGGCCAAGCAGATTTTGTGGGGCAGTGGGTGCCTTTATTTCACGAAGATCTGCCGGAGCGTTTGCCGGGACCGGAACTGGGCGACTACATGGGGTTTCCGTTGAATGAAGCGGCACGGCTGCGCGGCGATAGTTATGATCCAGACCGAATTTCCATTGTGCCCGAATATCAGTGCCGTCCCCATGGTGGTGACTACGCCATGCGGGGACTGGCGAACATGCGCGTGGATCCAATCATCGATCCGGTAACGCAAAGGTTGGTGGCGTTGCACACACGGATGAACTTTCAGGAAATGGAGCGGACCCTATGGCTGGACGGGCGGCCGCATCCGGCGGAAATGTCCGCGCATACGTTTTCGGGATTTTCCACGGGCACGTGGGATCGCAACGTGCTGAATATTTATACAACTCATCTGAAGGAAAGTTATTTGCGGCGCAACGGATTGCCGCGCAGCGATAAAGCTACGTTCACTGAACATTGGGTGCGGCATGGAAACTATTTGACCGTGGTGACCAACATTGCGGACCCTGCATTTTTGACGGAAAGTTTTGTGCGTAGCCAGACATGGGAGCTGGATCCACGGCAACGGATGGGCCGCGATATCTGTGAATACGGAGCCGAAGTACCAAAGTCGAGAGCCGACTATGTGCCCGCGCATTTTCCGGGCACCAATCCGTTTCTGCATGAAGTGGCGGACGAGTATGGGCTGCCTTACGAAGCTGTGCGCGGAGGCGCGATGACAGCCTATCCGGAATATCGCAAGAAGATGCCGAAGCCGGAGCATCCATTGGAGTTGTGTCAACTCTATTGCGCGTGCGGGCAGGGCGGAACCAACGCATGTCAGCGCGATCCAGGAAAGCGCTAAGGAGAAGAACATCATGCGAAATCTGGCTCCACTCTTTTCTCTGATTTTATTGGCAGGAACGATTCACGCTCAGCAAGTGCAGATGCTGCCGGTGCAGGGCAGCGTTTATATGCTGACCGGCGCGGGCGGCAATATTACAGTGCAAACCGGCAAAGAAGGTTTACTGCTGGTGGATAGCGGGTTGGCCGCGAAGCAGGCGGAGGTACTGGCGGAGATTCGCAAGCTGAGCTCCGCGCCGATTCTGTACATCATCAACACCCATGTGCATCCGGATCACGTGGGGGGGAACGAAGGATTTTCCCCGCGCAGCGCTACCTTCGCGGGCGATGCCAGAAACAACGCGCGCATTGAGGGCGACCAACCGCTGCGGATTATTGGCCATGAAAACGTTTTGAACCGGATGACCACGCCGACCGGCAAAGAGACCCCTCCGCCGCAATTTGGTTTGCCGCAGGATGAATACGCCACGCCGTTTAAGGACCTTCGTTTCAACGGCGAGGGGATTGTGATTTATCACGAACCGAAGGCGCATACCGATGGCGATAGCATCGTATTCTTTCGCGGGTCGGACGTGATCAGCACCGGCGATATCTTTACTCCGGGCGGCTATCCGTTCATTGACATCGAGCGAGGCGGCAGTATCAATGGCGAAATTGACGCGCTGGATCATTTGTTGGATTTGACGATTCCGGGCAAGACGCAAGAAGGAGGGACGTATATTGTTCCCGGACACGGGCGGATTTGCGATGAAGCGGATCTGGTGGAATTTCGCGATATGGTGGTGATCATTCGCGACCGGGTTCGTACGATGATGCAGAAGAACATGACCTTAGCGCAGATTGAGGCGGCCAAGCTGACGATGGATTACGACACGGAATATATTTCCGCCAATAGTTTTGTGAAGGCGAATGAATTTGTGGAAGCGATTTACAGGAGCTTGGCGGCCGGAAAATAACGCCCATGAACAAGACACTACTTAGCTTACTTTTCGCCGGCGCGGTGTATGCGCAGACCGCAAACTCCGCAAAAGCATCAGCGCCCATCGATCTGACCGGCAATTGGGTTTCCGTTGTTACCGAGGATTATCGCTGGAGAATGGTAACTCCGTTGAAGGGCGATTCGGCAAGTGTGCCAGTGAATGCGGAAGCGCGCAAGGTGTTAAATGCGTGGGACCCGGGGAAAGACGAGGCCGCGGGACTGCAATGCAAAGCCTATGGCGCGCCGGCGTTGATGCGCGTTCCTGGACGGTTGCGCATCAGTTGGGCTGATGACAATACGCTAAAGATGGATGCGGATGCGGGCACGCAAACCCGTCTGTTTCATTTTTCGGGCGGAAACGCGGCGACATCCGCGGTTAGCTGGCAAGGTTATTCAGCCGCGAAATGGGAAGCGGCGCCGGGCCGCCTAAAGGGCGGTGGGCTGGGTATGTCGGTGGAAGGCACGGACACAAAGAGCCTGGAAGTTGTCACGACACAGTTGCGCGCGGGCTATCTTCGCAAGAACGGCGTGCCTTATAGCGATAAAGTTGCGCTGACTGAATACTACGATCTATTCAAGGAGCCGAACGGCGAGCAATGGTTTACAGTGACAAGCATTGTGACCGATCCAACCTATTTGAGCGTGCCGTTCGTAACCACCACCGATTTCAAGAAGGAAGCCGACAGCGGGAAGTTTAACCCGGAGAGTTGTTCGGCCCGGTAATCAGGAGAGAGTGAATGCGAAACCATACAAGAGTGCTGCGGAGCGGCCTGATTGGCTTGACGTTGCTGGCGGCATCCGCACATGCGCAAACCGGCGCGAAGAACGGCGAATGGCGCACATATGGCGGTGATTTGGGCAACACGCGCTATGCGGCGCTGAATCAAATCAACGCCGGCAATTTCGATAAGCTGCGCATTGCCTGGCGCTTTCAAACCGCGAATTTGGGGCCCCGGCCGGAGTTCAACTTGGAAGCCACGCCGCTGATGGTGGGCGGCGTGATTTACAGCGTGGCCGGATCGCGGCGCGATGTGGTGGCTCTGGATGCCACCAACGGCGAAATGTTGTGGATGCACACGGAAAAAGAAGGCGCCCGTGGCGATGCCGCGCCGCGCAGGCTGTCCGGGCGCGGACTATCGTATTGGACCGACGGACGGCAGGAACGCATTCTCTATGTGACGCCCGGCTATCGCTTAATCGCGCTGGACGCAAAAACGGGGAGCGTGATCCCAACGTTCGGCAAGGCTGGCGTAGTGGACCTGAAGTTGGACGACGATCAGGAGATCGATTTGATCAACGGCGAAGTGGGTTTGCATTCGGCGCCTACGGTGGCGGGCGACACGATCATTGTAGGCGCCGCGCATCTGACGGGTGGCGCGCCGAAGAACAAGACCAACGTAAAAGGCTACGTGCGCGGGTTCGACGTAAAGACCGGGAAGCGTTTGTGGATTTTTCACACCATTCCGAAGCCGGGCGAATTTGGCTACGACACTTGGGAAAATGATTCCGCCGATTACACCGGCAACACCGGCGTGTGGGCACAGATCAGCGTGGACGAAGAGTTGGGGTTGGTGTATCTGCCGGTGGAGTTACCTACCGGGGATTATTACGGCGGACACCGGCCCGGCAATGGTTTGTTCAGCGAAAGCATTGTGGCGGTGGATCTGAAAACCGGCAAGCGCAAGTGGCATTACCAATTAGTGCACCACGGCATTTGGGATTGGGATATTCCGTGCGCGCCGATGCTGGTGGACTTCACGTTGAATGGGCGGGTGGTGAAAGCCGTGGCGCAGCCCACCAAACAATCCATCCTGTATGTGTTTGATCGTGCCACTGGCCAGCCGATTTGGCCCATTGAAGAGAGGCCGGTTCCGCAGGGCGATGTGCCGGGTGAAAAATATTCGCCCACGCAGCCCATGCCAACCAAACCTCCGGCGTATGGCCGCACGGGAACTTCAGTGGACGAGTTGATTGACTTCACGCCCGCATTGAGGGCAGAAGCGATTCAATTGGCGTCGCGCTACAAGATGGGTCCGCTGTTCACGCCTCCGGTGGTGAGTAAGGTGGAAGGTCCGCTGGCTACGCTGGTGGCTGGTTGTTGCCAGGGTGGCACTGGTTGGCCCGGCGGTTCTTACGATCCGCAGACCCATTTGCTGTACGCGTTTACTTGGGGCGCGGTGAATCCGCTGGGGATGCTGCCGCCGGAGCGTTCGCGGTCGGACATGAACTACATTTCTGGAATTGCGCGGCCGACGGCAACTTCTGGGGCAACCACGGGGACGGCTCGCCCGGCTGACGCTGGTGGCGAGGCCCCACCTGCTGCGCTCACCGTGCAAGGGCTGCCGCTGTTCAAGCCGCCCTACGGCTCCATCACGGCCATCAATTTGGACAAGGGCGAGATTGCCTGGAGCGTGGCTCACGGGGAAACCCCGGACAACATTCGCAATAGCCCCGCGCTGAAAGGCCTGACCATTCCACGTACCGGGCGCGGCGGATTGGTGGGCGTGCTGACCACGTCGACCTTGGTGATTGCGGGCGAGCGCGGAACTTTCACCGACGAACAAGGCCGCAATGCAGCGCGTTTGCGCGCCTACGATAAAGCGACCGGCAAGGAAGTGGGCGCGGTGTTCATGCCCACAGGCCAAACCGGCTCCCCGATGACGTACACGGTCAACGGAAAGCAATACATCGTCATCGCGATTGGTGGACCGAACTTTCCGGGTGAGTTGGTGGCCTACAGTTTGCCGGACTGAGCGGTGGTTTGCAAGTGTGGAAAGATTTGGTGTGGAAAGATTTGGTCGGGGCGGGGCGATTCGAACGCCCGACCCCCTGCGCCCAAGGCGGTCGACGTGAAATCGGGGAAATCGCCCATTTTCAATGCTTTTTGTTTCAAGCAGATATGGCCATTCTCGTTGAAACGTGTTGCTCCGCGTGGAATTTGGAGGATTTCAAATCTACAATTTTGACTACACGCGCGATTTTGCTCCGAACACAATCATGCGGTCTTGCGCTGTTTCTTTGAACCCGCTTCCTCTGGGGCATGTCGGCCCATGGCCGACTTTCTATCCCGGATGTGGATGACTAAGGTCTTACCGAGCGCCTGCGCCGCGCGGGTCATTGTCTCCAGTGAGACCGACACATTATTTGGGTCCAAAAGCCGATCCAACTGAGACCGGCTCGTATGCAGTTCCCGCGCCATGGCTTGTTTCGTTTTCTTTTGTTCCCGCATTTCCTGCAAAAACTGCCAGGCTAGGACGCGCTTAATCGCCACCGCCTCCACTTCTTCACGCAGCCCTTCGCACTCCAAAAAGTGGTCGAAGGTTGACCCACTGTGATCGAACACCTTTTTTCTTGCTTTCTTAATCATGGCAACCCTTTTTCATGCTTACGCTTATTCGTTCGCGCTAACTTCAAGTCCTCGTCGGGCGTGCGACGGCTCTTTTTGACAAAACTGCGCAAGAGCACCATCCGGCCCAACTTGTCGATATAGAACAAAATGCGGGCAGTCCGATTTTGCTCAAGATCGGTGCGAACCTCATAAATTCCGTCTTTGAGCGGCCGGCATATACAGGCATCCCGACGGGCCAGCCGAATTCGACCGTCTCAATGTCATACCCAATGAGCCTGCGGTCTTCGCGCGAGGGAAGGCTCAGCAGCCACTCGCGCAACGGCTCGCCTCCGGCTTCAGTCCGGTAGAAGATCGCTGGAATGCGTTTAGCCGGTCTGTCGGACACGAGCTTATTGTACCATAGGTGGTACAGAAGAACGTGACAGCACTATTGCGGTGGATGTCACGCGGTTCCCTGTCTGATTATTCTGAACCACGGTTTCCCTTCCCTCTCGCACTTCGTTTGCAAGCAGGTACACTGTTTGATTGCTCACCTTTCTCCGGCTTCTTCTGATTTCCCGCGTAACACTCCTGGCCGAAAATCTGTTCCTGCGCAAGCAGCTTGCTTTGTTTCAGGAACGTAAAGCCCGGCCACGCAGGGCCACTCGCGGCACGCGCATCGCGATGGTTTTGCTTTCGCGATTTTTTGATTGGTCCCAAGTTCTAGTGGTGGTGAAGCCGCAGACCTTCATCGGCTGGCACCGGACTGCATTTCGTGCGTTCTGGCGATGGAAATCGAAAACGCGTGGACGTCCGAAACTGCCGACGAACATCCGCATACTGATCCAAGACATGGCCGTCGCGAATCCGACCTGGGGCGAAGAGCGGATTGCCAATGAGCTGAGTCTGAAGCTCAGCATTCGAGTCTCCCCTCGAACGGTTCGCAAATATCTGACATCCCCCAAGCCTCAGGGAGTTTCGAGCCAACGCTGGAAGACGTTCGTTCGCAATCACGCAAGGGCAATTGTGGCTTGCGACTTTGTAACCGTCGTGACAGCCAACTTTCGCATCCTTTATGTTTTTGTCGCGATGGAAGTCGGCTCGCGCCGCATTCTACACTTAAACGTTACCGGGCATCCAACCTCGGAGTGGACCATCCAGCAATTTCGCGAGTTCCTCGCATTCGACCATCCTTATCGCTTCTTGATTCACGACCGGGATGCCATCTTCTCGCCAACTTTGGACAACGAACTGCGCGGCTTCGGTGTGCAGGTCCTCAAGACACCGGTTCGGGCTCCAAAAGCCAACGCATTTTGTGAGCGCTTGATCGGCACGATTCGGCGAGAGTGTCTGGACTATCTGATCCCCATCAACGGGCGGCACTTGAAGTCGATCCTCAAAGAGTACGTCAGCCACTACAACCGAGGCCGACCTCATTCCTCTTTAGGACCTGGAATCCCGGAACCAATTCAGGCCAAGGTTCCGGCAGGTCCACATCGCCACAAGCTGCCAGATGGATTTCGCGTTACGGCGACGCCCGTCCTCGGCGGCTTGCATCATGAGTATCGCCTGGAAAAGGAGGCTGCATAATCACGGATTGAATTTTTGCGGAGCACAGCCGTTTAGATAGACGTTTTCCCGTCCTGTAAATTCTGGGTTGAAGCCCGCCCCGAGTTCCAGCAAAGCGGTAACGCGCCCACTAACCTGAACGGTGCCAGAGCTGGGCTGTAAAATTCCGGCGCAGATTTGCAAGAGAGTGCTCTTGCCACAGCCGTTTTCGCCGATGATGCAAAAGGTTTCACCACGGGAGACATCAAAACTTAAGTCATGTAGGGCCCAGTGATTTTTATGAAAACTCCGCTGGTTGAAGGTAGCGAGCTCTTTCAGCCGATCACTAGGCTTTCCGAACAAGGAGTAGCTCTTGGAGATTCGGGACAACTGAACGGTTCCGGACATGCGCACCAGTATAAACTCTTACGGGTTATGGGAGCTAATGGCAGGGCATGCGCAAGCACCTACGCCCGTCTGAGAAATCACCCGCATCAGCTGGCAAAGACCCACTTCTTGCGGTCCACTACTTTTCGATAGTGATGTCGATCACGTTAGACTTCACCTTCACGTGACTAACAGGATCAGTCCGCTCGACTTGAATAGTATATTTTCCCGGAACCGTGAGGTTGTCCAACTTCCCTACATCCCTTATCTTTTCTGAAAAAGTTTTTCCCGGAGGAACTGTAAACGTCATATAGCTCCCCACCATGACGGTGGATTCACCCGGGGCGTCCTCTCCAGTGCGCAACTTGTGTCCGTATTTCGTTTCCGATGGCCGAGCGCTTTTTTCATTTAGTACCCTGACATCGAAATCAAGTTCTCCCTGGTCTTCCGCCTTCGCTCCCGAGCCCAAAATGATATCAGACCTCGAGACGTTGGTTAACACAACTTGAATCGCAATTTGGACTCCACTTTTGTAAACAGCTTGAGCTGAGCTAATGGCAAGTGAAATAGAAGCGGGTGTACTGGCACTTGCCAGTGGTGCCGCCGATTGCGAATATGCATTCGAGCCTACACAGAAAAAGCCAAACGCCAGTACCTTTAGTAAAGTGCTCATCGTCAGATCTTCCTCTCTAGTGAAACTTATTGACAGGTAGCCGGAAGTGCTGCATTCGTATAGGCTGTTAGCCACGTTGGATAAGACTGGTTGGCATCTACAGTTGGCATGCTAACCTGGCATGCTCCTGTCGGCGTGTTGCTACAAGGGGCCGTCCATGTTGTGCTGTTTGTGCCTAAAGATGGATTGAGCGTATTAATGGTGTCTCCGGCCATTTGCCAGGCAATGGACGCTAATGGCACGGGTAACTAGGCGCCAAGGCCGGAGTTCCACAACAAAAACATTCTCGCTGAAAACGTTCGCTTGGCCTCGCCCTGAGAACCTAGTGGCAAGGCTGGGCCGTCGGTAACGGTATCATATTGAACGTTTTGCGTGAAAAGATTCCCACCGGGTCTACCGTAGGGGTAATTGTTGTCTAGCGCGGGTGGGGCCGAGGCCATTATAGGACAGGTCTGACTCCCAGTGCTTTTGATAACTTGGACTACATCATTGCTGATTAACTGGGCCCACGAGAACGTTCCGGGATTAGCCGGGGGTAAGTTAGCTGTAGCTAAAAACTGAATACCCACTTCTCCACCTGGCCGCTGTACGCCAAGAAGGATAAGTCTCGGTATTCCACTAGGGTCGACACGGTTGTCAGGAGTTATTGGCAGCACCTTCATAATTCCTACGGTAGCAGTTATATTCGGCGCCGTCGGACCCCCCACGTTGAACGTCGCAGTGCCGGTGGCACTCATTCCATTACTTGCGTTATAGGTGTAGGTAATCTGCCTTACAGGAATGGCCTGAACCCAATAGAACGTGTACGCGGAAGTGGTAAGGCTGGGTGGTTGACCGCAGTAACCAGTATTGTCAAACGGAATCGTTACGGGCGTGACGCAGCCTACGCCGCCGGTCGACGCAGTGTAGCCGCCAATTGCCGTACCCGTTGGGATCGACCAACTTTGGCTGGTAATGATCACACCTGCGGGCAAATTTACCGCCGCTGTAAGTGCAATTTGCTGTCCCGCAAGTACAGCCGTCGGTTGGCTCGCCCCGGAGATATTGTTCCCCAAAAAGAAAATCTGCGGCGTGGGAGCCCCGCTGGACTGGATCGTAGCTGTATTTGAACCCTGATTCGATTGCCCACCTTGCGCTGGCTGAAAACCACTTCCCCCGTAGCCGTGGGATTGGATAGTAACCGTGGCTGTTCCAGCAGGCGCACTGGAGGAGATGTTCACGTTCGCAGAAATACTGGTATCACTCGGCGTGCCCACAATACTCGAACTACCGACGCCGACACCGGTAATGGTAAGCGACGGATTCGTTCCAAACCCCCTTCCGCTGATGGTAAACGGGGTAGTGGTTCCGGCGGGCCATACATTCGGATTGATGGAAGTGATCACCGGCGTCGGGTCGCCCACATTGTAGTTGGCCGAATTGCTGACCCCGGCGTACGTTGTGATGTTAAGCCACTGCTGTCCAGTATGCGTAGTGCTGGCTACACTGTAGCTGACGGTCAGTTGAGAGTCGGTGGCATTGACAAGGTTCAAAGTTATGCCGCTGTCGCTCACAGCGAGCGTGGGTTGCAAATCAACGCCTAGAGCCGTTAAGTGATCGCCGCGGATGTCGATCGCCGATAGATAAGACGGCCCGAAAAAAGAATGCGTTGGAAACAAAGTAACAGCAACCAGCTAACATCGCCAAGGCCAAATACGCGATTTCAGGCAGCATTGCGAACTTTGGAAATGCAACGAGAATGATCGCAACCGGGGCGATCGCCGCAACTCCAGTCATGGCCCAATAGTGCTGCGTAGAGGGAGCCGCAGAAGCTATAAGCGTTTTGTCTACAAGTTGCACAATTGCCCAGAGCAGTGACGCGAGGATTGCCAATATAAGCCACGCCATCACGATTCTCCTCGTGCTTTCGTCTCCGATTTGGAGATAGTTTTAGATAAAGAAGGCATTTCAGGAATGAACTTACTCGTGGATCACCCGTGCCCCAAGGGCGTAGGCAAGAGGAGTATACACTATTAATGAGAATCGGGAAAGCTACTGCTACGCTTTGTCAATGGAATAAGGGGGGCCGATTATCTATGCTGCGGATAGAGCAACTCAGCGCTGCGACTCGGGCGCCGACTCCGGGATGTTTCTTCTTAACTGGAAGGATCGCGGTTTGGACAGGCGCAAAATCGGCCAAAACGAAACAAATCCACCTGATCGACGACAATTACAACTCCCTGCCCGAGATCGTTTTCGTCTTCACCACCGAACGCCTTTCGCTTTCTCCAGGATCGCATTCCCCACGACGAATTTACGTCACCGAGCCAAGGATCGCCAGCATCAGAGGCGCGTATTGCACATTGCAAGCATTCTGATCGCGTGCAGTTTGAGGAGGCCCACAGCTACAAAATCGACTACAGTGGATTTCGCGGCCTCCTTTCGGAGGCCACATCTTTTTGATTCCATTGGTCGGGGCGGGGCGATTCGAACGCCCGACCCCCTGCGCCCAAGGCAGGTGCGCTACCAGGCTGCGCTACGCCCCGACAATTACTGCTTTCTTGATTCTAAACCACTTTCGAAGTTTCCGATACTGTCCCGCCTGCCCAAATCGAGCCAAAACACCCTCGACCGTGGCAAAACCGTGACAAAACCCCATCAGTTGAGCCTCACCGTGTCAAAACCCGGACCGTCCTCATTTGCCTTCCGGTTCAACTTCTGCAGAGCCTCCCGTTTCATCTGCAACTTCATCTGCGAGTACTTCTTGAACACCTTTGCGTCTCCCTGCCGAAGCAATTGCGTGACCCACTCGTCCGCTACGCCACCCGCGCTTAAGCGAGTCGCATAGGTAGAGCGCAGATCGTAGATCCGGAAGTATGGCACCTTTGCCCTTCGCAGGACTGCGTGCCAAACCGTCTTCAGCGTCTTCTGATGCCCCGTTGGATTCTCGTCGCTCGGAAACAACCAGGTCCCCGGTCCGGCGATTCGAATCTGCTCTCGAAACGCATCTCGAGCCAGATCCGTAAGTGGCACTTCGTCGATCCCGTTCGGCGTCTTCGAGTCGGGAATCCACACCACAGCGTTCTGAAGGTCCACCTGCTCCTTCTTCATCGGCATCAATTCCTTGTACACCCGAAGTCCGGTCTCGCTGATGATCCGGATGATATTGCGCAAGTATTCGGGTGCTTGGAACTCGATCCGCTGCTGCTCGGACCATGCCATGTAATGAGGACGGAACAACCCCTTGACCTTCACGGGAAACTCCACTCCCGCACAGGGATTGGCGGGCAGCAACTTCTTCCGAACTGCGACATTCATCATACGGCGAAGAATCCGCAATTCCTGGTGGACTGTCGCCGGCTTGAGCCGGTCTTTTTCAATGACACCGCCAGCGGTCCTGACCTGAACTCGCGTCTGAAGTCGCTTTCGAAGATACTGCTCGATGTCATCGACGGTGATGTCTCCCACCGCCCGCTTCCCGAACGCCTGCTTGAGGTGCAAGCACCCGCGTTCGTTGGCTTCGTGGGTCTTTGAACCGCCCCGGGTTCACCGGAGGCCAGTTGATCTGAGTTACGCGACCAGCGCTGGACGCTCCAGCGAGGTGTAGTAACGTTGCTCGGCTTCAGCCGGGGGGATGTTGCCAATCCGCCCCATCAACCGGCGATGGTTGAACCAGTCGACCCATCCAAGAGTAGCGAACTCCACCTGCTCAAAAGTTCGCCAGGACCGGCGATGAATCAGTTCGGCCTTGTAGAGTCCGTTGATGGTCTCCGCCAAAGCGTTGTCGTAGGAATCGCCGACGCTGCCGACCGAAGGCTCGATTCCCGCTTTCTCCAGCCTCTCGGTGTATTTGATGGAGACGTATTGGCTGCCGCGATCCGAGTGGTGGACCAGGCCACCGCCGCTCACCGGCCGGCGATCATACAAGGCCTGCTCCAAGGCATCTAAGACGAAGGCGGTGTGGGCCGTGCGGCTCGCCCTCCATCCCACGATTCTTCTGGAGAA
>JANXYJ010000040.1 GCA_025350105.1 Terriglobia bacterium | reverse complement strand
TTCATCGGGCAGCGAAACCGCCGTCACCCCAACAATCCCACCGGCAAAGTCTTCACCCGCGAAGAAATGGAATTCATCGCGGGACTGTGTCAGGAATTCGACGCGCTGGCCATCACCGACGAAATCTACGAACACATCCTCTTTGACGGGACCGAGCACATCCCGATGATCCAGTTGCCGGGAATGCGCGATCGCACCATTCTGATCAACAGCCTGAGCAAGACCTATTCGGTGACGGGTTGGCGGGTGGGATGGATGATTGCCAGCCCGGACCTTACTGATTCGATTCGCAAGGTACACGATTTTCTTACCGTGGCGGCGGCGCATCCGCTGCAGATTGCCGGGGTGACGGCGGTTTCGCTGCCCGATGAATATTACGTCAAGTTGGCGAAGGAATACGATGAACGCCGCTTGCGTATGATCCAGATGTTGGACGCGGTGGGCTTTCGTTGCTACAAACCGAAGGGTGCGTATTATGTGATGGCGGACCTTACGGCGTTTGGTTTTCCCGACGATAATGCGTTCGCCCGTCACATGGTGGAGAACATTGGCGTGGCCGGGGTGCCGGGTTCGTGCTTTTTTTCCAACCCTGAGTTGGGCGCCGGAATAATCCGCTTTTGTTTTCCCAAAAAGTATGAGACGCTCAAGTTGGCTGAAGAGCGCCTGGCGAAATTGAAAGCGTAATCGCCCAGCCATTCGTCGGGCACTCGCAAGGAGGTACCTTTATGGTTCCTGCAATGCTTCTGCCGGCATTTCTGGTGGCTGAAAACGTCGTGCGCAGCGACGGTGCGGGTGCGGCGGTTCCGGTGGATCCCACGCGAAACCCGTTGCTGGAGATCACCCTGGGCATTACCCGGATTCTGGAAAAAGAAAGCCTGCATGTGTCGGTGTGGGGCTCCGCCGACGGCGAGGCGTGGCTGCGATTGCGTTCGTTTCCACCCAAGTCCTATTGCGGAAGTTATGCCGTGCCGCTGGACTTGTCTTCGCACGCTGAAGTTCGCTTCCTGCGCGCCCAGTGGACGATGGGCCGATGGGGCCTGGGGGCCGAGGCGCCGGTGTTCGGCTTCTCCATTGAAATCAGGGCCGCTGAAATCAGGGCCGCTGAAATGAAGGCCGCTGAACTGAAGGCGGCGGTGGTGGAAACAACGGAAAAGAAATCGGCTGCCGGCGTTGGCACGGCTGTGGGCGTGGCGTAGGATCGCCTCGCGACCAGCCTGCGCCATAACCCTTACAATAGAAAAGCCATGCGGCGCGCGGCTTTCATCCTCGGTGTGGTGGTGCTGGCGTCTCTGCTTGTTTTTGAGTTGAACGCGCAATTTGGCGGAGGGCGTTTTGGCGCGGCCAGCCGCTTGCAGGCGGAAGGCCCCTATACGCCGCCCGACCGCGAATTTCATTTCGTGCGTTTGGAATATACCGATCTACAACAGTTCAGCCGAGGCTTTGGTTTCGGGTCGCGCAACGGGCGCGGCGTGGGCTGGTGGCTTGTCGATTGGCCGGACGCTGATGAACATTTTTCCACCGGCATTTCCCGGCTGACCCGCATTGATATTGGTAAGCCCAAGCACTTTCGTCTTTTGGATGACGAACGCGTGTTCAACTACCCGTGGATCTACGCCACACAAACTGATCGCTGGGGTTTAAGTGAAGCGGAATGCGCCCGCCTGCGCGAATACCTGTTGCGCGGCGGATTTCTGGTTACCGATGACATGTGGGGTGAGGAAAGCTACGTGGTTTTCACCAGCACCATGGCGAAGGTCTTGCCGGGCAAAGACATCCCGGATTTACCGGAAACAGATCCGGTGATGCATGTTCTTTACGATATCCGGGAAAAGGACCGTACGTTCATCCCCGGATCGCGGCACCTGTACCGCGGCGCGAACGGCAAATCTGAAATTTATCAGCCGCCGGGAACCAGTCCCGCCTGGCGGGGCATGTACGACGATCGCAATCACATGGTGGTGGCGGTGAACTACGATACCGATGTGGCCGACGCGTGGGAATTCGCCGACGTGCCGGAATATCCGGAAAACATGACGGCGCTGGCCTACCGTTACGGCATCAACTACATCATTTATTCCATGACGCACTGAGGGGCGTCGATCTGAATATATGACGCACTGAGGGGCGTCGATCAAAATAAATTACGCACGGAGCGGAGTCTGTGACCGAGCGGCGTCTACGAGTGACGCCCTGAGGGCATTTCTTCCATCGCTGTTCCGTCATCTCTTCTAGCAGCGACCGGAGATGAAGAATAATTTACCTACCTTGGTGTAGGACAATTTCTCCTGCCCAAACAAAACGCTCGGATATTGTTGGACTTGGCTGTGGCCTGACGCCGTGGCAACCCGCGTGCACAAGGAAACCTGACCCGACCACGTCGTTCACAATTTAGTTCAATGCCACGGTAGAAAGCGGTGCAGTTGTGCGATTGACCCTACGGCTAAGTTCAGCGCTCATTTTTGGAGTGGCGGCGGTTTCGCTCGCTGTGGCCTACTATCAGACTCGCGCGGAAACCAACGATTCGCGGCGCAATCTGCAACGCCATGCACTTTCACTGGCTGAAAGCCTCACCAAATCGGCGGAGCCGCTGATCGAATCTCGTTCCTATCGCGAACTGCAGCGCCTGGTGGAACGGGTGGCGGGACGGGAGCGCATTGCGGGCGTGGCGATTTACGCAGCCACCGGCCAGGCGGTAGCGGCCACGGCCGGGCTAACCGCGTTGGTGGGCAACAGCGCCGAGCGATTTACGGGCGTGCTGGAAGACGGCGATACGCGGGATGAGTTTCTGAGAGGCGCGCTGGGTCCGCTGCATTTGGCGGCCATTCCTTTGCGCAATGACGGCGGAATTCTGGGCGCATTGGCCATCTATCATGCGGCTGGCTACATCGATGTGGAATCGGCCGCACTGTGGCGGCGTGCCTTGATTGGGGTTGGGATTCAAACGATTTTGATTGCCGGCATTACGCTGATGGCTTTGCGCTGGGGCGTGGGTGGGCCCATGCAGCGCATGACAGTGTGGCTGCGCGATCTGCGGATGGGCGGGCTCGCGGAGGCGCCGGATATTGGCAATCAGGCCGAGTTTGAACCGCTGACGACGGAAGTTTCGCGGCTGGCTTCCAGTTTGCATCAGGCTCGCGCGGCCGCTGAACAAGAAGCGCAACTGCGCAACACGGCGGAATCGCAATGGACCACGGAACGCCTGCGGGTTTTCGTGCAAAGGCGTTTGGGCGGCAGCCGCCTGTTCGCGGTTTCCAATCGCGAACCTTACGAACATTTTTATAAGCCCGGCGGCATTGGTTACTCCGTGCCCGCCAGCGGATTGGTGACGGCGCTGGAGCCCATTTTGCGGGCCTGCGATGGAACCTGGATCGCGCAGGCGACCGGCGAAGCGGATCAGGAAACGGTAGATGCAAATGGCCGGGTGCGGGTGCCGCCGGATCATCCGCAATATACTTTGCGCCGGGTGTGGCTGACGCCGGAAGAGGAAAAAGGCTTCTACCTGGGCTTTGCCAATGAAGGCCTGTGGCCATTGTGCCACCTGGCGCATACGCGGCCCACTTTTCGCGCCGAGGACTGGCAGTGTTATCGCGAGGTGAACGAAAAGTTCGCGCAAGTACTGCTGAACGAAATGCGCGATGAAGAAAATCCGGTGGTGTTGATTCAGGATTATCACTTTGCGCTGCTGCCAAAAATCATCAAGGAAAAACGCCCGGATGCGCGGGTGGCCATTTTCTGGCACATCCCGTGGCCCAACGCAGAAGCGTTTGGCATTTGCCCATGGCAGCGTGAATTGCTGGATGGACTGCTGGGTGCCGACCTGGTGGGTTTCCACGTGCAGGCCCATTGCAATAATTTTTTGCAGACGGCGGACCGGGCTTTAGAATCGCGCATTGAATGGGAGCGCTTTGCGGTGAATCGCAAAGGGCACCATACACTGGTGCGGCCATTTCCGATCAGCGTGGCTACCGAGACCCCGGAGGCGGAAAAACGCGCTGACAGCAAAGACCACGATCTTCCCCATATGGAGCGGTCGCGCCTGTTGGCCAAGCTTGGCGTGCGGGCGTCGTTTATGGGAATTGGCGTGGATCGCGTGGATTACACCAAAGGCATTCTGGAACGGTTCCGCGCGGTGGAACATTTTCTGGAAAATTTTCCAGCCTACCGGCGCGAATTTACCTTGGTGCAAATCGGGTCGCCCAGCCGGATTCACATCAAAAGCTATCAGGATCTGATGGACCAGGCGTTGGCGGAGGCCGAACGCATCAACCGGCGCTTTCAAACCGCGGACTGGCGGCCTATTGTTTTTCTGAATCGCCAGCATAGCCACGCCGAGATTTTGCCGTACTACAAAACCGCCGATTTATGTTTTGTGACTTCGCTGCATGATGGCATGAATCTGGTAGCCAAGGAGTTCGTGGCCGCGCGCGATGACGAACAAGGGGTGCTGGTGTTGAGCCGTTTTGCCGGTGCTTCGCACGAACTGGCGGACGCGCTGATCATCAATCCCTACGACACCGAAGAGATGGCCAACGCTCTCCTGCAGGCGCTGGAAATGGACCCGGAGGAACGCCGTGTGCGTATGCAGCGTATGCGCGCCATCGTAAAAGAACGCAACATCTATCGTTGGGCTGGAAACATTATGGAGGAACTGTGTCAAATCCGCACGCCCATCGCGCGGCCTAAACCGAAGCTGGTGCGGACGTTCATGGCGCGGGGGTGAGCAGCGCTGGTTGCCTACGTTATGCACCATGCCGTGCATGTCGCAAAACGCATTTGGGCCTTCGCCGTTTCAAAAAATGACGAATTTATTTTCGCAATGGGATTCGCTCGAACAACGCCTGGCCCAGGCCCGCACCATCGCGCTATTTCTGGATTTCGACGGGACCTTGGCGCGCCTGCAAACCCGGCCGGAAGGTGTTTTGCTGCATAAGGACGCTCGCCGCTATTTGCACCAGTTGGCCGCCAGCCCGCGCTTTCGGTTGTGGGTGATCACCGGACGCCGCCAAGCGGACGTAGCCTCTCGCATTCGTGTTCCCGGCATTCGCTATCTGGGATTGCATGGCTGGGAAGGCCGGTTGGCAGACGATCTGCCCGAGGCCACGCTGGTGGCGCTGGCATGCCTGAAGCGCCAACTGCAGGCGCGATTTACGAATCAGGAAATCTGGATTGAAGACAAGCATGCCGCGCTGGCCGTGCATTACCGCTCAGCGTTACAACGGGTGGAAGTCTTCGAGGCGCTGCAACATTTCATCGAGCCCTTCCAGGACGTTCTGCACATTGTGCAGGCCAAAAATGTTCTGGAAGCGGTGGCGCACCAGATTGCAGACAAGGGCGAAGCGGTGCGGCATCAAATGGCGACGATTCGCAACTCCACATTGCCGCTGTACGTTGGCGATGATTTTATCGACGAACCTGCCTTCCGCGCGCTTCCCTATGGCATTACCGTACACGTGGGCCGCAAGCGGAGAACGCGCGCGCGCTATTGGCTGGCGGACGTTCTTCAGGTGCATCAGCTGCTGAAAAGATTGGCCACTCAATTTACTTGAAGGCGTTACTCTAGCTAGATGAAGTGGCTGCATTGGTTTTCGCTGGCGGTGGCAGTGTGCGCGTTGGTGGTGGTAGGAACGGGGGCACTGGCTACCAACCACACGGCGCAGGCCGGATCGCAAGCCGCAGCGCAACATCGAATCACCGCCGAAGGACTTGCCTGGTTGACGGTGATTCAGTTGGTTTGGATGCTCACTTCGGCGCCATTGCGCGGCTTGGCCGGCACAAGTCTTATCCTGGCCGGGGCGGAAATATTTCTAGGAAGGTCTGCGTTGGGGGCAGCGGAGCAATCCGTCATCCCGTTTTATCACGCGGTTTTGGCCCAACTATGTTTCGCGCTCAGCGTGGTGATCGCCGCGCTGACTTCGCCCTTCTGGCAAACTCCACCCGCCACCATTGCCGATAGAGGCTGGCCGTCGCTGCGCGGGTACGCCTCACTCACCGCAATTTTGGTTTTCTTGCAAGTGATTTTAGGCGCTGCGTTTCGACATAATTTATTGGGAGTGATGTGGCACATTATCGGCGCGCTGGTGCTGGCGTTGTTCGTGTTGGGCTTGGCGATGTTGCTGCTGAATCAGCCGCCCGAGGCCGTCCCACACGGCAATCCTTTGCGCACACCGGCGATTACCTTGCTGGTTGTGGCAGGCCTGCAACTCGTGTTGGGTTTAAACCTCGTCTCGATGAACGGCAACGCGAAGCACGCTTCCGCGGTGGCGGTGATGGCGGTGATCCATACCATAAACGGCGCGCTGACTCTTGCTGTGACCACGGTGCTGATGTTGCTGGCGCGGCGGCATGCGCGCGGTGTGGTTTAATGTGTGGTTTAATGTGTAGCTTAATGGAGTGATTACGGCTTGCGCGGTGCGTTCAGGAACTGCGCTTGCGCATCCAGCGCCGGTTCACCACTGCGATCCCACACAAAAGTGCCATCGCTGCGCATACTGCGAGCGCTGCGCGTATCCGTGAGATAGGTTTCGAGGATGGTATCCCGCACCAGCGAAATCAGCTTGCGATTTTCCACCGGAAACAGAATTTCCACGCGGTGATTCAGGTTACGGCCCATGATGTCGGCGCTGCCCAGAAATACTTCGGGTTGACCGTTGTTGGAGAAAAAATACACCCGGCTGTGCTCCAGAAAGCGGCCCAACACGCTGCGCACGTGAATGTTTTCGCTGATGCCGGCGACGCCCGGGCGAAGGGAGCAAATTCCGCGCACGATCAAATCCACCCGCACACCTGCTTGCGACGCTTCATAGAGAAGATGGATCATGGTCACGTCTTCCAGCGCATTCATTTTCAGGATCAGATGCGCCGGATGGCCCTGCCGCGCATGCTCAATTTCCCGGCGGATTCTTGTTTCCAGACCGCTGCGCAGGGAAATCGGCGCCACCAGAAGTTTGCGGAATTCATGAATGGCCGAATGGCCGGTAACGTAATTGAACAAATCGCTGACGTCGGCACCAATCTGTTCGTTGGCGGTAAACAGACTCAGGTCAGTGTACAGGCGCGCGGTGGCGGGATTGTAGTTTCCAGTGCCCAAGTGTACGTAGCGGCGGATACGTTCGCCTTCGCGCCGGACCACCAGTGCCACCTTTGAATGCACTTTCAGCCCGGCCAGGCCATAGACCACGTGCACACCTTCGGCTTCCAGCGCCTTGGCCCACTCGATATTGCTCTCTTCGTCGAAGCGGGCTTTCAGTTCCACCATCACGGCCACCTGCTTGCCGTTTTCGATGGCGTTTACCAACGCTTCGACGATGGGCGAATTGCGGCCCACCCGATACAGGGTGATCTTGATGGCCAGCACATCGGGGTCCGCCGCCGCGCGGCGCAAAAATTCAACCACCGGCTGGAACGAATCGAAGGGATGGTGCAGCAGCACGTCATCGCGGCGAATCACACTGAAGATATCTTCGTCCGATTTAGAATGCAAGCCGGCAGGCGTGAAGGGGACGAAGAGTGTGTCCTTCAGCTCCGGACGTTCCAAACTGCCCAGCGCCCGCAGCCGGCTGAGATCGAGCGGACCTTCCACGTAATCCACGTCGCGCTGGTCCAGATTCAGATTGTCCACCAGCGTTTCCAGCATATCGGGCGGCATGGTGCGTGCCACCTGCAGGCGCACTACCGCGCGGAAACGCCGCTGCCAGACGGCCTCTTCTACCGACTCCAACAAGTCGTCGCTTTCCAGTTCCTGAATGGCCACTTCGGCATCGCGCGTGCCGCGGAAGGGAGCCACATCTACAATCTCCAATCCGGGAAACAGCGCGTCCAGATTGGCGGCCACTAACTGCTCCAGCCAAATCATCGGCGGCTGGCTTTGCATACTTCCAGGAACGTGCAGACCGGATTTATTCAGCGGTCCCACCGTCACAATTTGTGGCAGAGTGTCGGGAATCTTTACCCGCGCAAAATGAATGACGCCGTGGGCGTCACGGATATTCACGCCCAGGTTCAAGCTCAAATTGGAGATATGGGGAAAAGGGCGGCCGCGATCCACGGCTAATGGCGTGAGGACCGGAAACACTACTTCATGAAAATAGGCCTGCGCTTGCCCGCGTTCGCGTTCGTTCAGGTCCGTATAATCTCTAAGATCGATCCCCGCCTGCTGAATTTCCAACTGCAATTCCTGCCAGGTGCCGTAGGCTTCCTGGTTCAGGCGTTGGACGTCAGCGCGAATCCGTTCCAACGATTCGGCAGCGCCGTCGGAGGCGTTGGACGCCAACTTCTGCTTCAACGCGGCCACCCGGACCATGAAAAACTCGTCCAGATTTGAAAACAGAATGGAGAGGAACTTCACGCGCTCTAGCAGCGGCGTACTCGTGTCGCGCGCTTCTTCCAAAACCCTGCGCTGAAAAGCCAGCAGGCTGAGTTCGCGGTCCAAATAGAAGGACGGGTCGCTCAGTGGCAGTAAGGCTACCGGCCGGTCTGCAGGCTGGTTAGCACGGTAGCTGGGCAAAGCCATAGTATTAGCTTAGCCGATTCTACGTTTTGCAGTGTTTCAGCTGGGTTTCTGCGCTGCAGGCGTTAGAAATTGAACCGCACTTGCAACTCCAGCCGCCGGTTGGCCGATTGCGTTCCGCCGCCGCCAAATCCTCCAAATCCGCCGCCACCGGCGACGCCTTGTGCTTGCCCGAATAAGGGGGAACCCAGCGTTCCGACCACGGCGCCGGGGTTCACGGAGTTCAAAAGATTGCGCACTTCCACGCTTAACGTCAGATTGTAGCGCCGGTTGGTGGTGCCGCCGCCAAAAATACCGCCCGGACCACCACCACCGCCGGGTCCACCGCCACCAGGTCCGCGGGCTCCGCCAAATCCGCCGCCGGGGCCGCGTCCGCCGCCACCGGCGCCGCCACCATTTCCACCCCCGTTGCCATTGGCTGAGGACGCTGGTTCGCCGAAGCCCCAGGTCCGGCTGAGGCGCATATTGATATTGAAGCTGCCGAAACCCGTCCCATAATTGCGCGGGATGATGGTTTCGCCCGGCTGTGGAATCTTAGAGAAATTGCCGAATCGCGTGCACGCGACATTCGCATTCGCCGATCCGGGGCAGGCGCCGGTGTAGAACGAAGGCCGGTCGTTGAAAATAGAATCGCCGTTCAGATCCTGCCCGGAGGTAATGTTGAGGGGCGCGGCAGAGGAAAAGTTGATGATCGGGTTCAGCCGGACGCCGTAGATCATGGCCAGGTTGCCGCCGATCAGAAAGCGATGCCGGATATCGAACTGGGCCCGGCTCCATTCCGTCGAGAGATCGTAGCTATTAGAGGGGAAGGTGCCCACCCCGTCCGTGTTCGACGAAGCGTGACCGAAACTGTAATACCCGAACATGGTGTAGCGCGGGTTGATCCGCGCGTTCATGTTCACCGACACCTGGCTTTCCTTAAAAAGACCGCCGGATTCATACTCATCCAGTTGTCCCGGTTTGCCCGCCGGGTACTGCAGAATACCCAGGGCAAATAGTTTTGGATCCGGCGCGTTGATGTTACGGGTGCGCAATTGATGCACGCCGCGCGAGTTGGTGTAGTTCAGCGACAAAGTGATGTTTTTGGGCAACTGGCGGTCCACGCTGAAGGCACTTTGGATGATACGCGGGGCCACCAGGTTGGGATCGATTTGATACACCGTCTGCGGTTTCCCAAGAGCAGCCAGTTGGTCCGCCGTGGGCACCGTGCCGATCTTAAACTGGTTATTCAGGAAAAAGAAATTCAGGTCTGAACCCGAAAGAACATATTGCTGCTGGGCAAGGCCATTGAAGCGGGTGGCATTCAGTACTTGGCCCAGCGCAAAGCGATCGTAGAACATGCCGAAGCCCGCGCGCAAAACGGTCTTGGGTTGACGCAAGCGCCCCTGGCCTCCGCCGATTCCCCACGCCAAACCCACGCGCGGCGCCAGGTTGCCTTTGTCTGCAATGTTGGTTTGCACTTCGTACCGCAAGCCCAGGCTCAGCGTGATGCTGGGCCGGACCTTCCAATCGTCCTGCACAAACGGCGCGATGTCGAATTGCGAAACACTGGCCAACGGAATCCCCGCCGAAACGCGGTACTGGAAAGGCCCGCCACCGTTGGCGATGATCTGCGCCATCGATAGTCCCTGTTGAATGCCGATGAGTGTGGGCTGGTAGGCATGGCACAGCGCCAGTTTGGTCTGGTCGCACAACTGCGTGGTCAGCGCCGCGAAATTAAACTGGCCGTTGAAATTCGTGTCGCTGTAATCGTCCTCCAGCGCGTCGCGCAGGCGCAAACCGAATTTCACGAAGTGCGCGCCCCGCGTGAGCGAGGTATAGTTCTGCAATTCAAAACTGTTCTGATTGGTGAATTGCGGGCCCTGGTTGGCGGAGTTGCCGGTGAACGCTCCACTCACGCTGATGGTGGGCAAGCCGCTCACCGCAGTCTGATTGTTGGCCGACCGGGTGTACTGAAACCGGCTTTCATTGATGGCCCGCGTATTCACCACCCAGGTTTCGGTCAACTGGGCCGATTGCGTTGTGGTTTCATTGTGAATGCCCTGGGTGGCAAGCGAGGATCCGCCCACGCCCGAATTGTCAGAGTTGACCCGCGTATATGTATAGCGCGCCTGCAACGTGTTGGCCGTACCCAACTGATAATCCACGCGCGGAGAAAAATTCAGCCGCGAAGTAGGCGTGCTTACGTTGCCATTGATGATGATGGGATTGAACAATGCGTCCAGCGCGGGCGCGTTGATCAGCGCCTGGTCATCCTGATGGCGTTGGCTGAAGTCGAAGAAGAACGAACTCTTCTTGTTGATGGCGCCACCCACATTGCCCTGAAACTGCCGGGTAAGAAACGATGGCTTCACCGTTGCATATGGATTGCGCGCATCAAGCGACGCCGTGTCCGCCTGATAGAACAGCGATCCGTGCAGCTTGTCGGTGCCCGGCCGGGTGAGAATCTCCACGCGCCCGAAGCCAACCTTGTCGAACTCCGCCGCAAACGGATTCGAATTCACGCGAATTTCGCGAATGGAGCTTTTCGGCGGCAGCTGGCCGTTGCTGAAACCGTCCACGAAAATCTGTCCGCCGTTGGGTCCGGAGGTGGGGCCCGCCAGCGCTTGCAAATCGTCCTGCAAATCGTTGGGATCGTCCGACAGCATATCCAGATCCTGGCCCGTCAGCACCGTGGCACTGGCGTTTTTCGCCGGATCAATTTCTACGTTGGTGTTATCGGTGACCGTGATTTCCTGCCGTTCCGAGGCCACGCTCAACTTCACGTCCGCAGTCAGAAGCCGTCCCGCCGGCAAATCCAAGCCGGTCTTTTCGGCCAGCGAAAATCCCGGCGCGCTCACCCGCAGCGTGTAGGTTCCCGGCGGCAAACCCTGCAATGTATACACGCCGTTGGCGCCGGCCTCCACCACCTTCACCAAGCCGTTCGGACCGGAAACCGTCACGCTGGCTCCCGGGATTCCGGCGCCGGAGGGATCGGTGACACTGCCGCGCAGATTGCCGGGGGCTTGCGCCATTGCGGCCACGGTGAATGTCGCCGCGAATGCCGTCAAGATCATCAGCGCCTGCGCGCAATAAAACACAACTCGAGTAAATGTCTTCATGCCAATCCTAAATTCTTCCCAACTCTATTGTCCGAAGCCGCCCAACCCGCCCAAATCCCCGCCGCCGCTCCAACTGCCCAGCGACAGTTCGCGCGTGCCCGGCTTGGTGAGGATCGGTTCGACACCCGCCAGCACCGTGATTGCAGTTGCCTGATCGGGCGTGGCTGCACTAGGTGCGATGGTGGAGAGAATAATCGCATCGCCCATCATCAAATCGCCAATGGCGATCGCCGGAATCCGCTCGATCATGCTTTGCAGATCGCCCGGGCCGCGGCCTCCGGAAAAGCCACCACCGCCCGCACCGCCACCCGGTCCGCCACGGCCGCCACCAAATCCACCGGGAGGACCACCACCGGGGCCGCTAACGGGCGGTCCGCCAGCAGCCGGTCCAGCACCCTCTTCTTTCACTCCATGCAAACGATTGGCGATCAATTGCGAAACCGGCGGCGGCAATTTCTTCACCGATGAATCGGCGGTGATTCTCACCACCAGCGTCTTCTTGCTCTCCAAATCCCGAATCCGCATCACATTCTCTTTCGCATCCAACGACTGAATCACGCCCGCAATCATGCGGAACTGGCCGGAGACAATTTCATCCGCCGTCATGGTCATCCCATCGGCGGTTTTGCTGCCGCGCGCACGAACCTGGTCGCCCTTTTTGATCTCGTCCAGCTTCGACGGTTTGGCGTCGGCGAACTTCACCGATTCCGGCGTATAGCGGCGAATGATGGTGGCTGGCACCGGCTTGATCACCAGTGGCGTAACGCCCGTCAGCAAGCGGACATTGATGGTGATCTGATCCGCGCCGGTTTCCGCCACAATGCCCGTCGCCCCGCGGCGTTCCCATTCGGCGCGCTCGGCTGCCTGTTTGCTGGCGATATCGGCCTGCGACATCACCACCACAAGAGTCGCCGTTAATCCGTTATCGCCCGGTTTCCCGCGCGCCAACACGCGGTCGCCGGTCTTGATGTCAGTGAGCGCAATGGAGGCGGCGTTGGTCAAATTGGTTTCGCCCGGTGCCACCCGGCGAAAGCTGGCCTTGGCGTCCAGCGCCACGGAAACGTCCACGCCCGCGTCGGTCTTCAAAGTGATTTGGCGCGCATCGGCGTCAATTTTGGTCACCGCCCCCAACGCACGGTCGGCCTGCTTTTCCTGGGCGTTCAGACTAGGGACGTTCAGCAAAGTAACGTTCAGAAAAGCGACGTTCAGCAATGCTGCGATGCACGGGGCAGCCCAAATCGCACAACGCAGTGGAGTTTTCATAGGCAACATAATTTAGACTTTGGCCTTCCGATAAAAGTTACCCACCGGCGGATCTTGGCCTCGCTTATACGGGATTGCTTCTATTATCGCCATTTGACTAGCGGGCCGACCCTGCCTTTAGGCTAACCGGCGGCAAATAGACACCACGCGGCGTCCGGGTCCACCATTCACCCGTCCGGCGGCGGGTTTCCCCATCGCTAAAGGTATATTCATAGACGAGCGCCCGCACCAAACGTGGTGGATGATTTTGAAATGGACTAAAGCGCAGCAAATCCGTCACTTCCGGGGCGCCCTCCAGCAGCCGCACCGCCAGATTCACCAGCCAGATGTTCTCCTGATAGGTCCCTAGCGCCGCAAACCACATCTGCCAATCCAGTCTGGGCTGATAGGGAGCCACCCACTTTGGCGCCGTCTTCGGATTGCCCGGTTTGTACTTGAAATCGTAGGCGTCCCAGTGCTCGCCGTCATCGGAACCTTCGATGGTTATCTCCATGCGCGAAGTGGTCATCTGCGCGAAAAGGCCGTATGTATTCACGATTTGCAGCGGCGCGGTGTAGCGCAAGGCGGTTTCGGCAGGCGCCGGTAAGCGGCCATAAAATGTTTGCGCCAGATGGAGCAAACCAAGGGTCAAAATGCAGACGGCCACTACCCGCGCCAGCCAATTCCGGCTTGGTGGTGGAAGGGAGCGCGTTTTTTTTGGACGAATGCTTTCGAGCCACGTCCCCTCCAGCCCCTGATCGTCGAACCAGAAAAGCAGCAGCGCTATCGCCAGCAGATTGAAGAACGTGTAGTTGCCGGTGAGCAGAATCAGCACCTGCAGCCCGATCAGGATTGAGGCTCCCGCGATGCGGATGCGCCTCGGACAAAAGACCGCGAAGGGCACCGCGACCTCAATCGCCAGAGTCAACCAAGTTGCCGCGTGCTGGATGAACGGTGGCAGTTTGTCGGCGTACCATGCCAAAATTGTGGGCAGCGGTTGGGTGTGCCAATGAAAGCCCAGCGCGGAAAGGTTGTGCCAGGTGGGGTCTCCGCCTAGCAACTTCACAGCGCCGGAGAGAAACATCAAGCGGAAGCCCAGCCAGCGGAACAGCCACGGGATCAGGTTGCTCTGCCCCGACTTCCCACTGAGGAAAATCGCCAGGAAGCCGGTTTCCAGCAGCAGCGAATCCCATTGAAAGCCCAAAAATTCCTGACCCACGGCGGCGAAGGACAGATACAGCAGCCACAATAGAAACAGGATCAGCCGTTCAAACTTGGCGGAACGATAACCCACCAGAATCAGCACCAGCGAGAGCGCCACGCCCGCAAAGCACAGGCCTTGCAGCGTGACGTCGTCCACGCCAAACCAAAATACGCTAGGGACGGCCAGGTAGCGGATATTGCCGGCGCCAAGCATCACGCTATCCAGAAACGTGCCCGCCGGGGAGATACCGCGCTGGCCGATCAACCCCTTCACCTGCATGGCAAGCGAGCCGAAGGCAATCAGATAAATCAACGCCAGGAAACGCAGAAATAGCCAGCGAATGGCGGCGAAGCTGGTGGGCTCAATGGTGGTGCCGAAAGTGAACCGCGTGACATGATAGCCCAGATCCCGGTGACTGGCGATGAAGCGATAAGCCCATTCCGCCAGACCGGCAACCGGGGCATACCAACGTTCCTTCCCTAGCGACTCCGCCACGGCAGCAGCCCCGCTGGTCACCCTTCCATCCGGTCGCACCAATTGCACCGCCTGGGCATAGGCCGAGGGAGGAATTTGTGGAAAGCGGTTGGCTCCGTCTGGTCCAAAGTCATTCGTTCCAACGACAGTTCCAACGACGTCCTGGGAGGCCAGGTACTCGATGCGATCACCGGTCAAGTGGCGCCAATAGTGGATCCAGATTTTGCAGAAGCCGCATTTGCCGTCATAGATAAGGACCGGCCTGGCGTGGATAAGGACGGGCCTGGCTTGTCGTCCGGGGTCGGGGTGGCTTGCGGAAGATTCGCTCATGGGTGAGTGCGGACTAGCGTCCTCCATCTTAAACGAAAGCCGAAAACTTAAAGAAAGGCGGAAAACGGACCTGGCACATCAGGCCTAAAACTACTACGCCGGTGGGGAGGCCAAGCGGCGGAAATGGCCGTTTCGGTTGTCCAACGGCCTCCCATGGGCCGCGAATTGAATAATAACCCATTTGTTTTCAATGCATTCACAGTCTTGACATGGATCGAAGCCATCTGGTAAGGTAAAGCTTCGTTCATCATTTCAAGCATTCGTCGCGTGTGAAGCATTCGTCGCGTGAAGTATTGTCTAGACGTTTTCGTTTTTTGGACGTTGTCGTTTTCAGAAATCCGCCAGAAATCCCCTTGGCCGTGGTGATTCTCGTTTGTGCCGATAGTAGGGGATACGCTTGGGGAATGGCAGTTTAGCGAAGTGGTCGTCTGGCTGCCGGCCGCAATCTTAATTTTTTGGAAGGTTCATGAAGCAACACTATTTTGTCGTCGTCCTGGCCCACTCGCTGCACGGCCGTCTGCGGCGGATTAATATTCCGCATCAGGCGTTATACGTGGTGCTGGGGTTTGCTCTGCTGGGTGCGGTGACGGTATTCGGGTTCGTCTCCAGTTATGTACGGATGGCCTGGAAGGCCTCTGATGTCAACACTCTGCGCACACAGGTGGACATTCTGCAGAAAAGTAATCAGCAATTGAAGCGTGAAAACAGCGAAAAGGGTGTGCAGTTGGCTTCGCTGCAAATGATGGCCAGCGAGGTCAGCGTGGCCCTGGGCATTACCCAGAAGATCGCAGGTCCCAGCAACGATATTGCCGAAGAAGGTCCGCTGGTTCCGAGTTATCGGGAATCGCTTGAAGAATACAACTTTCTGAAATCGGCCAGTTTCTCCCGCGTGCACCATTTATACGCGCGCAGTTGGCAAAAAAACATTGTGCCAACGTTGTGGCCCGTTAATGGTCCCATCACCAGCCGGTTTGGCCAGCGCGAAGATCCTTTTTCGGGCGAAGGCGGATTGCACTGGGGCGTGGATATTTCATCGGGTTCCGGTACGCCCATTCACGTGGCGGCCGATGGCATTGTGGCTAGCGCCGAATACACTTCGGGCTACGGCCGTTTGGTGGTCATCGATCACGGCAATGGCGTGCGCACCTGGTATGGGCACATGTCGCAGTTCCAGGTGATTCCTGGCCAGGAAGTTCGCCGCGGGCAAGTGATTGGCAATGTGGGCTCCACTGGACGCTCCACGGGTCCGCACCTGCACTTTGAAGTGCGGCTGGGCGGCAACCCGGTGAACCCGGCTCCTTACCTGACGCGTTCGGCGGTCACGTTGCAGCCGGTTACGCCCGATCTGCCGTTCTAGTTTCCCCGGGTTCGGATCTCGTATGCCGTCCCGGTCTTAGATCCCCCGGGTCTTAGATCCAAATGTTCCGTCTTAGTTCCAATGTTAGGATCGAAGAATGCGGGTCCGGTCCGACGCCCAGATAACAGCACGCCGCGGGTTCATCGCTACCTTATTGGGTGCCTGTGCCGCAAAAGCGCAAACGCCGGCACCTGCGTCTTCGCTGCGTAACTTTCCCTCTGCTGCCGCCCGCTACTCTGATCCTGCGACGGAATTCACCGTTTTGCGGCTGACCGATCCGCAGTATTCCAGCCATCTGGGGGCTGCCGGCAACCGTAATCTGACCACGCGCGGAATGCTATTTGCCAGCGACATCGGAGGGTCCTTCCAAGCGTATTGGATGGACCTGAAAAAGCGTAGCTTTCGGCAACTGACCGAAGTGGTTTCCCTGGACATCGATTCGCTTTCCCTGCTACCCAATGATCGCGGGTTCTACTATTTCGACGACACGGGTTTGCACGAAGCGGATCTGGGGGGCCTGAGGCGAAACCGCGAGATCTACCGTGTGCCCAGCGGAACCCGCCGAACCTCTGGCGTCAGCTTTGATGACGCGGGCGCTCATGCTGCATTTGTGGAGGCAGCGGGGGGAGAAAGCTGGCTCCGTTTGTTGGATCTGGCGCGCGGGTCGGTCACCACGCTTACTACCTTGACCGTTCCCATTAACAATATTCTGTTTCGGCCCAGGCACAATGCGGTGGTCTACTGTCATGTCGGCAACCATGCACAAAACGGCGAAAACGAAATGATGATGGTCAATTTCGACGGCAGCCAACGCCGCATGGTTCCGTCGGCCGCCGGCGACAATCAACAAGCGCAATGGACCACCGACGGCGCGTCGCTCTTATACTTGAATCGCCCCCCCGATGCCAGCAAGCTGACCGGGTTGCGCGAATGGACGCCGGAAACCGGCGCGGACGCTTTGATTGCCAACACTTCGCAATTTGTTCGCTTTCATGCCAACACCAACACCAGCGTGTTCATCGGCGCCAGCGGCAGCAAGGCTTCGCCGTATATTCTTTTGCTGATCCGCAAAGGAAGGCGGGAGCTTACCTTGGCCGAACATCGGGCCAGCGACGCCGGCATGACGGCGCCGCAGTTTTCCCCCAACAGCCAGGCCATCTTTTTTGTGAGCGACCGCCACGGGAAGCCGGCAATTTACTGGATGCCCGTGGACAAATTGGTGAGCGAGACCGATGGTAGTTAAGAGGGGTTTTCTTTTCCATGAACCGGTTTCTCTTTCTGCTGCCCATGCTGGGCCTTTGCATGGCGCTACCTACATCCAGTGATGCCGCTCCGGATCTGCGTGGCCAGTGCCTGAATCATTGCAGTGCGCAGTATCAATTGTGTGTGCGCTCGGCCACCACCAAGGCGGCCCGCAAGGCATGTGCGACGGGCCGAAAGCCGTGCAAACAGGGCTGTGTTTCCCCTGTTTTCCCTACTGGTAAGTTGGGTCAACTGCCGCGTCAAGTGAAGTAATCACAGCTTTCCGCCGATGTTTTCAGGCAGGGCAGTGTCCCCGCCCGCATTGTCTCCATGCGACTGCTCGAAATGATTTTGATGACCTTGGCTGGCGTGTGGCAAGGCGTGCGCCAGGATCTGAATCTGTTGGAGATCGCGATCATTGGCGTTGGCTATTGGGCGATCACCAAGCGGAATTGGCGGCCGCGCTTCCGTTGGGGTTTCCTGCCGCAAAAACCCTGGCTGATGGCCATTGGCATCGCGATTGGCGCGATTGTGATCCGGTTGGCACTGCTTCCGGTGATGCCGGTTCCCGTGCCGATCGTCACCGATGAATTCAGCCACCTGTTGTTGGCGGACACGCTGTTGCACGGGCGCTTCGCCAATCCCACCCACCCATTCTGGCCGCACTTTGAAAGCCTGCATATCATTCAGCAGCCGCATTACGTTTCGAACTACTTTCCCGGACAAGCAGTGTTTTTGGCCTTGGGACAAGTGCTGATGCACAGCGCGTGGGCCGGGGTATTGGCGGAGGGCGCGTTGTTCTTGTTGGCACTCTACTGGGCGTTGCGAGGATGGATGCCATCGCGTTGGGCTCTGTTCGGAACGCTGATTGCCGCGTTGCGATTTGGCATTGCCAGTTATTGGGTGAATGCCTATCATGGGGGCTTTCTGCCGGCGCTAGGGGGCGCTTTGATCGCGGGAGCGTTTCCGCGTTTGCGCCAAAGCCTTTCGCCGGTAAACACAATCGTGTTGGCGCTGGGCCTGGCGATTCTGGCTGTTACCCGTCCGTATGAAGGCTGCGTATTTGCACTTCCGTTCGTGGGGATTCTGTTGTGGGATGGGCGGGGAAGCGTCCGGAAAACGGTAACCATGCTGGCGCCGGTGACGGTGATCGCCGGTCTCACGCTGTTTGGACTTGGCGTTTACTTCAAAGCCGTGACCGGGAGTCCGGTGAAGACCGCCTATCAGGTCAGCTATCAAACTTATGGCTGGCCCATGTCATTCCCGTGGACGCCCGTGCAGAAGATTCAACACCGGCACATTGAATTGCAGCGCTATTTCGAATATGAAACCAGCGAGCACGAAAAAGTGGATGGGCCGCTGGACTTTATCGAGTATTTAACGTTTCGTATTCAGGAGTATTGGCGATTCTTTATCGGACCTTTTTTGACCATTCCCTTAATCATGCTAGGTCATGTTTGGCGGCGGAGAAGGATCCTGTTCATCGGTGCCTCTGGGGCGGTAGCCGCGGTGCTGCTGGAAGGCGCGTCGTCGCCGCACTACGTATCGCCCGCCACGGTGATGATTCTGGCCATTCTGGTCGAGTGCTGCCGCTATCTGAACGCGTCACGTTGGAGACGCATCGTGCCGATGCTTCCAGCCGGACTTGCTGTAATGTTGACGATTCGCATCGTTGCGCAGGGCGCGCATCTGCCCTATACGCAGAAGCTGAACTACCAGTCCTGGTGCTGCCGTGTGGAGGGCAATTTGCGTAAGGCCCGCATCACGGAAGAGTTGATGCGCAAGCCGGGCGATCATCTGGTGTTCGTCAGGTCCAAGACGGACGCGAACAATCTGTTTCAGTGGGTCTACAATTTGGCGGATATCGATCACCAGCGCATCATCTGGGCGCGCGATTTAGGCGACGAACGCAACGCGCTATTGGTGCAATATTACACTGCAAACACTTTAGCCAAAAATGTTTGGATCGTAAACCCAAACGTGGAGCCGGCGGAGTACACGCCGTACGCGATTACGCAGAAATTAGCTTTGCAATCGCAAACGCAGCTCCTGCGGCCAGCCCACCGATAAGCGCGGTACGAAACGCGCTTTTGAACGGCGCCATTCCTGTAAAGCGCCCCTTCACATAGCCGAATACGGCCAGCGCAATCAGGGTGGCAATCACTGAATAGATGAGCGCCGACGACGAACGCGCCGCGAACATATACGGGGCCAGCGGCACCAGGCCTCCGGCGATGTAGGAGACCGCGATGGTGGTGGCGCTGCGCAAGGCGCGTTGGGGATCGGGCTCCTCCAAACCAAGTTCGAAGCGCATCATCCAATCCACCCATTGCTTTGGGTTGCGTTCGAAGGCGGCCAGGATTTGGCCGCCGTGTTCGGGGCTCACTCCATAGCCGCTGAGGATTTGTAGGACTTCCATCCGCTCGTCTTCCTTGCGTTCGACGATTTCCACTTCTTCGCGTTTGCGTTCGCTGAAGTAGTGGTCGGCGTCGGTGCGCGCGGCCAGGTAGCCACCCAGGCCCATAGCGATGGAACCGGCCACAATTTCCGCCAGGCCAGCGACTACGATCACCTTTGACGCATCCACCGCCCCGGTGAGTCCGGCGGCCAACGCAAAAGGCACGGTTAGGCCGTCGGACATGCCGATGACGATGTCGCGAACGACGTCAGACGATTCAAAATGTTTTTCAGTGTGAGGAGTTAAGGGCACGCATTTCCGCTTTCAAATATTGGCCAGTGTATGAACCCGGAACCTCGGCGATTTGTTCCGGTGTCCCCTCCGCTACAATTTTTCCACCGCGCGCGCCGCCTTCGGGGCCCAGATCAATCACCCAATCGGCGCAGCGAATCACTTCCAGATTGTGTTCAATGATCAGAATGCTGCCGCCCGCGCGCAGCAGGCGTTCAAAGGCGTCCAGCAATTTGGCGATGTCATCGAAATGCAGACCTGTTGTCGGCTCATCAAAGATGTAAAGCGTACCGTCACTGGTGGCCTGCAATAAGTGCGACGCCAATTTCACGCGCTGGGCTTCGCCTCCGGAAAGTGTGGTGGCGGATTGGCCCAAACGTAAATAGCCCAGGCCCACGTCTTCGAGCACATGGAGACGATCCACCAAACGCGGCGCCGAGGAAAAGAAATGCAGCGCTTCTTTCACGGTAAGCTGCAGCACTTCGTGAATGTTCAGTCCGTTGTAGCGCACCTCCAAAACGGTGGGCTTGTAGCGCGTGCCTTTGCAATCGTCGCAAAGCAATTCAACGTCGGCCAGAAATTGCATCTCCACCGTGACGGTGCCGTCGCCCTGGCAAGTCTCGCAGCGGCCGCCGGGGATGTTGAAGGAAAAATGTCCGGCGGTGTAGCCACGACGATCGGCCTCTTTGGTTTTGGCGAACAGTTCGCGAATCAGATCGAAAGCTTTGGTATACGTCACCGGGTTCGAACGTGGGGTGCGGCCGATGGGCGATTGATCCACCATCACCACATTTGTGAGCAACTGGGCGTTCTCCACGTGACGGCAGGTGAGCTTTTCGGGAGCCAGGCCCCACAGTTCGGCGTCTTCCGGACTTGCTGGAAACTCCGGCGCATCGCGATTGATGCGGCGTACCAGATTTTGATAAATCACATCGTGCATCAACGTGGACTTGCCAGAGCCCGATACGCCCGTCACGGCCACCATCAGGTTCAGCGGAATGGTGACGTCGATGCCTTTCAAATTATTTGCGTGCGCACCCAGAAAGCGAATGCTGCGCTTGGGATTGGGTTTGCGCTTCCCTCCCCCGGGCGATGTAAAGAGGTCCCCGCGCAAATAGCGTGATGTCAACGACGCATTACCAGGTTTCATCAGTTCCGGAAAAGTTCCCTGAAAGATGATGCGGCCGCCGTTTTCGCCGGCGCCGGGGCCCATATCGATGATGTGATCGGCGGAGCGCATGACGTCGGGGTCGTGCTCGACAACAACAATGGTGTTGCCCAGATCGCGTAGTTCCTGCAAGATGTGGATGAGGCGGCCGGTGTCCCGCGAGTGCAGCCCGATGGATGGTTCATCGAGCACGTAACAAGCACCAACGAGGCGAGAGCCCAAACAGGTGGCCAGTTGAATGCGCTGCGCTTCGCCGCCGGAGAGCGTTGCCGAAAGACGATCGAGCGTCAGATATTCGAGTCCAACGTCGTTCAAAAATTTCAAGCGCTGCTGAATTTCGGTCAGGACTTTTTCAGCAATGGCCGCTTCTTCGGTTGAGAGTTTCGCTTCGCCAAAAAACTGTTGCGCTTCGGCGATGTTCAGCTTGACCACATCGCCGATGGTTTTGCCGCCCACGCGGATGTAAAGCGCCTCCGGACGCAGGCGCGAACCGCCGCAATCGGGGCAAGCCGTATAGCCGCGATAACGGCTGAGAAACACACGCACGTGGACTTTGTATTTCTTGGTTTCAACCACCCGGAAAAAGCGGCGGATGTGTTCGTAGACGAAAGCGCGCTCGGCTTCATTGAGTGCATGGAAGGGCTCCTTCATGCGCACTCTGTCTTTGGCGGCCAAGCGAAATTCGGCGGTGTACCAGGAATGCTGCGGCTTGGTCCAAGGATCGACAGCGCCTTGATCGATGGAGAGCGAACGATCGGGAACCACCAGTTCCAGGTCGTAGTCAACGGTATTGCCAAAGCCCTGGCAGCGCTTGCAAGCACCCATGGGGCTATTGAAGCTGAAAAGCGTGGGTTCGGGTTCCGCGAATTCTTTCAAACACGTCTTGCACTGGAACTTTTGATTGAACAGCAACTGTTGCTGCCCGTCAGCGGATTGGAGAATCACTTCGCCGGCTTCGCGATAACAGATTTCAACGGTGTCAACCAAACGCTGGCGGCCGGTGGCGGAAATGGCCAGGCGATCCACCAACACAAAAACGGGCTTACTGAAATCCACGTCAAGAATCGACTCTGGTGAAGAGAACTCGAACGTCTTACCGTCTTGAAAGAGGCGGAGGAAGCCTTTTTTGCGCAAGTCAAAAAGACGATCACGAAAAGGATCAGCAGGCGCGGCGGCGGGGGTGGGCTCCGGCACCAACTGGTGTTTGGTTTTGTGCAGCGGCTTTGGCTTGGCCTTTGATTTTGGCGGCGCTGGCGTCTCCGTTGCGGCCTTCAATTCGGGCAAAGGAAACAGTGCGTACCAACGCGAGCCATCCGCTTGCGCCATCATCTTGGTGGCCACGTGATCGACGGTGTCGCGCTCTACTTGGGTTTTGCAAGTGGGGCAATAAGTGCGGCCGGCGCGGGCCCATAGCAGGCGCAGAAAATCGTAGAGCTCGGTTGACGTGGCGACAGTGGAACGGGGATTGCGGGTTGTGTTTTTTTGCCGGATAGCGACGGGCGGCGCGATGCCTTCAATCTCGTCGACGTCTGGCTTTTCCATGCGGTCCAGAAACTGGCGGGCGTAGGCCGAAAGCGATTCCACGTAGCGGCGCTGGCCTTCGGCGTAAATGGTATCGAAGGCGAGCGAGGATTTGCCGGAGCCGGATACGCCGGTGACCACGGTGAGTTTGTCGTGAGGGATATCGAGCGAAATGTTCTTGAGGTTGTGAACCCGCGCGCCCTTGATGGAGATGGTGTCGTTCAAATAGGTATGCTCACCTTCTAGTATAAAGAGTTGGACCAAAAAACCATTTCTGGCAGTCGCCGTGCGCTGGTTCGCCGTGCATGGGTTCGCCGTGCATTGGTCCGTTGGTATCAGGCGCGTGCGCGCGATCTGCCGTGGCGGCGGACTCGTGACCCTTACGGGATTCTGGTTTCGGAGATCATGCTGCAGCAAACGAGGGTGGCGGCGGTGATTCCGTATTATCAACGATTCCTGGAACGCTTTCCCACGCCGGCTGCATTGGCGGCTGCGGAAGAACCGGAGCTGCTGGCGATGTGGGCCGGCTTGGGTTACTATTCGCGGGCACGGAATTTGCAGAAAGCGGCGGCGTTGGTTGCCGAAACATTTCCTTCCGATTACGCGGCCTTGTTGGAATTGCCGGGAGTGGGGACCTACACAGCGGCGGCGGTGGCTAGCATTGCGTTCGATCAACCGCACGCGGCGGTGGACGGCAACGTTCGGCGAGTGGTTGCGCGATTGACCAATGACGGATTGGTGGACGCGGGCCGGGTGGCGGATGAGTTGTTGGACAGCAAGCAGCCGGGGCGATGGAATCAGGCGGTGATGGAGTTGGGTGCGACGGTGTGTCTGCCGCGCGAGCCTTTGTGCGAGGCGTGTCCGGTGGCGAAGTGGTGCGCGGCTAGACTGGCGGGGACGCAAAACGAGTTGCCGCTGAAGCGCAAGAAGCCGGAAGCGGAGTATTTGGAAAAGACGCTGTTGATTATCCGGTCCAAGGGAAGATTGTTGTTGGTGCCGGGGGTTCGCGTGGCTGGTTTCTGGGATCTGCCGGAGCCGTTTAAGGGCGTTCGGGTTGGTGCAAAGCTGGGCGAGTTTAAGCATACGATTACGCATCGGCATTATCGGTTTCTGGTGTTTGAGGGAGTGGCTTCGCGGATACCTGCGGATGGGTGTTGGTTTGAGGAAGAAGACTTGGGCAAGTTGCCTTTGAGCACCACCGCAAAGAAGGCTTTGCGGGTGAGAGTTTAGGCATTTTTACGAAACGAACCCAATTTGTGTTGGTGAAATGTTTCGCGAAATGTGAGCTATGGGCCAGCATCGATTGAGATTAGAACGGGCGGTTTGTGGCGTGGATGGGTTGCATTTACAAGGCACTGAAAGCAGGGCAGATGGGCGGCATGGTGGAGAGTGAAAAGTATTGCCGGGTGATGGGCTTAATTTGCAAGCCGCGGGGCGGGGGAATTCGAGTACACTTTAAATTATTGCCAATTTAGGCTGAATTTCATGGCGACGATTCAAGTCTTTTTGTCGCACGCGAGTGTGGACAAGCCGCTGGTCGAGGAAGTGAAAGCATTCCTGGAGCTGGGCGGCGGGATCGAGTGCTGGCTCGATGCACATGAGATTGATTTTGGCGATAACATCGTTGCGCGCATTGACGATGGGCTGGGCAAGTTCGATGCGCTGTTGTTGTTCTTGTCTGTGGCGTCACTCAAGTCCGGGTGGGTGGAAGCGGAGTGGACCGCTGGCCTGTGGCGCGATGTTGGGGGAAACGCGCGTCTTATCCCCGTCCTGATTGGCGACGTCAAGCCGCCGACGATTCTTCGAACGAAGAAATATTCCGATCTGCGGACTGATCGCTTGTATGCGATGAAGGCGCTGAAGGCGAGTCTGCTAAAGGCGAAGCCTGCGGAAGTGAATCACGCGCATGCTAGTTCGTCGCTGCCGAATTTCACCGGGCGGGAAAAGGAGTTGCTCGAGCTGAAAGAGCGCTTGAGCCAGCCGGGTGCGTTGGTGCCGATCACGGGGATGCCGGGGTTGGGGAAAACGTATTTGGCGCGGGAGTTTGTGCGGCGGCATGGCGATCATTTTGAAAACGTTTACGAGCTGGATTGCCAGGGGAAGGATTTGGCCGCGCTGACGGGGGACTTGGACCGGCAGTTGAATTTGCGTCCTAATGGCGATCCGCAGGAAGTGGCTCGGCAGATGCGGGCGTATCTGGCGGGGAAGCGGTGTTTGCTGGTGCTGGACAACGTGGATGATGAACAGCCTGGGGAGTTGGTGCCGGGCGGACGCGCGTCGGTGATGGTGACGACGCGGCAGCCTTCAATCCGCTTTCTTGCGAAGTACACGAAGGTGAAACCGCAGGCGTTTACCGATGATGAAGCGCTGGATTTGTTTACGCGCGTTATTTCTGACTGCGGCGTAGATTTAGAAAGCGATGCGGTGGATGCAAACAAGGCCAAGCAGCTTTTCAAGAAGCTGGAGCATTTGCCGATTGCGGTGTCCGTTGCGGCGGGCTTGCTAGGGAGCAATGTCACGTATACGGTGGGTTCGTTGCTGGAGAAATTTCCAGCCAACGCGTCCTACGGCGACGACAATTTGAAGATTCTGTGGGAGAGTGCGTTTGCTCCGCTCGCCGACCACGAGCGCAAATTGCTGGTGGCGATGGCGGCGTGTGCGGCGGGTGGGGTGAGGTTGGGGTTCGCGGCGGAAGTGGCGGAGTTGCCCGACGCCGTTGCATTGAATGCATTGCAGGGGTTGAATCGACGGAGTCTGGTGATTGAGTTGGATCGAGACGCGCGCCGGTACCGGCGCG
>JANXYJ010000034.1 GCA_025350105.1 Terriglobia bacterium | reverse complement strand
CGATCCATGTAGGTTCCGATGCAAGAGGTTTTATCCTCGCCGAAAGATCAGCACACTCATCAGCAGCGATGCTGCCACCGCTGTAATGCAACGCGTTCTGGCCAGAACGAACTACTCTGGCTGAAGGGTAGTGGATGGGGGGCTCATTTCGGTTGGCCTGGATTGGGATGTTGATGATTTTGGCAGAGATGGGGTTGGTGGCGGGTGGGTGAACGGCAGAATTCACACGCTGGGGAATTTCGAGGTTACGGTGGGTCCCCGGAACTTCCCCGGAACTTTGAACGCGGCTGGCGGGCGCATTGAGCTTCGAGCCCTGCAAGGAATCGCGGTTCCGCTGTGTCATAATGCGTCACGCGGGTTACACGACACGGGAGGTTACAAGAACTTGGGCACTGGATGGAGTGGATGGATGCGATTGGCGGCGAAACTGACCGCGTTCGTGGCGGCAGCGGGGATCATGATGGGGCAGCAGGCGCCGGGGTTGGCGAGGGTGCCTGAGTCGGCGGGGGCGGGTTCGGCAGCGGTGACGGGAATCTTCAACTGGATTCACAGCACGGCCGATCTGGATCGTGGCTACGCTTTTTATCACGACGTATTCGGGCTGGAAATGATCAACCCGCCGTTTGGGGCCATTCCGGGCGCGCCGCCTCCCCAAACCATACGAACGCGGGCGGAAGCGATTGCGGATCCGCTGGTGGGTGATTTAACGAATACCGGACACGCGCGTTTCCGGAATGTGTTCATGCGGCTGCCCAATGCTGGATTTGGATTGGAGCTATCGGAATTCAATGACATTGAAACCCGCGCGGTTCAGCCCAATATTTGGGATGCGGGCGCGACGACGCTGATTCTGGAGGTACGCGACATGGATGCGGTGATGGCGGCGCTGCGCAAGGTGCGCGCCGGCATCGTCACGGTATCGGCGAAGGCCGTGGACATCGGTGTTTTGAGAGACGGCGCGGCAAGGGAGCGGGTGCGCTCCATTTTAGTGAGAGATCCGGATGGGTATCTCATTCAAGTGGTACAAGCGCCGGATTCGCTGCGCCCGGCGGTTGGCAACGAGGCGGTGAACAGTGGCATGGTGACCAGCGCCGCGATCGGCATGACGGTTCTCGATCTGGCCAGCGCGCGCAGGTTTTATGGCGAGATTCTGGGGTTTGAGTTGCACAGGGGCACCAGTTTTAAGACCGATAAGGCGGTGTTGAATTTGATGGGAATGCACAAGGGCCGGTTCAGAGTGAGTGCCTCCCATGTGCCGGGTACGAGGGTTCGCGTGGAGTTTTACGAGTTTCGGGACGCAGGTGGAGTGCCGGTGCGTCTGCGGATTCAAGACCCGGGTGCGCCGCAACTGCAACTGCAAGTGCGCGAGTTGGACCGGTTGATTGATCGGGTGCGGGAAGCAGGCTACGCTTTTGTGAGTGTGGGAGCCAAGCCGATTCAGCGTGCCTTCGGCCGATTCGTCTTTGCGCTGGATCCCAACGGAGTTCTGGTTGAGTTTGTGGAGCCGGCGAAACCGGTATCGCCGGTTCGGTAGTGATGGGGACGGCCTATTCGAGCAAATGCCCCATCTTGGTGCGCTTGGTTTCCATGTATTTTTCGACGGATTCCACTTGTCCCGCGATGCAGGGCACGCGTTCGGTGACGGCGACTCCGGCTTTTTCGAGCGCCCGAATTTTTTCGGGATTGTTGGACATGAGCCGCACACGCTGGATGCCCAGAAAATTCAGAATTGCCGCGGGCATTTCGTAGCCGCGCAGATCGGCCTCGAAACCCAGCAGCTCGTTGGCTTCCACGGTATCGGCGCCGTGATCCTGCAGTTCGTAAGCCCGCAGTTTGTTCAGCAGGCCAATACCGCGGCCTTCCTGCTGTTCGTAAATCAACAGGCCGCGGCCTTCTTGCGCGATGGATTCAATGGCCAGTTCCAGTTGCGCCCGGCAATCGCAACGCAAGCTGTGAAAGACGTCGCCGGTCAAGCACTGCGAATGAATCCGCATGAGGACAGGTTCGGGCGTTGAGATGTCACCCATGCGCAGCACTACCGCTTCTTCTTCAGAAGAGCCAGTAATGCCCCGAAAACCCAATATTCGGAAGTGGCCAAAGCGGGTGGGAAAGTCAGCTTCAGCAATTTTTCGCAATTCGATAGGAATCTCTCCATTATAATGATCGGCGAGAGGGCCTGTAGGCGCCACCCATAAATGCTGGGCTTTTGAATGTTGGACTTTTAAATGTTGGACTTTTAAATGTTGGATCAGCACCTCATCATCCTGATGGTCAAACTGGCGGTGGCGGCATCGCTGGCCAGTGTACTGACGCGCAGCGGCCGCTTCAACGAGATGTTGATGCGCGAGGAGCGGACCTTGATGCAGCGTGTGCAAATGGCCGTGGTGAGCGCGTTCATTTTTGGAGCCGGTGTGGCCGCTCGCGTGATGACCCGCGATGCCTATCAAGCCGTTGATCTGGGGCTGGAAGGCAGCCTGGTGGTGGGTATGTTGGGCGGTTACGTAACGGGTTTGCTGGCTGGTGTACTGATTTCCATTCCCGCGATGTTGAACGGCGAATTGATGTCGATGGTGTTGCTGGCCGCGGCGGGAGTGCTGGGCGGCTTGCTGCGCGACATTGCGCCGGACCGCGAATCGATCTGGCGTTTGACGTTTCCGGATCAGGCCCTGTTTCGCTTGTTGCGCAAACGAGATCTGCGGCCGGCGGCGTTCAGTTTGCTGTGCATGTTGGCGATTCTTTCGGCTGAACTATTGCGGTCTTTGCTGGCGCGGTTCTTTGGCCCCCGTGGTGTTTTCTCGCTGCAAGACAAATGGATGCATGATAACAGCGCTGGTTTGATCGCCGCCATCTACGCCACTACTTTGTTGGCGACGATGTTGCCGCTGAAAATCTGGAATACCAAGCGTTACGAACGCCAATTGGAACTGCAGCAGTTGAGTTTGAACGAAGCGAGGTTGCTGGCGCTGAGCCGGCAGATCAATCCGCATTTTTTGTTCAATACGCTGAACTCGGTGGCATCGCTAATCCGGCAAAATCCCAATCAGGCGCGCGAGGTGGTTTACAAACTCTCCAAAATTCTGCGCCGCTTGCTGCGGCAGATGGACAATCTGACGCCGCTGCGAGAGGAACTGTCTTTCATCGACGACTATCTGGCTATCGAAATGGTCCGCTTTGACAAACTCCATTTCGTGAAGGAAATCGATCCGGCGACCATGGACCTGCTGGTGCCCAGCATGCTGCTGCAGCCGCTGGTGGAAAACTGCATCCGCCATGGATTAGCGAGCAAGGTAGAAGGAGGCACGATTCGCGTGCGCAGCCGTTTGAGCGAAGATGGGCGTTTACACATTCACGTGGAAGACGATGGCGTGGGGATTCCGGAGGGCAGGCTGTCGCACCTTTTTGAAAAGACCAACCTTGAAAAAGGCGGGTTGGAGAAACCGTCCAATGGCGAGCAGGGCATCGGCGTCAGCAACATCGACGAACGTTTGCAGGTGCTGTACGGCACGGATTATAAGATGTGGGTGGATAGCCGCATCGGGGACGGCACCACCACTGGCATCGAACTACCCAGCCAGTCGCTGCCGGCGAACGGAACAAAGACAACGCCCAGCACCGAAGCGCTGGGCGTGGGCTAATCCGTCTTTAGGAAGTTAGTGTAGTACGTTGAACGCGCCCACCGGCACCGCTTCCGGCACCGGCTTGGCGGGGACTTTCAGGTCCGGCATCGGCTTGCCTTGGAACAACTTTCGCGTAGGCACTGCCAGCCGGCGGGCCCACAGATTGGCGCGGTTGCGCCGCGCACTGTCGGTGGCGATGCCGGTGCTTGCGTACATTTGGCGATACAGTTTCGAGATGAAAACGAAACCTAGCCGCGCCTTTAGATTTGGCGTACAGCTGGAGCGTTTCCAAATTTCCGGAAGGCTGTAGAATTTATCCCAAACGCCTTGCGTCCGCTGACGCATTTCGTCGGAGCCCATGGTGGGATGCGGCATGAACATTTTGGGGCGCTTTTCGGGCGGAATCAACCAATAGCGAGTGATGGGAGTGCCGTCCACTGTCGGGATGTTGTCACCGAAGGATTTTTCCCAACGTTCGAAATCCACGGTTCCGCAGAACGGCGTCAACATCACAAATTGCGCGAAGGTGACCGATTTCAGGGCCAAATCCAAGGTTGCGCCGAAGGTATCCTGGCGGTCGGTGTGCAGCCCAAAGATGAACGAGCCCAAAACATGCACGCCGTGATCGCGAAACTTCTGCAATTGCTTGACCAGATTTTCGCCGGATTGATTGAAGTCCTTAAACACGGCCTTCAAACCTTCGGGCGTCACCGCTTCCACGCCCACCAGCGCTCCGCGAATGCGCGCGCGCTTCATGGCGTCCAGAAATTCCAGATCCTCGGCCGCTTCCATAATGATCTGGGTGAAGAAGGTCATATCGCTGGGCAAATGCGACAAGCGTTCCATCAATTCGAAACGTTCCGCGCGGATGCTTTTCAGCTCCTCCACTTTGTGTTGGTTGCCCTGGCGCTCCGCCAAACGGATATCGGTTAAGGTCACCGGATAAAAGTTATCGTCGGCCAGCGCAATAAAGCGAAAGCCCTGGCGGCGCAGTTCTACGATTTCCTCGATCACAGGATCGGACGGCCGTTGGCGCGGCTTCTGGCCATCGGTCCGCCAAACCGAACAGAAGGAACAATGTTTTGGGCACCCGCGCACGGTTTGCACGCTGGCCCACATGTAACGGTCTTTCGGTAGCAAATCCCAACGTGCGGCCTTGAAGGTTTCCGCCGAAACCCGTCCGCCTTCATAAACTTTTTGCAGATGGCCGTTGCGGTAATCGTTCAGCGCATGGCCCCAGGCCACGTCGCCATCGCCTTTTACGACAGCGTCCGCGCAACCCAGCGCAAAGCATTCGTCCGGATACAGGGTGGGATGAATGCCGCCAAACACCACGCAGGCGCCGCGTTCTTTCGCGATGCGGCCCACCGCGTAGCCGCGCAGAGCGTTGCCGGTGTGAATGCCAATGCCCACCACGTCGCCGGGTTGAATCCGCAACGGGTCCAGAGAATCCAGCGTTTCGTCGCAAATTTCGGGATCGCCAAACGATTCAGGAGTGGCGCTGGCCAGGACAAACAACCAGCGGGGAGTGATCACGGCGGTTCCAAACGCAGTATCACTGGGATTGATCAAATGAACTTTCAGAGAGGCCTCGTTTCTAAGGCAATTGCTGTTTTAGGCAATTGCAATCTACAGCAACTTCTACTTCGTCAAAAATAGATGCGCCCAGAACGACCCCACTGTCTATCCCAGCGTTTTAGGCCATCGGTTTAGTCTAACACCGGAGAGCCTTTGCAATAGGGCCTTGCGAAGTGTTCCAAGGAAAGCGGTTATTCTTGCGATGCGCTTGGTTGGCGGTGCAACTGAGTTTCGCGGGACTTGCCACGCGGTCTCCGCTACAATAGCGGTGATGCAGCTTTTCGATATTTTTCTCCGCCTGGGCCAGGACGGATTTGAACCTTTGCTCCGCTCCATTTCGTTGGGGAGACTGAAAACCTTTCAACTTTTCGATCCGCTGAAGACGCGGCTGCACTTGCATAAGTTGAATTCGGAGACCCTGCGCAAATCGGCACCACGCCAGTGGGAGCGCTTGAAAGAACCAGATTCCAGCACGCTGGCCACGGAGCTGGCTCAAGCGATTTTGATCTCGCATTTGGATATGATCAAAGCCGTGTTGGATCTTCTGGGCGTGCCGCACGAAGACGGATTTTTCGCCAAGGATAGCGATATTAGCAGCCATTTGAAGGATGGGTGGCAGCAAAAGGCCTGGGATCGGTTTCACTCAGTCCATCCGCCGGCGGCGCTGCTTTTCTACATCAATCATCTGGCCTGGGAAGTGGGGAAAGCGGAAGACGTGTTCACGCCGGGTGCGGTGAACGCGCCTGTGCCGGTTCCGCCGGCTACGGTTCCGGTGGGCGACGGGAAGAAGAAAGCCCCCGTGAAAAAGGAAGATGCGCCGCAGATGACGCTGGACTTGAGCTAGGCGGACGCGATGGGCTCGGCTATGCAAACGCTGTATGAGGCGGTCCGCGCGGACCATGCAGCGGAAGTATCGGCAGTGGTCGCCGCGAATCCCACCCTGGCGATTTTTGCGGCCGCGCTTTCTGGTGACGTGGCGGCACTGGAGAATCTGCTGACTGGCAACCGTTCTCTGATTACGGCCGTGAGTCCGGATGGCTGGCTGCCGCTGCATTTGGCGGCGCACTTCGGCAAGGAAGAAGCGGCGCGGGAGCTATTAAATAAAGGGGCCGAAGTGAACGCGCGTTCCACGAACACGTTAACCAACACGGCGCTGCACGCCGCGGCGGCGGGCCGTGCTGCAGGAGTTACCAAGCTGTTGATCGACCGCGGCGCGAACGTGAATGCGCGCCAACACTCGGGTTGGTGCCCTTTGCATGCCGCCGCGCAAAACGGCGACTTGGCGTTGGCGAAGTTGCTGATTGAAGCCGGCGCTGACGTCAGTGTTCGAGCGGACAATCAACAACGGCCGCTGGATTTGGCGTTATTGAAGGGACATCAGGCGATGGTGGATTTGCTGGAGACGCACGGGGCGACGTTGTAAAGAAAGACACGCACGGGGCGACGTTGTAAAGAAAGACACGCAGGGGGCGACGTTGTAAAAACACTGACCGCTAGAGCTTCAGCGCCAGCACCGCGTCTTCGTATTCGCGATCGCCCACCTGAAATGTGCGGCGGCCTACGCGCTGAAATCCGTGGTGCGCATAGAACTCAAGCGCCTGATCGTTTTTGCCGTAAACGCCCAACAATAGTCTTTGTTTGTTGAGCGCGCGAGCTTTGTCGATGGCCCAGTTCATCAGCTCGCCGCCGATGCCCATTTTCTGAAATCGGTGCAAAAGGTAAATTCTTTTCAACTCAATATCGTCCGCTGTGAATGGGATCGGCAGATCCGGCGGGCACAAAACCGCGTAGCCAACGGGCGCGCCAGTCAGTTGGTCCCCGTTGCTATCCACGCCGCCTACTTCGGCGATCACCGAGTGAGCGTCGGGCGAAGCCAGCAAGTCACGATACTTTTCGATGGCGTGCTGTTTGCGGCAATGGCCCAGGATGGCGGAGCCGTGGATGACGCCGGCGAAGGCTTCCAGGAAACTGGCGGCGCCCACGAGCGCGAGCGCCTCTTCATCGCCGGGAGTGCAGGTGCGCAGAGTGCAATTCGCATGCATCATATTTCGTCATATTTCTTTTTTCGTCATATTTCTTTCATTCCTATTTCCAGGGCGCGGACGCCGCCGCTCAAAATAGTGGTGCGTTGGCCGTTATCATCTTGCACGATCAAAAAGCCGGACGGGTCCAAGCCTTGGGTGGTGCCTGCGAGCGTGTGCCCATCTAGATCCACTTGCACGCGGCGGCCGTAGGCGTAGCTGGAGGTGCGGAGAAATTCGTCGGAGATCTTTTCGCCGCTCATCTGGCAATATTCGTCGACGGCATTCACCAGCGCAATGAACACCGGCTCGCGCGCAATGGGAAAGGCGCCGCACAAGCGCAGCGAGGTGGCGCTGGCGTCGATTTCGGGCGGAAATTCGCGTTGCAGGACGTTGATGCCGATGCCAGCGATGATGAACGGACCTTCGGCTTGGGCCAGGATGCCGGCGCATTTCTTGTCGCGCAGCATCAGGTCGTTGGGCCAACGGATGTCGGGGACCAGGTCGGTGACCTCGGCTACGGCCTGGCGGACGGCGAGGCCGAGGGCGAGCATGATGAGGGGGGAATTCGCTGATGCACGAAAACCATTCAGAATGATTGAAACATAAAGGCCGGTTCCCGTGGGCGAGTGCCAGGAGTGCCCGTGGCGCCCAATGCCGGCGGTTTGCCGTTCGGCGCCGACGATGGTACCGGCGGGCGCGCCGTCTTTTATGAGTTGTGCCGCGACGGTCATCGTCGAGTCGATGGACTCATGCCACTCGATGCGGCGGTGGGGAAGCTGGGCCCGAATCTTTATTAGATCGATCATGCCAGGCGCTTAGCCCAGAATCTGCGCTTCCAGTTGCTTCAGATGAGCCTCATTAGCCGCGTGGCTGGCGCGCAACGCCTCAACCTCTTGCGCCGCAGCCTCGTTTACGAACTTCTTGTTGTCCAACTGCCGTTTTTGACTTGCAGAAAGCTTGAATATTCTGCAATAGTCCGCCTTGATGGTATCGATGGCTCGCGGGACTACGTCGCTGTACTGCGCTTCCATACTGGCCAGCTCCGCTTCGTACCCGGCCAGTTTTTCGCGCATCGTGGCTGTCACTTTTGCCGGCGCTCTGCTTGTGAAACTCTCATCCTCCAACTGCCGCCTTTGATTCGCGACTACCTTCAAAAGCTCCACGTACGCCCGCTTGGCGCCTTTTGACTGA
>JANXYJ010000033.1 GCA_025350105.1 Terriglobia bacterium | reverse complement strand
CGATCCATGTAGGTTCCGATGCAAGAGGTTTTATCCTCGCCGAAAGATCAGCACACTCATCAGCAGCGATGCTGCCACCGCTGTAATGCAACGCGTTCTGGCCAGAACGAACTACTCTGGCTGAAGGGTAGTGGATGGGGGTCTTAGGTTTGGTCAGGTTGCGGTGGGATGTTGGTGATTTTAGGAAGGATGGGAGTTCGGATTTTATGGTGGCTGTCCCCTGCCCCTCAGTTTATTTCTGGTCCATTCGGCCGCAGTTCCCCAACACACCGAGTTCGAGCCTGATGGGCGCAGAAGGCTCTGTTGAAAATTCAGCGCGAAGGGTTCGGTGATAGTGGGTGAAGCCGGGTTTCGATATGTCCAGCTGGTAGGTTCCGTTCAAGAGGTAGTTGGAACTGAATTGGCCGGAGCCGTCGCTTTCGGTTTGCTCGACGACTGCACCAGTGGGATCCAGTAGTAGAATCTTGGCTCCGAGGATGGCGGCTCCGCTGCCATCGACCATCTCACCAGAGAGGCGATTAGCGTGGAGGTCGCTTAGCCGACATTTGCTTTGATCTGTGTAATACAAGCCGCAACTGGTCCAGCCGATGTCGAGATCCAAAGCGGGGAGCGAAGCGTTGGGGGCGACTTCGACGAAGATGTTTTCCATGTCCAGGCGCAGGAAATAGAGACCGGGTTTGGTGGTGGCCAGATCGAATGCGCCCGCGTCATCGGTCTGAAAGGTTTTTAGCCACTTGGCGGAGACGGCTTCGAGCAAGTCGAAGTTACGCTTGGGTTCGGGGTGGCCGGGAATGTAGTCGGGTGAGTGGATGGTGCCTTTGAGGGAACGGACGGCGATGGGTTCGCGGCTGGGCCATTGAAGCGGTATGGTCGAATCGTTTCGCCAAGCGGGGTTTACTTGCAGTTCTGCGTGATTGGAGAAGTTGGTGTCGAGCGCTGGATAAAGATAGTAGTGGCCCGGGGGGACGTTGCGGAAGGTTGCCATGCCATTCTTGGCGGTGCGAACGTCAAACCGCGTTTGGGTGTTGGATTGAGAGCGCTCACTTTGAGCGCGGTCCAGCACTACGGGAAGGCCGGAAACGGGCTGGCCGTGGTTCTGGGCTTTGACCTTGAAATTTGAACCGACAGGGATCTCACTATTCAGGGCGGTAACGATGGTGCAGGCGCTACAACGGGCGGCGAACACAGCTGCGGCAAGGACCAGTTTCGAGGACGTCTGCACGTCCGCAGGATCGCAGATTGGATTTGTGCTGGCAATGGTCTTGGCCGCACACTTACGTGTGGCGGCTTGGTGGTTTGTGTTGGTGGCGGTTACTACGGCGTGTTGATTGATTCGTCTCCGGTCTGGCGACCGGAGCTACCAGGGCGTGCTGGGTGTTGCGCCGCACACTTACGTGTGGCGGCTTGGTGCTGTTTTCGTGGGTTACTTCAGGCCGTAGACAAACAAACTGCTGCCCGCGGCGAAGGCCACGTATTGCTTGCCGTTGACGGCGTACGTCATGGGGCCCATGGCGATTTCGGCTCCGCTGTTTACTTTCCACAGGGGTTTGCCGTCGCGGGCGTCGATGGCTTGGAATAAACCGTCGCGGCCTCCGGTGAAGAGTAAGTCAGTGGCGGTGGTCAGCAGGCCGCTCATGGTCATGTCTTTCATTTTAAATTCCCATTTGCGTTCGCCGGTTTTGGGATCGATGGCCCGTATGGTTCCGTAGCCTTCGGTGGTGACGGGCTTGGGGAGCTGGTTGCCGCGCAGGCCGGGAATGGGCGATTGAAAACTGCCGCCGATGAAGAGCTTGCCCTCTTTGTAGTCGTTGTCGAGCTTGGTGTAGTTGGTGTAGACGTCCTCCCAGGCAGGGATGTAGAACAGGCCGGTGCGCGGGCTGAAAGCGGGCGAGTACCAGTTCGTCCCGCCGGAGAGGCTGGGGTAGACTTTGACGCCGGCTTCGGTGGGCTCCTGCGATTTCACGCGCATGGGGCGGCCGGCTTCGTCGAGGCCGGTGGCCCAGGTGACCTTCACGAACTGTTTGCCTTGCAGGAACTGGCCGGTGGTGCGGTCCAACGCATATTGAAAGCCGTTGCGATTGGCCCACAGCATGACTTTTTTAGGTTGAGTACGTCCATCGCGGCCGGTCCAATTCATGTCCGCGAGGACCGGGACTTGGACGGAATCGTAATCCCAAACGTCGTGTGGGGTGAACTGAAAATGCCATTTGATTTTGCCGGTATCGGCGTCGAGGGCGACCACGCAGTTGCTGTAGAGGTTGTCGCCTTCGCGGAGGTCGGCATTGAGATCGGGGCCAGGATTACCGATGCCCCAGTAGGTCAAATTCAGATCCGCGTCATACGAGCCGGTCATCCAAACGGAGGCGCCGCCGGTCTTCCAGGTATCGCCTTTCCAGGTTTCGTGACCGGGTTCACCGGGGCCGGGAACGGTGTTGAAGCGCCAGGCTTCACTTCCATCCGCCGCTTGATAAGCGGCTATAAATCCCCTAATGCCGTATTCGCCGCCAGCGACGCCGACGATGACTTTGTCCTTGATGATGAGCGGAGCGTGAGTCATGGCATAGCCGGCTTCGGCCTTGGCAAGTTCCTTGTCCCAGAGGAGTTTGCCGTCGCGGGCGTTGACGGCGACCAGATGGGCGTCGATGGTGGCCATGAAAATGCTATTTCCTAAAATGGCCACGCCCCGATTCACGCGGCCGCAGCAGGGCTTGGCTTCGCGCGAAGGCGAGTACGAATAAATCCACTTGATTTCGCCCGACGCTGCGTCCAGCGCAACGATGTCGTTGGGGGCCTGGGTGAGATACATAACGCCATCGACAACCAGTGGGGTGGCCTCAAACTTTTCGATGGAGCGGGCCTGGAAGGCCCAATGCATTTGCAGGTCCTTGACGTTGGTGGGGTTGAGCTGGGTGAGGGCGCTGTAGCGCTGGCTTTGATAGGAGCCGGAATACGTCAGCCAGTTTTGGGGCTCGCGGTCGGCGTGGAGAAGGCGGTCGAAAGTAACACCTGTATTAGACACCTGAGCGTTCAGGGCGCCGGCGAGCAGGGTGAAGGAAAGTACGCGAGTGAGCATAAAAGGGCGGGTCCTCATCTGCCATATGATAACGCTTGCGGGCGGGCAGGGAGGTACCGCGCGGCGAGTCATTAGCGTCAAAGGTATTCGCTGACAACCGCTCTAACATGGACCTATGCAAAGGAGCGAACTGATCCTGCGTCTGCTGCTTACCGAGATCTGTGACGACTACGAAAACGTCGACCAGATCATTCTAAAAAACGTTGGCGAGCGGGCCGCCAAGTGGGGAGTGATGGTTGAACGCGCTGACATTGTGGGAGCGTTGATCGAGTTGATTAGGGACGGGTTGGCAAACGCCTATCACTTGCCCGATCAGAATGAGCTGGCAAATATGCCGTCTCTTGATGCAATCGAAGAAGATTTTGCAACCTACTTTTTAGTGACGAAAAGAGGGCTGGAATTCCATCGCTCCGATACCCGTTGGTGGCCCTTCGATGACGATGATGACGACGATGATCATTTGTTGCCGGATTGGCAGTGAGAACGATGTTTAGAATAACTGCTACCTTTGATTGCGGCCCGAATCGCGCCTACGGTACCGCCACCGCCGTGAGGGGCCCGTACCCAACCACCTGCGCGTTCGCGTTCAGCCACTCCAGTTTGTAGTACACAACGTGGCCGGGCAACGCGGGGATAGAGAGTTTGCAGCCCGTGCGGCAGGACAACGCGGTCTGCGCTTCATCCAGCCACACAAACGGCTTCGTTGCTTTTTCTGCAGGAGCCACCGCCGTGGTGCAGGCGACCTGACGGGAGGTGCAGAAGCCAGCACCGGTATCGCCATTTTCCGCATAACCAAAGACCGCGCGCACGGATGCGCCATCGGCATGGGCGGGCACGGTGACCTGCACCGGCTGAAAATCGTTGCGCTTGACTGGATCGTTGGGATCGGGCATGGGCGGGAGTTTCACCAGCATCAGTTCATTGCGGACACGGTCCATGCGGTAGCCCAGAAAAAATGCCCAGCTATTGTCGGGAAGGGCGTGGGCGTTCCAATAAACCGATTGCATGCGCGCCGGCGCCAGCGCGGTGGTGATGCGGCGAACGAAATGGCCTTCCGGGTCGTGACGATCGATCACACGGGCCTCTTGCATGCTGTTGGTCGAGGAAGATTGCGTGATGCTGATATCCATGGGCGGGCTGTTGTCGAAGCGGTTGCCAAAGGTGGATGTTTGCGAGACAAACGGAGCGTTCAGATAGATTTCACCGGGCTGCGAACCGGCATAGCAGTTTCCGGGGATGACCACGTAGCAGGCCTTATAGGCATCCTCACGAACATCTTTGATCAGGCTGGGACTGACGTCGGCGACGGGAATGTCTCCGGCCATGACGATCAAAGGTAACTTGCGGTATTCGAGACCGGCTGCGGGGTCGGGCCGAATGCGATACAAATATTGCCCGATTTTGACGACGTTGTTGGCCAGGGCGGCGTCGCCGAGGTAGGGCCGCATGCTGAGGAAGGTGTCTTTGTCGGGAGAGCGGTATTGGGTATGGGAAGGATGCATCTCGTTGAACGTACCCGAGAGAATGTGGGCGTGAGCAGCAAATGGGCCGTCGGTGTTGACCAGCACAAATTTAGCGTCGAGGTTGGCGGGAAGCGCTCCCATGCGGACGGGGGTGCCGGGCAGTTCGCGTCCCTGGGCATCCTTGGGATGGATTTTGGGGCAGCCGACCACGAACATCTCCATGGCGTAGACATAGTGGCAGCCGGAGGAGTCGGGGTCTTCTGCCAAAGTGTGTTCGGTACCGGTGGAAGAGGTGCCGTGGGGATTGGCGACCCAATTCCACCAAAATTCCACGAAGGCGCCGGGGGAGGCCACCAGGCGCAGGTTGCCGGGATGGGCTCCGCAGTTGGGATACATGAAGTTGCGGACGCAGCGCTGGAGAATCAGGGAGGCTTGTCCGCCGCTAGCATCGATCTTCATCAGGCGCACGCGTTCGTAGGTATCGCGATCACCGTCGAAGACTTCAGCATAATCGCCGGCCTGCCAAGTTTGGCGGAACAAGTTGCGGTTGTTGCGATCGGTTGGGGTGAGCGACGGGATGGGGATGGGCCCGGAGCACGAGGGCTTACCGGCAACCGAGGGATCGAAGCTGTCGGCAGGGCAGGAGAGATAGGGGGCGACGGGAAGCATGGGCGTGCCAGAAGTAGCGGCCACCGACGAGCCGTATTCCAAAGTAGCGACGGTGGAGATAGCCCAGGGAACGCCGTAGGCCGCCGAGGTGCTGTGGATCCCAATCCAGCGATTGATGGCGCCGGGGCCGCCGCAGTAAGAGCACAACATGGCTGACACGGAATTGGTATTGAGATCAAACACCATCCACCAGCCCGGGGAATTTTGAATGTCCCAATTGCGTTTGAGCAACAGGGCGCCTTTTTGGCCGTAGGGTTGCCATCCGAGCAGATTCCAGCCGTATTGGGTGCCTTCGGAAAAGCCTTTGTAGGCGGTTTCGAAAGCGCTGGCGGCCTGGTCGATGTTGCCGGAAAGCAGGTTCACATCGGAGCGCAGTTCGTTAGCATCGGTGACCGGCGAGTTCTGATAATTCCCTTTGTAGCGCACCGCAAAAAGCACCGTTGGGCCCTTCGCCACCGAACCCAGGCAGTAATAGGTAGCCGGCTGGTTGCCATCCCACACCACGCCCGTGCTTTCGCAGGATCCGTTGTAGCGGGAATTGTGAGGAACCGACATACCGCCCAAAACGACGGATTGCCCATCGGTGCCAAACCAATACAGAGGGGTTGTGATTTGGTATTGCGCGTAGCCAGGGCCGGCCCCGCAAATGCTGCCCTGCTGATGTTCTGGACCGGGCGTGGGCAATGGGGAGCAGAGATTCACATAGCCGGCGGCCCATTCGGAGGCGAAGCCGCTGATGCCCAGCGTCCAGGTGGGCTCGGCGACATGCAGGGCGCTGCCTGCAGGGTCGGGGTTCCACAGCAGGAAACCGAAGTTGCTGCCAGAGAAGGATACGATGCCTGATGGCGGGCTGCATGTGCCGGCGATGACCGAGAGTTCCTTATCGCTATTGACGGAAGCAATTTCACAGTCCGCCGGTGGGGACGGGTTGGTGTTGGGCGCGGCGAGTTTGATGCGGCTGCCGGGAGCCCAATGGATATTGAAGTACTCGCCGCTGGCCCAGCGAATGATCCTACGGTCGTTCGCGGTTGGGCTATCGAGCACTGCACTCCCTTGCAGGACGCGAACATCATCACGATAGGCGGGAGGTGTGGGCCCGTCCTGCCAGGCGCGCAAGACGGGAACGTTGGTCCCAAAGGTGAGCTTGCGATCTTCCGTCTTGCCATTGTCCGGGGCGATGGTTTGCCGGATGGTACCGCCGGCGCAATGGACAGCGTCGAGGGTAAGGCACACGGCTGCGGCGGTGCCGGAGAGCTTGACATTCAATTGCACGAAGTCAACCGCGCGGATATCGGATGGCCCGGGCTTCCAGGACTGGGCTGGCAGGAAGAGTTTGCCTTGGGCAGTGCCCGAGGAGGCGGCTTTCTGCGCGGGAGATTGGATTTGCCATGACGATCCAAGCTGGCGGAGTTGACCAATGGGCTCTTCCGTAACGGAGGCTCCGATATCGCCGGGCGAGCCGGCGCGTTTCAACAAAGCGCCGGTAAAGGGATCGACATAGGTTTTGTTTTTGTCGGCCCAATCGATGGAGGGGTAGAGATATTCGCCGGGCCGGGCCGGGTCCACGCGGGAATCATTATAAGTATTGCCGGTGAGGATGGTAGTGGTGGTGAACTGACCGGTGACGGTATCGGCACCCAGTTGGATTTGATAGAAATACGTTGTCGCGGCCTGCAGGGAGCGGCTATAGCGCAAATGATCATTTGCGATTTCAGCGGTTCGTTGGCCCAGCACGAAGGTGAACGTGTTGCCATCCCGCACATTGCCGGGGCGAGAGCATTGATCGGAATTTTTGAACAGGTTCTGATTGACGTCATGAACCGGCTGGTACCCGGCAGCAAATTGATTGACCAGGGACACGCGGATGGAGCAAGGCGCGGCGGCAGGCTGATCGGTGGTGAGGCGCAGAACCGCCTGTTGAGCGGTGGTTTCCAGGCGGGCAACCGTAGTGGCGCCGCGGGCGGGGAGTGCCACAAGGAGGACGGCGAGCGCCCGGAAAACAACGTTCCCAAGCCCTGGCCTTAGCTGCAGGTTAAGCATTCATGGTCCATGTTAACAGGCGCAGGCCGATGGCCGGCTTGAGGAGCAGAATTCGTGCGCGGCGGCGGCGCTATGGAAAGCACTTACTTCGCGCCGAAAAGGCGGCGGCGCAGCATCAACAGAAGGGTATTTTTTACGGTACGGGCCACGCGCATTTTGCTTTGGCCGAGCTTCAGATCGTAGCGCAGGATCATCGGCACTTCGCCCATGATCAGGTTCAGCATGCGGGCTTTCAGCAGAATGTCCGCCATGCACTGGAAGCCGGCTTGATCGACAAATTTATCGCCGTATTCGGCAAAGCAGCGGCGTAGGGCAGTGACGCGGTAGGCGCGGAAGCCGCAGGTGTAATCGCGAACGCTGGGGATGGGGAAGATCAGGCGCATCATCCAACTGACCACCACGCTCATCATCTGGCGGAACCAGGCCAGGCCGACCACGCGCGCGCCGGGTTGGTAGCGGGAGGCGATGACGATATCGTGCCCTTCGCGAATGCGGCCCACCATGCGGCGGATCAGGCCGGGGTTGTGGCTGTTATCAGCGTCGAGCGTGACCACGATGTCGTTGAGGTTGCCGCGTTCAGAAGCGAGTTTCAGACCGTCGCGAATGGTAGGCCCCAGGCCTTGATTCCGCGGATGAGGATACACGGTGAGCGGGAGCTTGGATTGGTATTGCCGCAAAATGGCCATGGTGCCGTCGGTGCTGCCGTCTTCGACGACCAGGATCTCAAAGGGCAGACCTTCGGTGCGCAGATTGTCGCTGATGGTTTCGAGCAGGGTGGCGATATTTTCCTCCTCGTTATAAGCCGGGAGCGTGACGATGATTTTGCTGGGTTGGTTGGTGCTGAATTCGGCCATCTGGGTCAGGTAGGCAGTCTCGCTTCGTTCCGGCTTGGTCGCCATGTTGGGGTTGGGGTAACTCTTTCTACTGTACATTTCTTACTGTACATTTACTGGCTGTACATTTACTGGACATTTACTGTACATGGGTGGCCTGCGAGAAACGGGCGAAATGTTTTAGCAGGGCCTGTTGAATGCGCTGGCTGGCTTGGCCGTCGCCGTAGGGATTATGTTGGTGCGTCATCTGCTGGTAGGCCGAGCGCTGGTCCAACAAGCGGCTGGCTTCGGACACAATCCGCCGGGTATCGGTGCCCACCAGCCGCGCGGTTCCGGCGTCAACGGCTTCTGGGCGTTCGGTTTTCTCGCGCATCACCAGAATGGGCTTGCCCAGGCTGGGGGCTTCTTCCTGAATGCCTCCCGAATCGGTGAGGATCAGGTAGGAGCGGCGCATGAGATCGATAAAGGGCACGTAGGAGAGCGGTTCCAGCAAAGTGATGTTGGGCTGGCCGCTGAGCTGGGAATTGAAAATGGGCCAGACGTTGGGATTGCGATGGACCGGAAAAATGATTTGCACATCGTCACGGCGGCTGAGTTCCAGCAGGGCCTGGGAGATTTGCTGGACCCCGTCGCCGAAATTTTCGCGGCGGTGGCAGGTTACCAGAATCATCTTCTTGGTTGGGTCGACTGGTGTTGGATCGGCGACGGTGAGGGCGCCAGTGCTTAAGCGTTCGCTGACTTGCAGTACGGCATCGATGCCGGTGTTGCCGGTTTTGTAGATGCCTTCGGTGATGCCTTCGGCGTGCAAGTTGCGCACGGCCTGGTCGGTGGGCGGAAAATGCAAGGTGGCCAGGCGGCCAACCAATAAACGGTTGATTTCCTCGGGAAAGGGCTGATAAATGTCGCCGGTGCGCAGGCCGGCTTCAATGTGGCCCACGGCCAGGCGGCGGTAGAAGGCGGCCAGGGCCCCGGCGAAACAGGTGGTGGTGTCGCCCTGCACCAGGACGATGTCCGGATTTTCTTGCGCGAGAATGCCATCCAAACCTTCCATCAACCGGGCCGTGAGGGCGGGCAGGGTTTGCCCAGGAGTCATCACATTGAGATCGTAATCGGGCACGACACCGAAAACGGAAAGCACCTGATCGAGCATGGAGCGGTGCTGGGCGGTGACGCAGCACTTGACACTGAAGTGAGCAGCGAAGCGCGGGTCCTGGCGCAGCTGCAGCACCACCGGGCACATTTTTATCGCCTCCGGCCGGGTACCAAAAACAAACAGAACGCGAATTGGTTGAGACATTTTCTCCCGAAATGTTTTGTTAAAAATGAAGTGTTTGGTTACAGACGAAGCCAATGCACCGATTTTAAATTTGACCGGCCGGAAAGCGCTGGTGTCATCACCACAAGGCCGCCGGAGCCGCAATGCCCCACGTCGGTGGCCGCCTGGCGGTTTTAGGCGCTAGCTTCTAGCAGAAGGCAGCTTTGATTGTAGCAGGACGGATTTGCACGTTGGTTCGGGGTAGCCTGTGTAACTATAATGGTGACGACAATGGTGACGACAATGGCGACGGTTGCGTGAAACGGCCGGTTCAGCAATCCCCTTTGCCTGATCCAAATTAAGATGCAATGCCCAGCCTGCCAATTCGATAGCCCTTTCGGGGCAGCCCGTTGTGGCCGTTGCAACGCGGTGCTTGATGCAGACGCGACCATGCTGAATGTGCCGTTGAAGGCCCCGCAGCAGCTGGGGCCGCAAGAAGACGTCACCCAGGTGCCCATGGAGGACGCGGACAGAACTTTGGGGACGGTAGCGCCCCCTACAAACACGTTCAAAGCAGACATGCCCCATGCAAGCGACGGGACGTTTCGCTTGGGCAACCTGGCCAACGGCACGACGCTGGGGAACCGCTACAAAATTGTCCGGCTGCTGGGCGAAGGCGGCATGGGTGCGGTGTATGAAGCGCGGGATGTGGAAGTGGATCGGGTGGTGGCCCTGAAGGTGATTCGGCCGGAGTATGCCAACCAACCGGAGATACTGAACCGCTTCAAACAGGAACTGGTGCTGGCCCGCCAGATTACGCATAAGAACGTGATTCGCATTTTTGATTTGGGGCAAGCCGATGGCGTGCGGTTCATCACCATGGAGTTCGTCCCCGGCCAGGACCTGCATTCGATGTTGGGCAAGGGCTATCCGTTCACGACGGAAGAAAAAGTGAAAATCATTCGCGAGATTTGCCGCGCGCTGGAAGCCGCGCACGGCGAAGGCGTGGTGCATCGCGATCTGAAGCCGCACAACATTATGATTGAGACCGGCGGCCGGGCGGTGGTGATGGATTTTGGCATTGCGCGCTCCACGCAAGATACGGGGTTGACCTCCACGGGAGCGTTGATCGGCACGCCCGCCTACATGTCGCCCGAACAAGCCAAGGGCGAAAAGATTGACACGCGTTCGGATTTGTTTTCGCTGGGCGTTATTTTTTATGAATTGCTGACGGGGCGGGCGCCCTATGAGTCGGAGACCACCGTCGGCATGCTGGTAAAACGGGTGCAGGAGCGGCCCCTGCCACCGATTGAAGTAAAGCAGGACGTGCCGCAGGGATTAAGCGACATTGTTCTGAAGTGCCTGGTGGTGGAGCGGAACGCACGCTACCAGAAAGCCCGCGAAATTATTCAGGATCTGGATGGCTGGACGAACGATCCGGTGGGCTTTCGGCCGAGTTTGCCTGCGCAGCCCCCGCACCAGCCAACCCAAACGCTGCCTGGTGGACAGACGGTTTGGAGCCAGGCGGGGGCCGGTGGGACGGTGATGGGACAAACCATGCTCAACCCGAGTATGGCCAACGCGGGCATGACCAACGCGGGAATGACCAGCGCGGGAATGACCAACGCGGGAATGGTTGGCGCGGGAATGGTTGGCGCGGCGAGTAGGCATTCCAAGGCCTGGAAATGGATCACGCTGTCGCTGGCCGCAGTGGCGGTAGTGGCCACGGGGATTTTCGGCGTGATCCGCTACAACAGTCAACCGGCGGCGCCGTCGACACCGATGACCGTGATGATTTCCGATTTCAGCAATCACACGGGCGATCCGGTTTTCGGTGGAACCTTGGAATCGGCTTTGAAACTGGCGATGGAAGGGGCCAGTTTCATCAACGCATATGACCGCACGCGGTTGAGGGACCTGGGCTTGCAGGCGATCCCGGGGGGGCTGGACGAATCCGCGGCTTTGAAAATCGCGGTGGCGCAAGGCTTAAACGTGGTGGTGTCCGGATCTCTGGAACATCAGGGCAGCAACTATCAGTTGTCGCTGCGGGCGATCCAGGCGGTGACCGGTAAAGTGATCACCAACGCGGAGGAGACGGCCGCCAGCAAGGATCAGGTGCTGTTTGCGGTCACCAAACTGGCTGGAACCATTCGCAAGGCTTTGGGTGACGCCAGTTCCGATTCCGCGCAGCGATTTTCCATGGAGACTTTGACTGCCGCGTCGCTGGAGGCGGTGCACGAGTACGCGCTGGCGCTGGACGCTTTATCGAGCGGCAAGAATGACGAAGCGCAGCGGCGCTTTTCGCAGGCGGTGGATTTGGACGCCAACTTTGGCTTGGCCTATGCGGGCATGGCGAGTGCGTCGCACAATCTGGGCCGGCAGCAAGATGCCGAGAAGTACATCAAGCAGGCGATCACACATATCGACCAGATGACGGAGCGTGAGCGTTTTCGCACGCGGGCGTTTCTGTACTTGTTGGGAGGCAATCAACAAAAGTGTGTGGAGGAATACGGAACCTTGCTTTCGCGGTATTCCTCCGATACCGGCGCGGCCAATAACATGGCCGTGTGCCTGACGCAGTTGCGCAATTTTCCGAAAGCGTTAGAGGAAGTGCGGCGCGCGGTGGCGGTGCTGCCCAAGCGGGCCACCTATCACGTGAATCTATCGCTGTATTCGGCTTACGCTGGTGATTTTCAGACGGCGGGCACGGAGGCGGCGGCGGCGCTGGAGTTGAATCCGTCGTATGCCTCTGCGTTTCAGGCGCAGGCGTTTGCGAACGTAGGGCTGGAACATTTGGCTCCGGCGGCGCAGGCTTACCGGAAGCTGGAGAAGATCAGCCCCTCTGACGCGGCGATCGGGTTGGCGGACATTGCGGCGTACGAGGGCCACTATGGCGCGGCGGTGTCCCTATTGCAAAAAGGAGCGGCGGAGGATGAATCGGCGCGCCGGCCGGACGCGGCGGCCGACAAGTTTGCCTTGCTGGCATCTACCCAACTGCTGTTGCAGAAGCCGGGACTGGCGGTGGATGCCGCCAAAAATGCGCTGGACTCCAGCAAGGCCGTAAAGACCAGATTTGCGGCCGCCATGGTTTTCGCGGTGGCGGGCCAACCGGCCAAGGCGCAGGAGTTGGCCGCCGGCTTGGGAGCTGAACTGCAGGTGGAAGCGCAAGCGTACGCGAAATTGATCGGCGGAGAAATTGCCATGAAGAACGGCGACGCGCGGCAGGCCGTGAAGTTGTTCGGCGACGCCAACAATTTGCTGGATACCTGGATTGGCCGGTTTGATCTGGGCCGGGCGTATTTAGAAACCGGCGCGTTCACGGAAGCCGATTCGGAATTTGACCGGTGCCTGAAGCGCCGCGGTGAAACGTTGGCCTTATTCCTGGACGAAGTCCCCACGGCGAGCTATTTTCCGCTGGTGTATTACTACCAGGGGCGCGCACGGGAAGGCATGAAGAGCACAGGCTTTGCCGAATCCTACAAGAAATACGTGGCGATTCGAGGGCAAGCCCAGGAAGACCCGCTACTGCCGGAACTGCGGCGCAAACTGGGGCAATAAGGCGGGGCTCTAGTACGTTCATTCTGCCGCACTGCGCTTGGCGCGCTCGACAGTCTGCTTAAACACAAGGTAAGATAGACTTCCCCGTAGATCTCCGTGCCCGGTTGCGCGGCGTTAGCGGGGACTTTTGTTTCTAGACCGTTTCGAGACTTTTATCGGAGGCAGAGTGATGCCACAGTTCGTACGTGCGTTTTCTTTTTCAGCGATTGTGCTGGGTTGGCTGGCCATTGCGTACCAACCGCTGGATGCTGCTCCGGCGCTGAGCTATACCAAAAACTATTTCCTTACCGGCGATTACGTGGTGGCGGGCGTGGGGTTGCGCGGAACGGGAGTGAACGGTTTCGCCAGCAACACACTCACCGTGAGCGGGGTTCCCTTGGGCGCCGATATCGTGGCGGCGTTTTTGTACTGGCAATCGGTGGAGACCACGGCGGCGCCCTCTTCCATCAACGGTTTCTTCGACGGCAAGGCCATTGTGGGGGCGCCGCGAGGCAGTGCGGCGAATCCGGCGTGCGACAGTTCGGCGCTAGCGAAGGGAAGAGTTTATCGCGCCGACGTGCTGCGTTATTTGGCGGTGGACCAAACCAACAACGTTCGCATCGCCAATGGTCCGCACACCGTAAAGCTACCGGATAGCGGAGGCGGCCTTACGGGACGGGCTCCCTACACCAATGGCGCCACGCTGGTGGTGGTCTACCGCGGGTTGTCTCTCTCCACTGCTTTGCGTTCGGTGGTGATCTACGACGGTGCCTATACGGCAACCAACGATTCCGATGGACTGGAACTGAAAGTGGGCGGATTCTACCAGGCAGCATCGGGATACGGAGCGGCAGGCGCGAAGATGACCCAGATTGTCGGCAATGGACAAAGCGCTTTTTCGAGCGTGGTGAGCGGAGATGATTCGGTGATCGCCGTCAATCCATTCAAGGGAGCGCAGTCACCACGCTGGGACAACCCGACATTCAACATCAAGCTGGAAGAGAACGATTCTTCGTTTGAAACCCAAGCGAGTGTTTCGGGCCGTTCGGCGTGCCTGACATGGAGTGCGCTGATCCTGAGCACCAACGTGAAGGACAGCGATGGCGACGGGCTTTTGGATGTGTGGGAAACCAGGGGAATGCACCTGAGGACCGGCGACGCTACACACGAGGCCACCTTCGGCACCTGTGCGGACTATGCGGCGGAGCCGTGCGTGAATTTGCCGGCGATGGGAGCCACGGCCAACAAGAAAGACGTTTTCATTGAACTCGATTGGCTGCACGGCACCGACGGGCATTTGCATATGCCCAAGCTGCCGGCGCTGAAGCTGGTGGGCGATGCGTTTAATGCCCGCGGGATCAGTGTGCATTTCGATGTGGGCAACAATTATCAGGCGGCGCCGCGATCGCCGTATGTGATTCCCTACAGTGCAGCCCTGCGCGGCGGCGGCGAAGTGATTGAAGAACGAACGCTGAGCTGCCAGAACAAGTCCAATTACACTTGCGACTACTCTGAACCGTACGCGGTACAGGGCTGGAAAATCGGTTTCCGGGCCGTGAAGGATGGGTTTCCGGTTTTAGGTATGTCTCCGCATTTTGCGCGGAACCGCAAAGATATTTTTCACTACGTTTTGTTTGGGCATGCGCTGGCGGGGCCCTTTGATGCGGCGGGCAAACCCACTACGCGCGATCCCAAGAGTGTGTCGGGTGTGGCGGACCGGCCGGGTGGGGATTTGATGATCACGCTGGGTCTGTGGCGCTCCGATGACGGGCCTGGATGCAGCCCCGCTGTGGATTGTGCCGATCAAACCGGGAGCACGCTGGTGCAAGCCGGAACGCTGATGCATGAACTGGGCCATAACTTGGGCTTGTCGCATGCGGGCCTGTTCCGGGTTCCCAACTGCGAGCCGAATTATCCCAGCGTGATGAACTATCTGTACCAAACCCGGGGGTTGATCGACGCCGGTGGCAATCCGCACATCGATTACTCCTACGGATCGCTGCCCGGTTTGGAGGAAAACAATCTGTCAGAAACCGTGTTTCCCAGCAATCTGCAATACCGGATTCGTTTCTATGGTCCGGTGGGCCCCAACAATCCGAACGGTTTGGGAGCCGCCAAGGCGCACTGCGACGGAACGCCGCTGAATGGCGATCTTTCGCTTCGGCTGGATTCTCCCATTGGGTCCTACATTGATTGGAACAATAACGGCAAGTTGGACAACGCGCCCGGCAGCCGCATTGCGGTGGACATCGATTTCAACGGCGTGATTGGCGATCCGGTAAAGGATTCCGTTGATCCGAAACTTGCCGCGGGCGCGCCCGGTAAGCGGTATCTGGTGGACTCGAACGATTGGGGAAGCCTGAACCTGCGTCAAATTGGCGCACGGCTGAATGTCAGCGGGCTGTCGGCGGACGTTCATCTGGGCCAAACGGATTTGGGGCAGACGGACTTAGGCCAAACGGATCTGGGTCAAACAGATTTGGGGCAGACTGATTTAGGGCAGACGGATCTGGGGCAAACCGATTTAGGGCAGACGGATTTAGGGCAAACCGATCTAGGCCAGACGGATTTAGGGCAGACTGACTTGGGACAAACCGATTTAGGCGACGTGGACTTTGACACGGTGATCGCCACGCTGGATCCCATTGATCCGGCCAAGCCGCTGACGGCGAACACACCGGCGGATGGGCTGGGGCGCGATTTGAATGGCGTGACACTGAACTGGGGTGCGCCAGGCATTGGTCAAATCCGGCAGTACAACATTCACCGGACCAGCGCGGGAAACACCACGCCAGTGCTGATTGGTTCGGTGAGCGGCGCGCCGCCGCTAACCACCTACACCGATGTGGTGAATAGCAGCAGCACGCTGTACAACGTGAACTACACCTATTTTGTGACGTCGGTGGACATCAAAGGGACCGAGAGCACGCCGTCGAACACGGCGAGCGCGATCGTGAAGCACTTGTTCATCGCGGCCAATCCGGTAACGCGAAACTATGGTGACGCCAATCCCGCAAGCTTTACGTTTACCACCACGGGACAAGATGCGGGACTGGCCGGGACCACAACCTGCGGGTTGAGTTCCGCCATCACGGCATCCAGCAACGCGGGAAGCTATCCGAATGCGATTACGTGCACGGGGCGTACGCCGGCGGCGGGCGTGACTTATACGTCCGGCACCTTTACCATTGTGCCGGTGGCGCTTTCGATCGCGGCGGTTACATCGTCCAAAACGTATGATGGAACCACGGCGGCGCCCGGCGCCACGCCCATCGCCACTGGTCTGAAGCTGGCCAAAGATACGGTGAGCCCGTTGATTGAAACGTTCAATAGCAAGAATGCCGGTACCAGCGTTGGGCTGACGGTGACATCGTATATGGTGAACGACGGCAACGCGGGCGGCAATTACACGGTGACGCTGACTGGCGCAAGCGGTTCCATCGCACAGAAAACCGCTTCGGTAACGCCCAACGCCAGCGGCAAAGTGTTCGGTGCGGCGGACCCGGGGCTGAGCGGCTCGCTGGTTGGCTTTGTCGCAGGCGACGGCATCACGGCGGTCTACACGCGGGCCGCGGGCGAGAACGTTGCGGGATCTCCGTACCTGATCTCGGCCACGCTGGGCCCGGTGGCGGCATTGGCGAATTACAACATCACCTACAACACGGCCGGCTTCATCATCACGCCGTCGGCGCAAGCGATTACGTTCGCGGCACTGGCGAATCAAAAATCCGGCGCGCCGGATTTCAACGTAAGCGCCACGTCCACCTCGGGGCTCTCGGTAAGCTTTATCGCTGGCGGGAGTTGTACGGTAACGGGAAGTCTGGTCCATTTAACCGGCTCCGGTACGTGCACGATCACGGCGCAACAGTCCGGCACCGTCAACTATTTGCCGGCTGCGGATGTGCCGCAAACCTTCAGCATCTCTGACGGATTTGCCAGCGTGGATTTCACCACGCTTACCGCGAATGGCAACGCGATTGGCGGAGCCACGGCAAACCAAATCACGATGACCAACGCCGTGGGCCAGGCTTCTTCCGCCTGGTATCCCGGCAAGCTGACGGTGAGCAGCGGCTTCACCACGCAGTTCCAGTTCAGGCTGACTGGGGTGACCAATCCGCCCGCGGACGGGTTTGCGTTTGTGATCCAGAACAGCGGGTCCACGGCAATCGGTGGTGCCGGTGGTGGCATTGGCTACGACGGGATCAGCCAAAGCTTGGCGGTTGAATTCGACACGTACCTGAATCAAGCCGATCTGGGGGATCCCAACGCGAATCATATTGGCGTGCAGAGCAATGGGGCCGCAGCCAATTCGGCCCATCACGGGACGGGGGCTGATTTAGGGATTGCCTCCGCGCTTGCCTCGACGCTAGCGGACGGGAACCTGCACGACGCGAAAATCACTTACGGCGGCACCGCGAAAACGATGACGGTGTTTCTGGACAGCACGATGGTGCTGACCACGGCGGTGGACCTGACAACGCTTGGATTGGATGCGGGAGGCAAGGCCTTCATCGGATTCACCTCCGCGACCGGGGCGTCGGGTGAAGTGGCGGTCCTCTCCGGCTGGAGTTTCAGCGCAAATTAACTACGCCGGGCCAAGATAACGCAGCGCCAGCGCAGTGATGTCGTCGGCCTGCGGCGCACCGGCGGCGAATGTTTCCACGTCGCCCAGCAGCCCGGCAAGAAGGGGCTCCACTGCCTTAGTGGCGTGGGTCTGCAGGCTGGCCTTCAGGCGATCTTCTTCGAAGAAGTCGCCCTGCGGATCGCGCGCTTCGGTGAGTCCATCGGTGTAGATAACCATGGTCTCGCCCCGCTGCAAGCGGGCCGAGCCTTGCGTAAAGGCAAACTTCGGAAACAACCCCACCATGGGCCCGCTTTTGTGCGTAAGCTCGCGCATTTCGCCGGTGGCCGAAAAAACGTAGGGCAGCATGTGACCGGCATTGGCGAATTCCATTTCGCCGGTTCGGGTATCCATCACGCCATAAAAAAGCGTCACAAACATTCCCGATACATTTTGTTCCACCAGGGCCGCGTTCAGGTAGGCCATACACTTCGCGGGCGAGGCCTTATGTTGCGCGGTGCTGCGCAGCAAAGTGCGCGCCACGGCCATGAACAATGCCGCTGGAACGCCTTTGCCGCTCACGTCTCCCACGGCGAAGGCCAGATGATTGTCGTCCAACAAAAAGAAATCGAACAGATCGCCGCCGATTCCCTTGGCTGGCGTCATGGCGGCGTGCAACTGAAACTCCGTGCGTTCGGGAAACGGCGGAAAGTTGCTGGGCAGAATGGCCCGCTGAATCATCGCGGCATGCTGCATTTCCTGGGCGCGCAGTTTTTCGGCTTGCTCCATTTCGGCCATTCTGGCGTGTTCTATGCGAACTGCGGCGATGTTGCCCATCACGGTAAGCAGGCTGAGGTCGGCTTTGGTGAACTCCCGGATCAGGAACGGCGAATCCAGGTAGATTAAACCGATCACGCGGTCCTCGGTCTGCAAGGGCACGGCCAGCATGCTGCGAATCTGGTCCTGCACGATACTCATGCGCGCGCCCAGCGATTCATCCATCAGCGCATCGTGCACCAGCATGGAGCGTTTCTCGCCCATCACCAGATCCCGCACGCGCGAGCTGATGCGAAGCCCATCGCCTTTGTGCGCGCGGATGCGCAGTTCGCCGTCCTCTAGCGTCATTAAAGCGCCGCGCGTGGCTTTCGCCGCGTCCACCGAAAGGGTGAGAATCAATTCAAAAAGCGTGTCCAAAGGCATGTGCCCGGCCAACTCGCGGCCGGCGCGAATCAGCGCCTGGATGTGGCCACTCTGGCTGGTTTCGCTTTCCTCATTCAGAACTGCATCCTTCAGGACCGCATCCAGACTGGCGGTAATGGCGGGCCCGGAGGGATTCTCGACAAAAACCACGGTGCGGGCAGCCCGCGCGGCGGCCGTGGAAAAAGTGCAATGCAGTTCTCCGGCTTTGATCTGATCATTGGGACGGAGGATTTTAGGTTCCGCGATCCGCGTTTTATTTAGAAACGTACCGTAGGTGCTGCCCAGATCTTCCGCCACCCAGTTTGCGCCGTCGCGCCGGATGGCCAGGTGTTTGCGCGACAATCCAGCAACGTCGGGGAAAGCCAGGTCGTTCGCCGCATCGCGGCCAAGGGTGAAACGATCGCGATCCAACTTGACTAATTGCGTTTTCCCATTTGGCAAACCAATGGCGAGTTCGCAGTCATCCAAACGCGCAGCGGCTGATCCCATTAGATTAGGGTACGCGAAACGGGTGGCGCTGAAGGGTGAAAGCTAAGAGGAAGAAGGGCTAAATTATTGGAGGCGCGGATCGGAGTCGAACCGACGAATAAAGGTTTTGCAGACCTTACCTCTCCAACCAGAACTATAACAGGATCAACACTCGTCAAGCGAAATTCTTATTTCCGTCCGGGTGGCTGAGACGAAAGGTTCGCCGGCCGTCGGTGAACCGTTCAACCCGTTCAAGCGATTTCGCGGCGTGTTCATCCCCCTGGGCCTATTGGCCTTCCCGGATATCAGCGATGGCGCAAAACTCCTTTACGGACGCCTGTGCATGTTTGCCGGCAAGGAAGGTGAATGCTTCGCAGACCGCCGCGCTATTGCTACCGAGATGGGTTCCAGCGAGGCTACCATTGGGCGGCAGTTCGAAGAACTAATCGGGGCGGCGTTTATCCGCCGGATACGGCGCGGCCGAGGGCTTACGTCACGGTGTGAATTCCTGTGGCATCCGGTTTTGGCGGCATGCCAACGGACCACGGCTGACAGCTCAAAAGTGAGCGCTCAAGAAACCGTTATGACCGCTCACTTTTGCACGTCAGACCGCTCAGAAGTGAGCGGTGGATATAAGGAAGACAAGACTCCCTTACAAGACTCACTTACTACGGAGCGTGCCCGCGAAGTCACAGAACAGCCCAAACCAGTTCTCCATTTTCCGCAGCATCAGCGCTCTGATTGGCCGCAGGGAGGGTTTGACGGTCCAGACGACTTCGAGGGCTGGTGGGACCACCTCGTCAGGGATCATCCCAACAAGAACCGCAACGCCGTCGCCAAAACGAAAGCGCTCGAAATGCTTATCGCCGGACAGCTAAACCGCGTTGCGTTTGACGAAGGCTACTTGAGTGCGCGCACCGCAGCCGGCGAACGCTGGACGGCTGAGCACGGGCGGTACGCCCCGAATCTGTTCAGATTTCTCGAAGACCAGCTGTGGAAGCATGCACCTGTGAAGGCGGCTCAAGCCGAATATCCCGACGCCAGCGATTACCTGCGGAGGATCGCCGCGGAATGAAGCCCGTCGAAGATTTGCTGTTCGAAAAGGGGCTGCCCTCCGACGTGGCGGCGGAGAAGCTTGTTTTGGCCTCTTGCCTGAACGGGCGCCAGGCGTTGGAGAACGTAACTGTCGCGCTGCGGCCACAAGATTTCAGTCTGGAAGCGAACCGCCGGATTTTTGAAACCATGGTGCACCTCGATTCGGCAGGCTCAGTGGTAGACCGCGTTACCGTGGTGAGCGAACTCAACCGCCAGGGGCACCTGGAATCTGTCGGCGGTGCTGCCTACGTAGCTTCGCTCGACGAAGGCATGCCGGCGCTCTGCAATCTCGACGCCTACGTATCGCTGGTGCGCGACAAATCCACTCAGCGAAGATTTTGCCACACAACCCAGGCTGCCCTGGAGGAGTGTTTGTCAGGCGGCACGCCGACCAACGAGATTCTCACGAAGTACGAAACGGTGGTGGGCGCACTCTCCGCAGAAAGAACGTCTGCGAGCTTCAAAACGCCCTTCGAGGTAATCACCCGAGCGGGGGGCATTGACACTTTCCTGCATCCCGATCAACGCCGCGGTGTGCCCACTCCGTGGCCCGTGCTCAATAGCATGCTGGTTGGCGGTGGCCTGATGCCTGGACAGATGGTGGTGATCGGCGCGCGTCCGTCGATGGGAAAGACCGCTCTTGCCTGCCAGATTGCCGACGGCGCCGCCAGCAGCGAGACAGGAGTGGCGTTCTTCACGCTGGAGATGCCAGACCAAGCGATCCTCATGCGGATGGCCTCAGCGCGTGCCCAGGTCGATGGGCTGAAGGTCACGCGGGGTTACGCGAATCCCTTGGAACGGAAAACTCTCGCCGAAGCGTTTACGGACTTGGCCGACGAAGAAAAAACGCGCCTATGGATTGACGATTCAACGGGCTGTACCGTGCCGGCAATGCGGGCAGCATTGCGAAAACTCACGGCCAAGCATGCCATTGGCCTGGTGGTGATCGACTACCTGCAACTTGTGGAGACCACCGGAGGCGCTGAACGCCGTTACGAGCAAGTCTCCGAGATCTCGCGCGGCGTGAAACGTATCGCCCGCGAATTCAACGTGCCCGTGGTGGTGCTGGCCCAGCTCAATCGCGAGAGCGAAAAAGAAAGCCGGAAGCCGCGGCCCAGCGATCTTCGGGACTCCGGATCGATCGAACAGGATGCGGATGTAATCCTGATGCCCCACCGGCAGGACGGCCAGGACGAACACTCCGACGTGCTGATGGTCGACTTGATTGTGACCAAGCAGCGCAACGGACCCCTGGGGCGCGTGCCTCTGAAGTTCTTGAAACGGTACGCCAAGTTCATTGAGCCGGAGACGAAGTCTCAGGTTGCGTGAAACAGAGGAAAGCGGAACAAAAGCATGCCTAAAACGAAATCAGAGTACCGCCTTGAACGATTCAACGTGAATCTCATGGTTGAGGATTCCGAATGGATGAACCACCTGTCAGCCGAGATTTTCGCCCGTAGCGGAAAGAAGGTGACGCGTTCGGAAATCATTCGGTCCGCGCTGGCAACGCTGCAGGAGCTTCACCAACTTGCGCCGCGCCGCCCGGATCGGTTTACGGCGCTTGAAGACTGCACCAGCGAGCGGCAACTCACCCAGATGGGTATTCTGGCGATCCGCTGGGCCACACTGTCGGGCTGAATCACGGATATACACAACAAAAAATGTAGGACAAATAGGCAACTATTTTCAGGATTGCACCAGGGATGCGAACAACCGAGGAGGAACCCAGCGGTCCTGATAGAGCGGCGCCTGGCGGCGGGTGTTCGAATGCTCAAACGCGCGATGTAACTCGTAAGGTCAGCCAACAGTCTTGTTGGCGCTTCCTGCAAGGTGTTGCAACGCAGTTCCAGCTAGTGTCCGAGTAGCCGACGATACGTCCGGAATCGCTAATTATTCGCCTCGGGTAGACTATCTTAATGCGATTCCTACTCTGGTTGTTGCCTTCACTCCTTGCCGCGCAAACCTAGGACGTCGTCCTTCAACGCGGCCGGGTCATGGACCCGGAATCAGGGCTCGATGCTGTGCGTAGTGTCGGCATCAATGGTAGGAAGATTGTCGCTATTTCAACGCGCCCACTGCGAGGCAAGGTTGAAGTTGACTCGACCGGCCTTGTAGTTGCACCAGGATTCATTGACCTGCACTCGCATGGTCAGACACCTGAGAACTACCGCTATAAGGCCATGGATGGCGTTACCACCGCACTCGAACTGGAGGTTGGTGTTTCGCCTGTTGGGGAGTGGTACGCTGCGCGGGAGGGGAAGGCGCTGATCAACTTTGGTGCGAGCGCGGGTCATATTCCAGCCCGTATGGCGGTCCTGAAGGATACAGGTGACTTCCTTCCGCGTGACGCGGCCATGAACCGCCTTGCGACACCGGAAGAACAGAAGGCAATTGCTGCTTCAGTCCAAAAGGGGTTGGATGAGGGCGCACTGGGCCTGGGGTTTGGCTTGGCTTATACGCCCGCCGCCACACACGAAGAAATCCTGGATCTCTTCTACTTGGCGGCGAAGTGGAAACGTCCTGTATTCGTGCATGTGCGCTACGGCGGAGTCGTTACCTCGGGCATCTTTGAGTCGTTGCAAGAGGTTATCGGGTCACCCGCGTGGAGCCGGGACCTATGCGCGCGTGTTGGGCAGTACGTTCGGGAGGAGAAAGTGCTCTCCTTGATGGACGCGATTCGCAAGTCTTCGCTGATGCCCGCGCAGCGTCTGGAATCGATGTCCCCGCAAATGCGGCAGAAGGGCCGGCAGTCTGGATGTGCTGACTCCATCCTAGTCGTGCTTCCAGAGGAGATCCCGAATAACCGAGGATCAGTGCGCACTCTCCAGGGTTTTGGCACATGGCGCGGCTAAAGAGTTAGCAGCGGAAGGGTAGGCTGATCCTAAATCGCGAAGATGTTCGCTTAGCGCAACTCAGAGTGATCGTTCGGGACCGCTACTCTGCTGCGCATCTATTCGGCGGTTGGAGCCCAGGGTTCCTGATCCGCGCCGTACCTTTCGTACCCGATTTTCCTTTGTCCGCCGCAGCTACTGTACTCGATGCATGAATTCGACTCTGTCTCCCACTAGAATCGTCGATAAATCATCGGCAACCTCAAGGGGCCCTGTATACGTTTTGCGCGCCTCGGCTACCGCCTCGGCATTCCCGCCGTGCGCGTAAACAGCTAGGCGCGGCTTTGTTCGCTCGAAGACCATTCCGGTCTGTTCGGGGGAAGTGTGATGGTCGATGATCGACTCCGCCTGTTCCCGCGTCAATCCACTCGCCAAAAACCCATTAATATCGCGCCCCCCGACCTCGTGAATCAATACGTCCACTCCACTGGCGTGTTTGATCAAATTCTCCGAAAAACGTGTATCGCCAGACATGACGACCGAGTGTCCTCCAGCATCGACTCGGTATCCGAATGCCGGCTTCACCGGGCCGTGATCCACCAGGAATGCAGTCACCTTGACTCCGCGATTCTGATAAATAGTGCCCTCTTGGATGTCCGTGGCTGCCACGGCAACCCCTTCCTTCGAGAACTTCTCATCGACGTCGCGTCGGATGTGGATATCGAACTCAAACGCTTTTAGGAGATTGTTCATCATGCTCTTGGTTCCGGTGGGCCCCCACACGCGAAGAGGCGTATTTCTACCCTGCTCGCCCCATCCTGTGAGTAATAGATCCGGGATCGAGAGTATGTGATCCGAGTGTAAGTGGGTGAGAAAAACCTTGTCGACTTCACCTTCCCGTATGCCCGCTTGCGCAAGCCGGATGACAGCGCCGCGTCCGCAATCGAACAGCAGCTTTTCGCCTTCTGCTTCAACCAAAATCGAGATTCCATAGCGGATGGGGTTGGGTCGCGGACCGCCGCCAGAACCGAGAATCGTTATCTTCATCGGTACGGTGGTTGAGCTTGATTTGAAATCTTTGTCTTGCCCGTATGCCAGAACAGCGGCCGCAATCAAAATCCCGACAGTGAGTCGCACGCTTATGTTCTCCTCATTACTTCGACCGGATGTTATTTTTCCCGGATAATTCCACGCAGTTGTACGGCACGTACGGCTCGTCGGACAGCATCATCATCTCCTGGCCCGTATAAGGACCTTTCAGGTAGAGCGGGTCCTCGGCGCGATAAGCACGCGTCAGCGTCCTGGCGCTCGGATCGAAAGTGAAGCGCTCCACGACATGCAGTTGGTCGCTATACATCACACCGATAATGGGAATCAGCACACCGGCAGAAAAGTCGACCGTATCCACCACCAGAACATCACCGTCCCATTTGCCGATGGAATGGCCGCCGCGGGAAGGTTTGATGTTGCTGGGATGCTCGGCCTGATTCATGTGTATCGTGCGCACGAAATCCATGTAGCCGTACTTGAAGGTGATTTCGTTGTCTTTTTGAATAATGTCGTTGACGTGCCGGTCGTGCACCCAGCCGAACAAGATATTTGCCGGATCGCACTTGATCGCCGGATCGTCGAAAGGCTGGTCGTAGCTTTTCGCGGCTAGAGCGCCTGCGGGCGTTTCTTCCGGCCGGGGAGGGCCGCCCCGTCCCCCTGGTCCCCGCCCCAGAGGACCCTTTTTTCTATCCGCTCCACGTCCTCCCGGGCCGCGCCCTTCGACACCCACACCGACCCAGGGGCCTTGCAAATTCGGACGCCCGCTCGCGAGCCGCTCCGGCCGGGAGGCCGCCTTGTTCGCGCTGGCCAGCGTCGCCAGTGGATTCGCTCCGCCCTTGGTGAGATCCTCGCTGCGGCTGATCTCCTGTCCGTTTTCGCGGATGAACGATTGCAGCATACACACGTTCTCTTCGTTGCGGCCAGGGGCGCCCTTGATTGTAACTCTTTCGCCGGGCACCAAAGTCTTAGACGTCCAGCCAACGCGCGCCAGCGTCGTAACGGCGGGCAATTCGCAGCGGCCGGATACACGCTTGCCACTCGTATCCTGCATGTTGAAAAACACATATGAATGCGGGTTGACGAACTGGAACTCGGTCACCGCGACCTTCCACTCGATGGATTTGCTCAAATCGTAGGCGGTGGAAGAATGGTGGGCGCTGGCCGTCATTGCGATTCCCGCCGCTAGCCCCACTGCCAATAGCCTGCTTCGTAGTCGCGTCATGGACATCCTTTCGAGACCTATTAAGCCTAACTCGCCTATGTTAAGTTTTCGTGCGGCGAACTACCCAAATTGTTAAGCGACTGTAAAGTAGCTTCAGGCAGCCGTCAGCCGGATGTCGACAGCCAACCCTTGCGGCTGGCGGTTGCGACAACGAACCGTTCCTTTGCAGGCCTCAATACACGATTTCACGATCGCCAGGCCCAGGCCGACCCCGCGGGTGTCGCGGCTCCGCGCAGGTTCAGGACGATGGAATGGCGAAAAAACCTCTTCGAGTGCGTCATCGGGTAATCCGGGTCCGTTATCCTCAACCGTAATCACCACTCCGCCATGATCGTTTTTCGCGGTAATGCGGATGGGGCCGAATTCTCCGGCGTACCGAATGCTGTTGCGAACAAGATTAGAAAGGGACCGCATCAGATACTCCGGATCAGCCAGGACTGTCAGGTTTTCGTCCATCGTAATTTCAACGGACGTGCCGTGGCCCGTCTCCCGCGCGACAGCGCGACGCACGGTATCGGCAACCCCCACCGGGACTCGCTGCACCGTGGCAGGCTGCATTCCGGCTTTGGAGAACGAGAGCAGTTCAGCCACCAGCGCCGACATGTGCTCAACCTCCTCGCGCAGATCTCTCACATGCTCCAATTGAGCTGGATCGGCGTCGCGCTCTAGAATGCCGAGTGCAAAATTGATGCGCGCGATAGGCGAGCACAGCTCGTGAGCGATGTCACCCAAAAACCTCTTCTGCCCCAGCACAAAACCGGCCAGACGCGACGCCATCTGATTCACAGCGCCTCCTAGCTTACCGAGTTCGTCGGGACGGTCGGCGATCAGTTGAACCTCGAAGTTGCCTTCCGCAATCTGTTCCGCTGCACTCGTAACTTGCGAGAGTCCCCGAGTAAGCTGCCGTATCAGAGGCAGCCAGCAGGCCACCGAAATTAACACCACCACTAGAAGCAGGAGCCCAACCAGGGTGAGGTCGAGAAAGTAAGCGTTTCCCCAAAGGGAGTCCGACATGAGGACCAGCACACCTGGTAAAGGATCGCCTCCTTCCGGGCTGGCGATCGGGATGCGGACACCCATCCAGTATTGTGTAGGCTTGCGAGTAGTGACGAAAAAGGATTCGTTCATGCCGCCCTGTCTGACCCGGGTATGCACGATCGGCGGCAGCAGCATGGCGGGTCCGACAACTTGGACCCCCTGGGTGTCATATAAATAGGACGTTACGCGAGTGTTCTGGCTATGTTTTTGCAATAATTTGTCGCGCGAGTCAAAAGGGGTATCCATTAGTTCGAGAGCCAGCAAGCGCGCGTCCGCAAGAATGCGATCACGTGTCGGAGCGAGCAGCAGCGAGCTAAGATTCTGCAGTTGCACGCCAGCCAACCCCACCAACGTGACGCCCAGAAGAAGTAAGTTTAGAGCCGCGAGCGAGAGGATTTTTGCCGAGAGCGTAATGCGGGTTTTCATTCGTCGGCTGCTCCATTCTTGAGCATCACGTAACCGGCCGAACGAATGGTTTGAATGAATCGCGGGGTTTTCGGATCGTCTCCCAATTTGCGGCGCAGCGATGAGATATGGACGTCAATCGATCGATCGAAGACCTCGAAATCGCGTTCCGCGACTTCCAGCAACAGGTGCTCCCGGGTCTGCACGCGACCACAGCCACGCGCCAGGCACAGTAACAATCCGAATTCGACCCAAGTTAGTGTGAGCGGCTGCCCATCCAAGGTTACCGTGTGGGCTTCCGCATCCACGCAGAGTGATCCAATCACGATAGTTGCTTCTTGTTGCTCCCGAACGCGGGATGCCGCGGTACGAGCGCGGCGAATGACGGCTCGCAGGCGGGCCAAGAGCTCGCGCGTCGAAAACGTCTTAGGTATATAGTCATCCGCGCCAATCTCTAAACCGGCGATACGATCCGCCTCGTCACCCAGGCCCGTGAGCATGAGAACCGGCACAGTGGAGGTTTCCCGCAGCCTTTTTAGGAGTTCGAAGCCGTTAAGTCCCGGCAGCATGACGTCCAGAATGACGACATCGTATTCTTCGGCCAGCGCTCTCGCTAGACCTTCGCGACCATTGTGCACCGCCGCCACTTGATAACCGAGCGGTTCCAGATAGGATTTGACCAAGCGGCACAGCTTATGATCGTCTTCGATCAAAAGCAACTGCGCGCTGTCTGTCGCCGTGCTTATGGGCTTAGCTATCATTATAATGTTCTGAAAAAGCCACCACCCACTATAAACCACCCTCTGATTCTTTACAGACCCTTAACAATTTTCCGGTTTCTCGCACGGAATCTTTACACGAGACGCGTACACTCTACACTGTAGTTCTTGGGAAACGGGACCTGGGACAAAGGGGGAAATGTGATTACATTGATTGAGGCCACCTGGAGAAGAAACCGATTCGTCGAGTTGATTACCACAATCGTGCTGTTTTCTATGACGCCTGGACTGCTCAACGCACAAACCACCACCGCAACCATATCCGGAACCATCACCGATCCTTCGGGCGCCGTGATCGCGGCGGCAAAAGTGGAGGTGCGGAATGTCGAGACAGGAATCGTACGGCCCGCCGGTGCGGATAGCCAGGGCCGGTATCGTGTACCGGAGTTGATTATCGGGACCTATGAGGTCCAGGCCATGCAGGCCGGTTTTCAAACGGTAGTCCGCAAGGGCATCGGGCTGACTGTAGGAAGCGAGACCGTGGTGGACCTTAGTCTGCCCGTGGGGCAGGCAGGGCAGACGGTCACCGTGGAAGCGCAGGCTTCCCAAGTAGAAACATCGTCCGCCGCGGTTTCCAGCCTTGTAGAAGCGACGCAGATGCGGGAACTTCCTCTGAACGGGAGGAATTTCGAACAACTGCTATCGCTGGCACCGGGAGTCCAATCGATCCCCGCGTCGGGCGGTGGCTTCTACGGCCGACAGGACAATTATTCGATCGCAGGCTCGCGGCCCGTCGGCCAGCAGTTCTTGATCGATAACACGAACTTCCTGACGTTTTTCGGACACGCCACGGGCTCGGCCGCCACCGGCGCGGCGCTGGGGCTGGAAGCGATCGCGGAATTCCAACTCTTGACCAACACCTACAGCGCGCAATTCGGCGGCAACGGCGCGGTGGTGAACGCGGCCAGCAAGTCGGGCACTAATGGCGTCCACGGATCGGCGTACGAATTCCTCCGTAACAGTGCCATGGACGCACGTAGCCCGTTCGATGGAGCCTCGCCTCCTCCGTTCCGGCGCAACCAGTTCGGCGGCAGCGTCGGCGGCCCAGTCAAAAAAGATAAGGCGTTCTTTTTCGTGAACTACGAGGGGCTACGGCAATCGCTAAGCCAGACGTCGGTTGCGCGAAACGTGCCTGACGCGAATGCTCACAAGGGATTTCTGCCGTGCAGTGTGGCAACCGCTTTCAGCTGTAATGCGTCCACGGGGCTGGCGTTCGTCGGATTTGCTCCCGGGGTTGCTCCCTTGATGGCTTTGTTTCCGGTTGGCAGTACTTCGCCTACTGGCGCGGGCATCTATACTTCGATCGGGAAAAACGTATCGGAAGAGAATTATCTTCTGGCGCGCATGGACTATACCTTCTCGGCGAACGATTCTATCTTCGCGCGCTATGTTCGCGACACCGGCACGTTTACCACTCCTTTCAGCGGCTCGCCGCTGCCGCTGTTCAATGAGCTCGATACAACCGCGAATCACTTTGCGACCATCGAAGAACGCCACATTTTTTCGCCCACACTGGTCAACCTGGCTCGCGTGAGTTTCATGCGTCCTACGGAGACCGCCGTTAGCACAACACCATTGAATCCGGCGCTGCAGTTCTTACCCACGGAAGGGAACAATGGGCGCGTCGTGGTTGCCGGAACAACCGTCGGGCCGTTCATGCTGCTGCCCTACTTCCTGGTGCCGAACCACTATATGGCGGCGGACGACATTATCTGGACTAGCGGCTCTCATAGCATCAAGGCCGGTTTCTCAGTCGAACGTGTGCAAGACAACGCCAGCAGCCCGCAGAACCTGGGCGGCAATTACGCGTTCAATAGTGTCCTCGATTTCCTCCAGGGAAATGCCGCCAGTTTCCAGGGTGTTTTCCCCAGCCAGACGGACTCCTACCGGGATCTCCGGGAACTGTGGCTGACTCCCTACATTCAGGACGAATGGAAGCTTTCGCGCAGGCTGACCTTGAATATGGGTCTGCGCTATGAGTGGGGAGCGAACCCAACGGAACGCCTGAACCGCCTGACCAACGTTCTAAATTTTGCCACCGGCGCGGGTTATCAGCCAGTTCCTAGTGTGTACGCCAGTAACAACACCACTCGAAATTTCGCGCCGCGTTTCGGCTTCGCGTACGATCCCTTCGCTGACCACAAGACCTCGATTCGCGGCGGTTTCGGGATATTCTACAATTTGCTCACCGGCAAGGATTTCGAGCCGGCATACTGGCTGGCGCCGCCATTCGGATTGGCGAACCAAACCCCGCCCGTAACATTCCCATCGCCAAGTCTTTCGGCCGCCAGGCCCAACGCGGGGCAAGGCCTCTATTACAACGCAGGCAGCACCCCCTACGTGATGCAGTACAACCTGACGGTCCAGCGTGATCTCGGCAGAGGGATGATTCTACAAGTGGGCTACGTCGGCTCCGGCAGCCGGCATCTTCTGCTGACCAGCGAGTTTAATCCGCCCGCTCTCATCAATGGGCGATTTGGGACCCAAAACCCGGTGGGACTAACCGTGCCGAACACCCGCTTGAACACGAATTTCAATAGCTTGTCGGAGCGAAACACCGTTGGCATCTCAAATTACAACGCGCTGATCGCAAGCGTGAATCGGCGTTTCGCGAACCGTTTCCAGACGCAAGTATCCTACACCTATTCGAAATCCATGGACAACGGATCGGCCGGGCAGGGAGCCGAAAATATCGGCGGTGCGCAACCGATTGAGAACCCTTATAACGCCGCCCAGGATTACGCTCGCTCGACGTTCGACCGCACGCACTCCCTGCGGATCAGCGGAGTTTATGAGCTGCCATTCACACAGAATCTCCTGGTTCAGGGCTGGCGCTTGAGCGGCATTTTCAGCGCAGCCTCGGGACCACCTTTCACGATTCTTACGGGTTTCGACCGGGTCGGTCTGGGGGGCGGTCCGGCGGGTGGCGCCAGGCCGAACTTGAATGCGGGATACACTCCGAATCCGATTGTTGGAAGCCCCAACGAATGGTTCGATCCGGCCGCATTTTCGCTGCAGCCTGTGGGAATCTGGGGCAACCTCGGTCGCGATACGGTGATCGGGCCGGGATTGACGAATCTGGATTTTGCGCTTCTCAAGGATACGCGCATACACAAATTGTCAGAGGCCGCCATGCTTCAATTCAGGGCAGAATTCTTCAATATCCTGAATCATCCGAACTACGGACTGCCGGCGAACAGCATTTTCAGTAGTGGCGCCGGTCCCAACGGTACACGCAATCCGGCGGCGGGCACGATCAACAGCATCATTGGAACCAGCCGCCAGATTCAATTCGCACTGAAACTGATCTTCTAGGTATCCGTGAATAGATCGTCTACCCTTACGCGGCGTCAGGCGCTAGCCGCCGCCGCGACCCCGCTCTTTCTCATGTCCGGAGCTCGGCGCGCTCGAGCGGCGAATCCACCACCGAATATCGTTTACATTATGGCGGACGACATGGGTTACGCCGATGTCTCTTGCTACGGACGGCGCGAGTACACGACAACGAATGTTGATCGTCTGGCGGCGGACGGCATACGTTTTCTGCAAGGGTATGCAAACTCAGCGGTGTGCTCAGCGACGCGAACGGCTTTGATCACGGGCCGTTATCAATACCGCCTGCCCATCGGATTAGAAGAGCCGCTCAATGACAGAAGCAAGACAAGGCCGGGCCTGCCGCCGGATCATCCGACGCTGCCGTCTTTACTCAAGAAGGCCGGTTACAGAACTGCATTGATCGGCAAATGGCATTTGGGTACGTTGCCTGACTACGGCCCACTAAAAAGCGGTTACGATCGCTTCTGGGGGTTTCGCGGAGGATCGGTCGATTACTTTACGCATAAATCCGGGACTGCAGAGACGAATAGCAGCGACCTTTGGGATGGCGATAGCAAAATCGAGCAGGCCGGCTATTTGACGGAACTGCTCGGCGAACGGACCGTTTCTACCATACACGACTACGCCAGAACCACGCAGCCATTTTTCATCAGCCTGCATTTCAACGCTCCGCACTGGCCCTGGGAAGGGCCGCAAGACCAGGCGGAATCACAACGGTTGAAGGGCGGCCTGTTCGACTTCGACGGCGGTTCACAGAAGACCTACGCCCGCATGGTGCTCGCCATGGATGCGCAGATCGGTAGCGTCATGAAAGCCTTGGACAACGCCGGCGTCGCCAAGAATACGATTGTTATTTTTACCAGCGACAATGGCGGCGAACGCTTCGCCGATACGTGGCCCTTCACCGGAAAGAAGACGGAGTTGCTCGAAGGCGGATTAAGAATACCCGCTATCGTGCGCTGGCCCGGACACATCCGGCCCAAAACCACTAGCGAGCAGGCGGCGATCACCATGGACTGGGTGCCGACGCTGCTTGCGGCTGCCGGCGTTCCATCTGATCCTGCGTATCCCCTGGATGGAATGAATTTACTTCCAGCGCTCACGCAAAATGCCCCGCCGGTGCCGCGAAAGTTGTACTGGCGCTATAAAGCCCACGCACAACGTGCCATGCGCGATGGGGATATGAAGTGGCTGAAGATTGGCGACAATACGTTCCTGTTTAACGTGATAGAAGATCCGCTCGAACGCGCGAACTTGAAGGACCGGCAGCCGGACGTTTATAAGCGTCTAGCAGCTGAGTACGAGGCTTGGAACGCCACCATGCTGCCCGAGAATCCAGGTACGAATTCAGATGAATTTTCCGCGCGCGAACTCGCGGACCACTTTGGCGTTGCAGAGGGGAAGAAGAAACAGTGACGCAACCCTTCAGCAGTACGAAGACAACGCGCGCACTTTGGACCGCGGGGATGCTTCTTTTCGCATTTGCAGCCAGCGCCCAGGAAAATAGCGGCCTCGAAGTCATCAAGCTACGGCCGTCCTTCTACGTGATCACCGGGGCTGGCGCAAACATTGGAGTGCAGATCGGTTCGGATGGCGTCGTGCTTGTAGACGCTGGGGCTGCGGACGCGTCGGACCAGGTAGTGGCAGCGGTCCGTAGGCTCACCAATCAACCCATAAGATACATCATCAATACAAATGCGGACGCCGACCACGTGGGCGGCAACGCCAAGGTAGCGAAGGCTGGGAAAAGTTTCTTTGATATCGGGAATGGCCCTCGCGGGGATCTTGCCAAAGCCATGACCAATGGAGGGGCCGCTTCTATTCTTGCATCCGATAGCGTACTACGCCGCATGAGTGCGCCCGTAGGCAAGGATTCCGCGTTTCCCGCCGACGCATGGCCCACCGAAGCCTTTTATCAAGCCCGCAAGACACTCTATCTGAATCACGAAGGAATCGAGATTCTGAACCAGCCCGCCGCTCATTCCGCTAGCGATAGCTTTGTATATTTTCGCGGCTCGGACGTGGTGATGGCGGGGGATGTTCTTGACACCACCCGATTCCCTCTGATTGATCTCGCCAAAGGCGGCAGCATCCAAGGGGAAATCGATGCATTGAACCATCTAATCCAAATTGCGATCCCGTCCGCTCCCTTAGTGAACCAAGAGGGCGGGACCTACGTCGTGTCGGGTCACGGCCGGATCTGCGATCAGGCGGATGTTGTGGAATATAGGGATATGGTCGTGATCGTCCGCGACGTCATTCAAGACATGATCAAAAAAGGGATGTCGCTCCAACAGATCAAAGCTGCCTCTCCAGCGCGGCCCTATGAGCCGCAGTACGGTTCCACTTCAGGTGCCTGGACTACCGACGCATATATCGAGGCCGTTTATAAGAGTCTGTTGCAACCAAAGTAGAGCCAGCGCCGGATGGCGGAGGGTAGGAACTAGTTTGACCAAATCAATTTTAGAAAGACGCCAGTTGCGGCTTCTGTTGGCTGCCACAGCAGGGTTTCTGGGGATTCATGCGCAGGTTCTCGCTCAGACAGATAAACCCGTAACCCCACCGATCGATTTAACCGGGTACTGGATCTCGGTGGTTACCACCACGGAATGGCGCTTACTCATGGTCACGCCAGCGAAAGGCGATTTCCTGGGCGTTCGCATGACCCCAGCGGGATTGAAGATTGCCGATGCCTGGCAGCCGGACAAGGACGAAGCCGCGGGCGAGCAATGCAAATCCTATGGAGCCGCCGGAATTATGCGTATTCCGGGACGCCTTCACATTACCTGGCAAAACGAAAAGACACTCCGCATGGACCTCGACGCAGGAATCCAGACGCGGCTGTTCCACTTCGAAGATGCGAAGACCACTGCGGATGAAGCCACCTTGCAAGGACACTCCATTGCTCAGTGGGATACATCCGGCACCGGTGGCCTCAAGGTCGTCACAAAAAATATGCGGGCCGGATACCTTCGCAAGAATGGTGTTCCCTACAGCGAAAATGCGATTTTGATGGAATACTATGACGTCGTGCGCGAGCGCGCCGGGGAACTGTGGCTGATCCTAACCAGCGTGATGGAAGATCCTTTGTATCTCCAGCAGCCTTATACAACCAGTGTTCAGTTCAAGAAACAACCCAATGCTTCCGGCTGGGATCCCACTCCTTGTTCGTCGAACTGGTAACGCCCCTATGAGAATCCAACTACCCTTAATAATTTTTGTGGCAAGCATTCCCATACTCGGTCAGATCGATCTGTCCGGGTCCTGGGCCGGCACGAACGCCGAGGACACGCTACTTCTCGCTGACTACACCGGTATTCCCTATAACGAAGCGGGCCGTGCCCGAGGACTGAGCTATTCGCAGTCCCAGTTATCCATGCCCGAACGCGTGTGCATGTTCTACACCCAGACGCAGTTGTTTGGAGGACCTTTTGGATTGATCATCTCGAAGGAAACGGAGCCTGCCAGCGGCAAGACCATTGCATGGAAGATCGGTGGATGGGAAGACCGGGCGCCAATGACCATCTGGATGGATGGCCGTCCACAAGCGTCTCAAAATGCGCCGCATGAGAGAAGCGGTTTCACCACCGGACACTGGGATGGGAAAAAGTTGGTTACATACACCACGCACATGAAGGCAGGATATATTCGCCGCAACGGCGCGCCGCACAGCGATCAAGCTACCCTCACCATGCACTTTCTCGTACATGACAATCTCTTGACCTTGGCCGCGTCGCTCGAAGACCCCGTCTATCTAACAGAGCCGTTATCTTGGACCAGAACGTTTCGACGAAGTAGAAACCCAGTCGCCCAATTGGAAGGACCTTGCCTTGAAGGAGACGAGGGTGTGCCGGAAGGGGTGGTTCCGCACTACCTGCCCGGCAAGAATCCGTTCGCCGACGAGATGAACAAGGTCTACCATATCCCGCTGGAGGCGTCGCTGGGCGGAGCCGAGACCATGTATCCAGACTTTCGCAAGAAGATCAAGGACAAGTATGTGCGCCCTGAAAAGTGCTCAAGGAACTGCGGCGGTTCTGGTGGTCCAGGAGGTGGCCCTGGCGGTCCCCCTCCGCAATAGCTGGACTAGGGTGCGCTAAAAGCGATGCGGCCCTCCTTTCTCATCGCAGCATCGACGACGCAGCTAAGGCAATCGATATAGCGCCTAAAACCCTCCTGCAGTGGATGAAGATTCGGGAGTTTCAATCGGACTACCGCACAGCACGGCGGGAAGCAGTTAGGCAAGCCACCGCGCGATTGCAGCAAGCCACCGGCGCGGCCGCGTCAACGGTGATGAAGTTGATGGTGGATGTAAATACACCGGCTGTCGTTAGGCTCCGCGCGGCTGAATGCATTTTCGCCAACGCCAATAAGGCGATCGAGCTTGAGGACATCGAAGCGCGTGTAGCGGAACTAGAGCGGGCAGCTGAAGCCAGAGATGCGAGTGGGGTACGCAGATGAGGTTCACCGCCAGGTTGGGGCGGCTGGAACGGCCAATGCGTATAGTAAATTCTCGGGTGAGTCATGAAAACCCTTGGTAGGCGTTTGCAGAAGCTAGAACTAAGCTTGGGAGTTACACCGTCTGCCGCCGTCCACGCGCATGAATAGCCAACTCTTGCTCTTGAAGCCTCGCAAGTGAATAGGGCAAATGCAGTCGCTGGAGGACCCTTTGGGGGAGGGACGCCGGTTGACATACAGTCATTTGCTTCCGATAAGGCACTACTAACTACAGTGAAGAGGCCAGACGTTGAAGCGGTAAAAATTCACGCCCTTCAGCGATGGACTGGCATCGTTGAAGAAGTTCTAAATGATTGGTTCAACGCAACGGTTTCAGACGTAACAAGACCATCGAATCCGGATGAAATGATGGGGTTCGATATTGAAGAGATTTCTCCTAGCGATCGGCCCTTGGTAAAGCCTGGCGCGGTATTTTATTGGGCAATGACCTATCGCGATGAGAAGGATGGCACGCGGCGCAAGGCTGAGACCATTCGTTTCGCTCGGCAACCAATACTCACCGAAAGGGATATTCGGGATCTCCTAAATGAGGCTGACTCGATAGCTGCTCTACTCGAAGGTGTTTAATAACAAACCTGCCGACGCTGAACTCGAAATTTCTGTGTTCGGTCCCGGCAAAGGCGAATGCGTCGTAGCGCATTTAGGTCATGGCGACTGGATCGTTGTCGACTCCTGCGTTGATCATCGAACCAAGGAACCTGTTGCTCTTTACTATTTGGCCGAGATAGGCGTTGACGCAGCATCATCAGTTAAGCTTGTCGCCGCTACCCATTGGCACGATGATCACATACGTGGGCTAGCTGATGTTTTCCGCGCCGCCAAGAACGCGGCGTTTGTAAATTCCGCAGCGCACAATTCAAACAAGCTGGCCGACCTAATTGCCCTAGGCAAAAATATTGCCGGCCATGCTTCTGCAACGGAAGAATACCAACAAATCGTACGAATTCTCCGGCAGCGCGCCGGTTCAGGCCCCAGCCATACGGCAGGACCTGTTCGTGCGATTGCGGACAGAAGATTGCTGCTTCTCGCCGGGGATCATCGAACAACAGAGGGTGAAGTCTATGCGCTCAGCCCTTCCGATGGAACCGTCAGCCTCGCGGATGCAGAGTTGGACTATGCACTCAAACTCTTGCACGAAAGACGCCGGCCGAGAAGACAGGGCGCAAATCAACTTAGTGTCGTTCTGTGGATCCGCGTTGGCGCCGTCAGCGCCCTTCTTGGCGGAGACCTAGAGCACGGACCGACCGAATCGGAAGGTTGGCAAGCTATCGTCGCCTCTGCGTCTAGGCCAAGCATACCTGCTCGCATCTTCAAAGTGCCCCACCACGGATCGCAAAACGCTCACAGCCCTGAATGTTGGACACATTCACTTTTAGAACATCCAGTCGCTGTCTTGACACCCTACACGCCCTCCGGACTGCCCACAAACCAGGACCTGAAACGCCTGTGTGCCTTGGCGCCCCAGGCATTTGTGACGAGTAACGCTGCCGCTTTCAAGCTCGGGAAGCTCGATCACACCGCCGCCAAGATGCTACGAGCCGCACGAAACTCCCGGAGCCGCAAGGCGCTCGAAGGACCGCCCGGCCACGTTCGCATCAGATTGCATGCGAGCGACGCTTCACAGACCATTGAGCTCTTCAATGGGGCAGAAAAACTATGTGCCTAATCCGATAGGGGCGTCGTAGGCGTTTTATCGCGTAAATCACAACGCCTTGGACACGCTCAATTTTAGAGGCCCGCGACGTGAGGCTTCGTCGGGTCGAGTTCCAGCTCCGCGCTCACAGTGCGGTCATCACCGGGCGCCAGATCGATTTTCCGTTCCCACGTTTTGAAGCCGATTTTCTTAACGCTGATCGTGTGAGCGCCCGGCTGCAGTCGGCTCAACTCCGCGGTCGGAGTGCTTCCCCAATAACTTCCATCCACCTCGACC
>JANXYJ010000029.1 GCA_025350105.1 Terriglobia bacterium | reverse complement strand
CCAGGCAAACCCACGGAGTGGAAACGCGCTCCGATGCTAACATGAAGATTCCGCCGAGACTCACAACCATATGAGAATTGCCATTGGCTCCGATCACGCCGGCTTCGCGTTGAAGCAGCAGGTGGCCGAAACCTTGCGGCGGGCCGGACACGAAGTCACCGACAAGGGCACCTATAACACGGAGTCCTGCGACTATCCTGATTTCGCCGCCGCCGTGGGCCGTGACGTTGCCAATGGATCCGTGGAAAAGGGCGTGGTGATCTGCTCCACCGGTGTGGGCATTTCTATCGCCGCAAATAAGATCGACGGTGTGCGCGCCGCACTGGCGGTGAACGATGATGAGGTTCAACTCACGCGCCAGCATAACGACGCCAACGTACTGGCGATCGGAGCGAAATATACCGACGCCGCCACGGCGGACCGATTCGTAAAACTGTTCCTGGAAACAGCGTTTGAAGGTGGACGCCATCAGCGCCGCGTCGACAAGATTACCCAACTGGAACAGAGCGGGAAGTAAAACTTATGACTGAACAGCAACGCTTAGCCCGGCCAGTGGCCGACGTGGATCCCGAAATATTTGAATTGATCGGCAAGGAAACCAGCCGCCAGAACTCGCGCCTGGAACTCATCGCCAGCGAAAACTTCACCTCCGAAGCCATTCTGCAGGCCACCGGCAGCGTGTTCACAAACAAGTACGCGGAAGGGTATCCCGGCAAACGCTACTATGGCGGCTGCGAGTGGACCGACGAAGTAGAAAACCTGGCCCGCGACCGGGCCAAGCAACTGTTTCACGCCGAGTACGCCAACGTCCAGCCCCATTCGGGTTCCCAGGCGAATGAGGCGGCCTACGCCGCCATTCTGAAGCCCGGCGACACAATTTTGGGAATGAATCTGGCGCATGGTGGCCATTTGACGCACGGCCATCCACTCAATTTTTCAGGCAAGTTGTACAAGATCGTCCCCTACGGTGTAAACAAGGGTGACGAGCAGATTGATTACGACGAACTGGCGCGGCTCGCCGACGAACATAAGCCGAAGGTAATTGTCGCTGGCGGCAGCGCGTACCCGCGAACCTTGCATTTCGATCGCTTTCGCAAAATCGCGGATTCAGTGGGCGCGATCTTCTTAGTGGATATGGCGCACATTTCTGGACTGGTGGCGGCGGGCGTCCACCCGAATCCGTGCGAAACCGCCGACATCGTTACCTCCACCACCCACAAGACTTTGCGAGGTCCTCGCAGCGGGCTGATTTTGGCTAAGGAAAAGTACGGCGCGGCCATCGACAAATCCGTCTTCCCAGGCACGCAAGGCGGGCCTTTAGTCCACGTGATGGCAGCAAAAGCCATTTGCTTTAAGGTGGCCATGGCGCCCGAATTCGTCGCTTACAGTAAACAGGTTCTGGCAAATGCCAACGCACTGGCTAGCCGCCTAAGCGAACGCGGCTTCCGTGTGGTTTCCGGCGGAACCGACACCCACCTTATGTTGGTGGACGTATTCGCCAAAGGTGTGAAGGGCCGCGACGCGGAGTTGGCGTTGGACCACGCCTACATCACCGCCAACAAGAACGCCATTCCGTTTGATACTAATCCGCCACTGAATCCCAGCGGTATGCGCTTCGGCAGCCCCGCGGTCACCACCCGTGGTTTTACCGAAACGGAGATGCGCGAAGTGGCGGACCTGATCGCCAATGTGATTGAGAACATTGCCGATAACAAGGTTCTGGACGACGTCCGTAGCCGTGTGGAGGTCCTGACACGGCGCTTCCCGCTCTACGCCTGGAAACTGGAGTCCGCGCAGGCGCACTAAGAATCCATTGCCCTTCACGCCGCTGTATATGGCATATGGCTCCCCTGCATATAGCAATCGACGTCCGGCGGTTTGGTGATTTCGGCATCGGCACCTACATCCGCAACCTCACCAAAGCACTGGCTAAGATTGATTCCGAGAATCGCTACACGCTGGTGGCCAAGCCGGACGACGCCCCCTCGCTCGCCGGCATCGGGCCTAATTTCAGCGTGGTTCCCTACGCGCATGATGATCGCGGCTTGAGCAATAATCTCCAAATTCCTACTTTTTTCCATTCATTAAAAGCCGCAGTTTTCCATATTCCCCTAAATTCCGTCCCCTGGATGATGCCCCGCCCCTACGTTGTGACCATCCATGATATGAGCACGCTGATCTTCCCTGCCCGCCGCGATTTCCGCAACCAACTGCACGAGGCGCGCTATCGCCGCGGCGCCCAACGGGCCGCGCGGGTTATCACCGTATCCCAGGCCACCCGCCGCGACATCGAATCGATTTTGAGGATTCCGCCGCAGAGGATCCAAACCATTTACAGTGCACCCGATCCAGCCTTTACTCCCGCGCCCGACAACGGCGAGTTCGATCGCCAAGTGCTTGAGCGGTATTCCATTTCTTATCCTTATATTCTTTACGCTGGCACTATTCGAGTCCACAAAAACATCCCCCGCCTGATCGACGCCTTTGCCGTGGTGCGCAACGAATTGGCCCAAAACACCCGTTTTCGCGACATTCGGCTGGTGATCATCGGAGACGAGCTTTCAAAAAACCCGGTGGTCCGCCGCGCCGTGGCCAATGCGCGCATGGAGACCGCGGTTCGCTTCCTGGGATTCGTACCCCAAGAAACCTTACGCGTCTTTTACCGGGCGGCGGAGGTTTTTGCGTTCCCTTCCCTGTACGAAGGATTTGGGCTGGCCCCGCTGGAGGCCATGGCCTGCGGCACACCCGTGGTCGCATCCAACATTCCTTCGTTGGTGGAAGCCGTTGGCGACGCGGCAGTTCTGGTGCACCCCGAAAATGTTTTTGACATCGCCCGCGGCCTGAAAGAAGCGCTGCTTCATCCTGACCAGCGCGCCCACCTGGTGGACGCGGGTAAATTGCAGGCCCAGCGCTTCCATTGGGAAACCTGCGCGCAGAATGTTTTGTCTATTTATCGGGAAATTGCCAAGCATTAAATACTCTAAGTAGAAAAATCCCAAAAAACTAATTGACAATTAATTGAGCAAGGCCGTACTATACCTAAGCGGTATCAAGGTCGGAGGACCCACCGGTACCGGTTAAACGTCGAAAGACATAGCACACGTCGAAAGACATGCTAAGGGAGGACAACGAGTCATGGAGTGGACCCGTTCGGAGACACTGGCTGTAGCCATGCACAACTGTGCGCAATGCCACGGATCTGGATTGCGACTGGGGAAAAGAGGGGCGGTTGGCCCCTGTAACTGCGTAATGCGGGCAATCTTCCGCATTTGTTTTGACCGCTTTGTGCGCTGCGTAACCCAAGAACGCCACTTGAGCCGCGTATCGCTGGAGCCGCATTCTGGCCGCAGCCGGCCCAGCACATGGGGACGAAAGGATGAAGAATATATCGCCGATTTCTCCCTGATTGCCCGGCGAACCCTAGATGATTTCGAGCATCGTCTATTCCGCTATCATTTTATATTGGGAGCGGACTGGAAGCTTTGCTCGCGCAAATTGGGACTGGACCGCGGCAATTTCTTCCATGCCATCTACCGGATCGAACAGAAGTTGGGGCGCGTATTCCGCGAGATGGAACCATACTCATTATTTCCCCTCGACGAGTATTTTCAGGGACCGTCCAAAACCATAACCGGGCGCCTGCATATCGTGCCCAAGAACCAGAATCCTCCGAAGCCCGCGCACCTTCGGTTTCCGGTTCCGGTGGGCAAAACAGCCTAAATGGCCAGCCGTTAACGCCGGCCCGCAAAAAAGCGTTGCAGAAGCTCGGCGCATTCCGCGCCGAGCATACCTTCTTCCACAATCAACCGGTGATTCAGCACCTCCGAATCCGCCACCCGAAACTTACTGCGCACGCCGCCAAAACGGAGATCCCTTGCGCCAAACACAACCCGCGCCAAACGTGCCGCCACCAAGGCCCCCGCGCACATCACGCAAGGTTCCAGGGTGACGTAAATGGTAGCGCCCTCCAAACGGTAGTTCTTTGCTTGCCGAGCCGCGGCCCGCAGCGCCAGCATTTCTGCATGCGCTGTCGGGTCGTGCAGGCCGATCGGAGTATTGCGTCCCGTGCCGATGATTTCATCGTGCCCGGCTTGGTCCTTTTGTACGATCACCGCGCCAACGGGAACTTCGCCGGCCGCTTCGGCTTCGCGAGCCAGGCGAAGCGCCAGATGCATGTAACCTTCGTCGTCGTTGGATTTCATCGTGCCAGACTTTGTAACTTCATCAATCCGAGAATAGCTCCATCTGCGAGGGAGGAGGTGGCGGCCACAGTTCCGGAACCACCCGGAGATTGGGGCCATCGAGCCCATAGCGACGGCGAATGCGCCGCAATCGCTCTGCAATCGTGTCCGGATAGGTGCCACTCAGATATGCACTTTCCTCAAAGCGTTCCCGATAACGCCGCGATAGGTGCGGGAACTTTTGATCCAGAAAGGGGAAAAACACCTGGCGGGCACAAGGCTTCAGATAGACCACGTTCGCGTTCACCCTTACCGCCCCGGCGCGAGCCGCCGCCTGCGCGACGGCATCAAGCGAATCTTCTCGATCGTTGATCAAAGGCAGCACGGGGCAGCAGTTCACGGTCACACGCAATCCGGCAGCGCTCAATTTGCGGACGGCGTTCAGGCGAAGATCTGGCCGCGGCGCAAGCGGCTCGAGTAACCGAGCCAGTTCCGCATTTAGTGTTGTGATGGTGATCACCAGCGTCAAATAGTGACGGCGGGCAATTTCGCGAAACAGGCCAATATCGCGGACAAGCAAATCGGACTTGGTGATCAGCCCCAGCCGCAGGCCCGCAGTCTGCGTGAAGACTTGCATGATCGAGCGCGTAATCCCAAACCGGCGTTCGGCTGGTTGATAAGGATCAGTGGCGGAGCCGATGGCGATGGTTTCTGCGTGCGGCAAGGCGCGCAGTTCACGCAAGAACGATGCCGGGTTGAAATGTTTGGCGAAGATTTTGGTCTCAAAATCAGCGGCCCCGCGCAGTTCCATGAATTCGTGAGTATATCGCGCGTAGCAATATTTGCAGCCATACTCGCAGCCGCGGTAAGGATTAATAGACCATGCGAATGGCATGCGAACGCTAGTGCACGGCGCGAGGAGTTTAGCGGAGGCCAGCTGAAAGTATTCGACGCGTGATTTGGCCTCCAGAGTGGGGCTTTGGGCGGCCATTCGCGCAATGCCCACGAGCGCTTGCATAGACCGATCTTCGCCTTATCTTCCCCTATTGTCAAGGGGCACTTTTTAGGGTTCCGATTTGCTAAACTAGCGCCTATGCGCAAGACTTCTATCCTCCGGTTATTCCTCGCGGCGATTTTATTGGGCGGCGTTTGGGTGGCCTACACGCAACAGGGCCGTCCGCCATCGGTGTTCAAAACCAACAAGATCACCGACGATATTTATGAGATCGAAAACGTGGGCAGTCTGGCCAGCAACGTCACGGTCGTGGTTACCGACGAAGGCCTGGTGCTGGTGGACGCCAAGTTCGATCCCGACCACGATGGCATTATGGCGCAGATCAAAACCTTCACCAACAAGCCCATCAAGTACGTGATCGACACGCATCATCACGGCGATCACACCGGCGGCAATGCCAAAATGTTTGGCGAAGGCGCGCAGATTATTTCCTCCGAAGAAGCCCGGCAGAACATGGTGGACGCGAAAATGCCGGGCATCCCCACGCTGGCGTTTGAAAAGCATACCCACATTTATCTGGGCGGCAAGAACATCGCACTGTACCACTTCGGCCGCTCACACACCAACGGCGACACGGTGGTCCTGATTGGCGCGGAGCGCGTTCTTGCCTCTGGCGACATGTACACCCAGGGTGCGGACGTCCCGCAGTTGATCGATTACGCGGGCGGCGGCAGCGCGAAGGAATGGACCACGACGCTCGATTCGGTTCTGAAGCTGAACTTCGATACGGTTATCCCCGGCCACGGTCCCGTGTCCAAGAAAGCGGACATGGTGAAATTCCGGCAGTCCACCGTCGAGGTGCGTAATCGCATTCACGGATTGAACGTCGAGTTGAACGGGCAAAAGAAAAGCCCGGCGGAAATCCGCGACGCCATCGGTAAGGTGATGATGAGCGAATTCCATTGGGGCCCGCTGCAGATGTCGCGCGGATTGGATGGAGCCATCGCGGAACTGCAGTAAATTCGTCTTTGGCAATTCGGCGCGGTGGTCCCGAACGGACTCCGCGCCTTTTGTTTTTGGGGATCCAGGTGTAGGGAACTACTTCTTGCCGCCACCAAATGTATTTTTCAAAAACTCCATGATTTGCAAATGCCGGCCTGGGCAGCGCGGCCATGGAGCGAAACTGAGTTTACCGGTTTCACGCTCCACCCACAGACCGAAATTATCGATGGCAGGGTAGGTGACTGTGAACACAACGCCCGCCTCACAGGCGTCCACGTTCACCACCTTCAGCGCGCCAGGGTTTTTGTAGGTTCCCTGCGGGCCCCAGTCTTCGTTGAACTTGGCAAACGGGTAGAACTTTTGCGCTTCCGCCGTTTCCCAAAATTTATAAGCGGCGGGGTAGTCTTTGGCGTTCAGTGCGTCCACAAAATGGCTGACCGCGCGCTCTTCGCTGAAATTCTGGAAGAAAAAATAGCCGCTGATTCCTAAAATCAGCGCGGCCAGAACGCCAATTACAATCCACTTGGTGAGGTTGGCGCGCTTTGCGTCCTTGACGCCGTATTCATCCAGGTATCCGGCCATGATTTGATTTTATCGCGGCAGCGCTGCTGAGCGCGATCTCTGGCAGCGATTTCACTGTCAAGCGATCCGCTCGAGGAGAGCGCTAATAGCTCGAAGATCTACTTAGGAAGATCTACTTAGAAGGATATGCTTTGTCGTAGGCCGCCACGGCTTCTTGCGTTACTTCCAGCGCCGGCTTAAAGAAGACTGCGTTGGTGACGTCCATGATCACGTCGAAACCCTTCTCCTCCGCCATTTTCTTCACTACTTCGGTCATCCGCACGGCGCCTTTTTGCAGAATATCATTGCGGTCACGCTCCACGTCGGCCTGCAGATCTTCACTGATGCGCGTGGCTTCCCTCTGCTTGCGCGTGCCTTCGGCTTGCAAATCGGCGGCCTGCGCGGGCGGCGTTTGCGGGTTGCCCAGCTTGCCCTGAATATCGCCCAGATCTTTTTGCAGCTTTTCCAATTGATCCTGGCGGGGCTTATAACGCGACTGGAGATCGGCCGAGGCCTTTTTCATCTCCGCCGTTTCCAGCAGAGCGCGTTGATAGTTGATCACACCCACTTTAAGCTGCGCACTGGCCACCTGTGGCACCAAAACGGTAACGCCAAGAACCAGGCTTGCCAGGAAACTGGACCGGGCGGCGGTGCGTAAACCAGAAAATGACATGACGTTCCTCAAAAGCAAATTCATCTCTAAAACATTCTAGCAGGGACCCGTTGTGAGACCTAATTGCCGACTGCGACATAATCGCGCCCGCAGCTCTTAATTGGCCCCGCTGCGGGCCAACCGCAGCTTGGCCGCTTCCAGTTTCGCCTTCACCTGGGCGATTTCGTCAGGCCGCAAATCGGCCGGCGAACTCGTGTCCCACTCTCGTAGAGACCTTTCCCATTGCGCCACCGCTTCCTTCACTTTCGATTGCTTTATCAGCACTTCCGCCATGTGGTCATGCACGGTGGGGTCGCGCGGCGTTTTTTCCAGAGCCTTGGCCAAGTTCCGCTCCGCGTCATCCAAGCGGCCCAAACGGTACTGCACCCAACCCAGACTGTCTAGGTAAGCTCCGTTGCCTGGTTCGCGATCCAGGGCCTTGTTGATCAGATCCAGCGACTCGTTCAAACGCACATTGGCATCCGCCAGCATGTAGCCCATATAATTCATCGCGCCGGAGTTTTCGGGATTTTGCTGCAGAATCTTGCGGAATTCCTTCTCTGCCAGGTCAATTTTTTTCTGGCGTTCATACATGGCGCCGCGCATAAACCAGACGCCTTCTTTTTCATCCGCTGAATCGGAAAGCTTCTCGGCCTCGTCCAAGGCAGCGGCCATGTCTTTAAAGCGTTTGCCCTTTTCGTATACGTTGGCAAGTGCGATGTAACCGTCGCGGTCTTCCTTGCCGGCCATCATCTTTTTCAGGTCCGCCGCGGCTTCATCGGTACGGCCCATTTCGGCGATCAGAGACGCGCGCACTACACGGACCGTGCGATCTTCCGGCCACTTCTTAAACGCTGCATCGGCCTCTTGCTGAGCCTTCGTAAACTCTTTGCCAGTGCGGTAAGTGTCCACAATCTCCGCCGAAATACGGGGGGCCAGCATGCTGTCCAGTTCCGCCACCTGTTTATAGGCAGCCACGGCTGGCTCAATTTGTTCCACGGAGCGATACAGCGCCGCCAGTTGCTCCAGTAAACGAACCCGGCTTTCGCGCTCCGCGCTGCTGTAATTTCGCTTGCTGGTGCTATTGATGATGTCCTTCAGCGCCGCGGTGGCCTCACTGGTCTTGTCTTCGGCCTGCAGGATGTTCACTTCGTTATAGCGAATCTCGATGGAGTTGGGATCCAGTTCCTTGGCCTTGTTGCCCATCTCGCGGGCCTTCACCATGTCTTTCTGCTGGCGGTAAATTTGCGATATCCGCAAGAACGTCTGGGCGTCGGTGGGATCGGCTGTGGCGATTTCCTGGTACACCGCCAATGCGCCGGCATAGTCTTGCGCCAGCAAAAGGTCCTGCGCCAAGTTCGCGGACAATTCTTTTTCGTTCGGCGGATTCAGCGAAAGCGCCTTCCGCAGCGCTCCGGCCGCGCCCTTAAAATCGCGCATCTGCTCGTACGCTGCAGCAAGAGCCTGCAAACTGCGCAAACCCGGGTTCTTGTCGGCCAGGGTCTTTAGCAGATCCGCGGCTTTCTTGGTTTCGCCCAGGTCACTATAGACCAACGCTAAACCAGTCAAAGCATCCTCGTTGGTAGCGTCGATCGCCAAAATCTTCTGATACGCCTTTTCCGCTTCAATCGAGTTATTGGAAGCCTTCTGTAGACGCGCCAACATCAACAGCGATTCAGTGTCCATCGGCGCAAGCCTGGCAATGGTCTCGTATTGATCCACGGCCCGGCGCAAGCTGTTCTCGTCCACCTTGCCGGACCGCCCGTCGCCAATCTGCCGGGTAAACACACGGGCCAGCAAACGGTGAGCCCCCAAATCATTGGGATTCTGTTTCAGCGTTTCTTCGGCGTCAGAGATGGCTTCCCGCAGCCGGCCGGTTTGTACGTAAAGATCGGAAAGCTCTTCGCTTAGTGCGGCAGAACTGGGATCGGCCTTGATGGCTTCTTTATAGTTCTCAATGGCTTTATTCACGTAATCGCCACGATTGCCATAGATGCCCGCTTGATCCGCGTACATATGCGCCAGGGCGTAGTGATAGTAGGCAGACGCGCGATCAGCCTTAGGAGCCGCTTTACTCGATTGCCCCGCCGATTGAGCAAAACACGCCGCGCTCGAAACACAAACCAAGCCCGCAAGGGCAACTGCAAAAGCCTTCGACATTGACCGTTTTCCCACCTTCCCCGACCGGGGTCCAGACCACCAGCCAGCAGCCCAACTTCATTATATACATCACCAGCCAGGACCCTGCGTTTGGTCTTTAAAACGAGGCCATAATAGGTACATTCCCCTCGACACAAATCCTTCGCCGCTTCTGGTCGTCGCGGGCCCCACCGGCTCGGGCAAGTCCGCGCTGGCAATTGCCTTGGCCCAGCAATTCGCCGGCGAAATCGTGAACTGCGACTCGCTGCAACTCTACCGCCAGTTGGATATCGGCACCGCCAAGCCCTCGCTACAGGAACGCCAGATCGTTCCCCACCATTTGTTTGACGTGCTCTCGATACAAGAAGGTTTCTCGGCAGGCGAATTTGCCCAACTGGCCCGCCCAGTGATCCAGGAAATTGCCCAACGCGGGCATTTGCCGATTGTCGCCGGCGGGACCGGCTTCTACTTAAAGGCGTTGTTAGAGGGTCTGCCGTCGCTGCCAACCAAAGACGACCAACTGCGGGCGCGTCTTATGCGGCGCGAACAGCAACGTCCGGGCGCGCTGTTCGGATTGCTCAAGCGGCTGGATGCCAAGTCAGCCGCGCAGATTCACGGCAGGGATATCCAAAAATTGTTGCGCACTTTGGAAGTTCGCATTCTCACTGGACAGCCGCGCGCGGAGGCGCAGATCAGTCCTCCGCTCAAAGACTTTCGAACGCTGAAGATTGGCCTGGACCCGGACCGTGGCCAATTGCGCATTCGGCTGGAAGCCCGCACCAAACGCATGTTTAGCGGCGGGCTGGTAGATGAGGTTCGTTCGCTGCTTAGCTCCGGCTCGACTGGGAACGAAAAACCATTTGAATCGTTGGGCTACAAGCAGGCGCTGCAACAGGTGCGGGGAGTGATCACGCTTGAGCAAGCGATCGAATCGACTTTCATTGAGACGTGCCAATACGCCAAACGGCAACGGACGTGGTTCCGGCGCGATCCGGAATTTCACTGGCTACCTGGTTTTGGGGATTCGGCAGGGGCAATTGACGAAGGGGTTGCGTTAGTGGAGGAGTGGATTACTAAGCAGTCGTCTTTCGGCAAATGAAACTTGTTGACGCGGGTGAAATGGACCAGGGCAAGCTCCCGTCATCCACGGCCAGCGAAACGTACACGTATTCATCAGTATTTTCGAGCAGCTCTATTTCAACCTGGAAGGTTTTGGACTCGAACTCGGCCTCATAAGCTTGGCCCTCGCGCAGTTGTTCAATCAGTTGGGCCGCCGAAAGCGCGGACCATCGCGCCCGTTCCGCATCTAGAACTTTGCGCCACTCATCTCTGCGATCCATTAGCACTAGCCTAGCCCAAGTAAACTAGTAGCACATGAAGTTTTGGCGAGTAACCATTTTTCTAGCCCTGGCCGGCGTCCGCCTGCACGCGCAGACCTCCGCCGTACTGCCGTTCGCCAACATCACAACTACCGCAGCGGCCACGCCCTTTGATTGGATCGGCGAGAGCATTGCCGAAACCGTCCGCGATGCCATCGGTGGCCGCGGTGGGCTCACCATTGGGCGTACCGATGTCGACGATGCTTTCCGCCAACTGAATCTGCGGCCCATCAGCGTTCTCACCCAAGCCTCTGTTCTCAAACTCGGCGAAGCGCTAGAAGTAGAGCAGATGGTTTACGGTACGTTTCAGTTCATTCCGGACGCCGCCGCGCCCGCCGGCACCCGCCGCGGCGCGTTGAAAATCGCCGCCCGCGTAATCGATCGCGGCAAGCTGGCCCATAGCTCCGAATTTGCAGAAAGCGGCAACCTGGAGGATCTGCCCACGCTTGAAGCGCATCTGGCCTGGCGCGTGATTATGAACGTCGCGCCGAAACTCGCTCCCGCCGAATCCGATTTCCGCACGCTGCGCCCTAATATTCGTTTGGATGCCCAAGAAAGCTATATTCGTGGCCTGATTGCCCGCGAACCGGAACAACGTGAGCGCTTCCTGTTGCAGGCCACCCGCATCGAACCCAAGTTCGGCCACCCCGCCTTCGAGTTGGGCCGCATTCATTACGACCGCAAAGAATATCGCCAGGCCGCGCAATGGCTTCAGAAAATTGCCCCCGATGACGCGCACGCGCACGACGCGGCTTTCCTGCTCGGTTTGTCTTTTTATCAGGCGGGCGACTACGGCGGCGCTCAAAAAGCTTTTCAGGCGCTCTCCGCCGCCGTCCCGTTAAGCGAGGTGCTGAATAATTTGGGTGCCGCCCAAAACCGCCGCCGCCTGCCCGACGCGGTGGAGTCTTTCGCGCGGGCCAGTCAGGGTGACCCCAACGACACTACGTATTATTTCAACCTGGGCTACGCGCAGTGGCAGAAGGGCGATTTCCCTTCCGCGGCCATCGCCTTTCGCTCGGTCCTGGAACGCCAGCCCGATGATCAGCTAGCCACCCTACTGCTGGGTTTGTGTATTAAGCGCCAGGGTCCACGTCAGGGTGACGCCCAACTGGAATCGCTGGAACGACTGAAGACCAACTATGAGGAGCGCGCCTACCTGCAGTTGAAATCCCTGGTGGGTACCCCCAACACTGGCTCATTCATAGCACCGGCGAAATAGTCTGGTTTTAATCGGCAAAATCCAGTCTTTCATTTATCGCGAATTCGTCAAATCCCATCACCGGATTTCGCCCGCGATCGGGACCACCCACAGCCTGATCGCAATCATGCTCACCGATGGGTATAATCGAAGGCGAATGATCGAATCCTTCGGTGCGTCAGATCCCGGATGCGTGCGCGGCAACAATGAGGATTATTTCTTGGTGACCCCGTCGCTTGGTTTATACCTGGTGGCCGATGGAATGGGCGGCGCGCAAGCGGGCGAACATGCATCGAAGCTGGCCGCGGAAACGGTTTCGGAAATCCTGGCCAACGCGCCGCGGCCTTTGGATGCAGCCACCCTGCAGAATGCCTTCGCCGAAGCCAACCGCCGCGTGATGCAGGAATCCAAATCCGATCCTCAGCTGGAAGGCATGGGCACCACCCTGGTTGCCGCTGTGGAATCCAATGGCGACCTTCTGGTCGCTAGCGTTGGCGATAGCCGCCTGTACATTTACGACGGTAAGCTTACCTCCGTCACCGAAGATCAAACCTGGGTGAATGAAGTGGGCCGGCGTTTGGGATTGGACGAAACCACGCTGAAAAATCACCCCATGCGCCACGTGTTGACCATGGCGATTGGCGTGGCCGATGCCCTTCTCGTGCACAATTACCGCATTCCGTCAAAAAAAGGCATGCAGATTTTGCTTTGCAGTGACGGCTTGCATGGAGTTGCTTCCGAGGAAGAAATCGAACAGACGCTGGCTTCCGACACTTCTCTGCAAGGCAAGTGCGAAAAGTTGATCCAGTCGGCCCGCTCCAGCGGCGGTCCAGATAACATCACCGCGGTGTTATTGAAGATCGCCTAGCTCTTACAAATGCGATGGCGGGAACAATGCCCGTTCCACCTGTTCGCAAATATAGTGATACGTCATCAGATGGACTTCCTGAACATCCGGCGTCGGTTTGATCGGCACCGCCATCAGTACATCGCAATGCGCCGCCATCGCGCCGCCACCCTCGCCGGTCATCCCGATCGTCTTCATGCCCAATGATTTTGCAGTCTGTAATCCCCGCACCACGTTCTTGGAATTGCCGCTGGTCGATATGCCCCACGCCACATCACCCGTTCGGCCATGCGCTTCCACCTGACGCGAAAAAATCGTCTCAAACTCAAAATCGTTGCTCCATGCCGTCAGCACCGAAGAATCAGAGGTCAGCGCCATCGCCGAAAGCGGCGCGCGGTTCAGCAGAAACCGCCCTACGAATTCGCCAGATATATGTTGCGCGTCAGCAGCGGACCCACCGTTGCCGAACACCAGCAGCTTCCCTCGTCTTGTGAAGAGTTCGGTCAACAGAGCAACGGCTGACTCCACTCGCGCACTATAGCCGCCCGCCTCAACGATTTTCAAATTCCGCGCAACGCGCTCCAGCTTGGCTGAAAATGTTTGCATAGTCTAACCGGCTGCCGTAATCGCTTCCACCAATCCCGAGATGGTATGCGGCTTTGCTTCCACCGTGACTGCCAGTCCGCATTCCCACGCCGTTGCCGACGTCACCGGCCCAATCGACGCAATCTTTATCCCGGCTAATGCCGCTACGCCCGCCACGTCCACAAAATTCTTTGCCGTCGACGAACTGGTGAACGCGATCCAATCGGGCTTGCGCGCAAGCATGGCGGCAACTCTTTCCTTTGCCCCCGCGGGAACCACTGTCCGATACGCCTCCACCACATCCATCGTCGCGCCGCGTTGGGCCAGCACCCCCGGCACCAGATCGCGAGCCACCGCGGCTCTCGGCAGCAAAACTCGTTTGCCCTTCATATCGAAGCCACTAAGCGACTCCAGCAGGCTTTCCGCCACGTACTCCGCCGGCATCACATCCACGTGCAGATGCAGCGCTTCGACGGCCTTTCGCGTGGCCGGTCCAATCGCGCAGATCTTTGCGCGCAAATCCCGCAGATCCCGCCTAGATTGATCTAGCGCTTCCACAAAACGCTGCACGCCATTGACGCTCGTAAAAATCAGCCAATCATACGTTGCCAAATGATCGATAGCCCTTTTCAGCGGGGCCGCATCCATCGGCGCTGCGATCTCGATCACCGGCGCAAACAGCGTCTCCGCACCCAATGCTTCCAAGGGCTCCGCCAACTGTGCCGTCTGCCGGCGGTCCCGCGTGATCACAATTTTCTTGCCAAACAAAGGCAGCCGCTCAAACCAATTGAAGCGGTCCCGCAGAGCGACCACTTCGCCTATCACAATGGTTACCGGCGGCTTCAGTCCACTTTCGTGAATCCTGAGCGCCAAATCGCCCAACGTCCCTACGATGGTTTGTTGATCCGGCCGCGTAGCCCAGCGGACGGCCATAGCGGGCGTTGCGGGAGAGCGTCCATGGCGAATTAATTCTTTCGCAATGGCGTCGATGTTTACCAGTCCCATAAAAAGGACGATAGTCTCCGCCGCGCCCACACGATTCCAATCGATGACTTCCACGTTATGCCCCGTGACGAACGTAACCGCAGAAGTATGTTCACGATGGGTCAGCGGAACGCCGGTGTATGCCGCCACGCCCAGCGGCGTGGTCACCCCGGGAATAATTTCAAACGCCACGCCGGCGGCGGCCAGCGCTTCAATCTCTTCCCCGCCCCGCCCGAAAATAAACGGATCGCCGCCCTTCAAGCGCACTACGTTCAGCCCACGCTGAACGCGCTCAATCAGCATGTGTGTGATCTCGTCCTGCGTGAACTCATGCGCCGAGCGCTTTTTGCCAACGTAAACGCGTTCGGCATGCGATGGCGCCAAGTCCAGCAAACGCTCATTCGCCAGATGATCGTAAAGCACGGCGTCGGCACGCTGCAGCACCTTGCGGCCTTTCACGGTGATCAAATCCGGATCACCAGGCCCGGCGCCTACCAAGTAAACTTTCACTGTCCTGTCCGCAGAATTTCCCGCGCCCCCGCCGCCAATAATTTCGCGCCTAGCCTTTGCCCCAAGGCAATCGGATCGTCGCCAGTATTTTGGTCTTTGATGACGCGCGCACCATCCACCGACGAAACTAAAGCGCGCAAGAAAATCGTCCTTCCTTCCACTGTGGCATGCGCACCTATTGGCACCTGACATCCACCTTCCAACTCAGCTAGCAACGCGCGTTCCGCCTTTACGGCTAGCTCAGTCGGCAAATGATTCAAGTGCCGGGCGATCCTTTGCGCCGCTCCGCCATCATTGCGAGTCTCAATCGCCAAAGCCCCTTGCCCCACGGCCGGACACATCACTTCCACATCCAGCAACTCGGTAATTCGCTCCACCCATCCCAAACGCCGCAAGCCCGCCGCCGCCAGCACGATGCTGGCATACTGGCCTTCGTCCAATTTGCGCAGACGCGTGTCTACGTTGCCGCGCAAGTTTTCAATTACTAAATTCTTACCCAACGACTGCAGTTGCGCGGCTCTGCGTAGCGAACTGGTACCAACCTTATCGCCAGCTTGCAAATCCGCCAGCCGCTTGCCAATCAACGCATCCCGCGGATCTTCGCGTTCGGGAATCGCCGCCAACGTAAGCCCGGCCGGCAACGAGGTGGGCATATCTTTCAAGCTATGCACCGCCAGATCAATCGTGCCCGCTAGCAGCGCCTCTTCAATTTCCTTGGTGAATAATCCCTTGCCGCCCACCTGTGCCAGCGGGACGTCGGTAATCTTATCGCCGGTGGTCTTGATGATTTCCAGCCGCGTCTCCGCACCCAGCGCCTGCAGCCTTGCCGAAATATGCCGCGCCTGCCACAACGCCAACTGCGAACCACGCGAACCAACCACGATCACGCTCATTCCTCACCTAACCGGAACAGCCTCCGGACCGTGTCGATCATATGCGAACCTTCCGCGGAATCCGCCTTGCGCCGCAGCTCCGTAATGGGCCCGTGCGCAATCTTATTCAGCATGCCGCGCGTGATCGCGTCCAATTCGTCCAGTTGCTCGGGCGTCCAGCTGCTCAATTTCCCCTTGTGCCGCTCAATCACCTCGCTGCGCACCTGTTCGAATTGTTGATTCAAACTGACAATCGTCGGGGCCACCTCGCGGGTCTTCAGCCGCAGCATCATCCGTTGCACTTCTTCACTGATGATGGCTTCGGCTTCCTCAGCCACGTTCATCCGCCCCTTCAAATTGGACTTCACCACTTTGTCCAGATCATCAATGTCGTACAGAAACACGCCGTCCAGCGTATTCACCGTCGGCTCAATGTTGCGCGGCACCGCGATGTCAATCAAAAACATCGGCCGGTTGCGCCGCCGGTTCATCACCAACCGCATCTGATCGCGCGTAAGAATATAGTGCGGCGCCCCGCTCGACGTGATGACAATGTCCGCCCCCGGCATCGCATGCATGAATTCGTCGTACGCCACCACCCGCCCGTGAAACTCTTCGGCGATCGAGTCCGCCCGCTCCCGCGTGCGATTCGTGACGACGATTTCCCGCACCCCCGCCCTTCGCAAATGCCGCGCCGCGGATTCCGCCATCTTCCCGGCGCCCACCAACAGAACCTTGCACGTTTGCAGGGACCCGAAAATATCGCGGGCCAGTTCGACCGCCGCGTAGCTCACCGAGACCGCGCTCTCTCCAATTTCCGTCTCGGTTCGAATCCGCTTGGCCACGTTGAACGCCCGCGTCATCACCAGATCCAAAAAGCCGTTCACCGCCCCATGCTGCTTGGCCAGGGCATAAGCATTTTTCAGCTGGCCCAGGATCTGAGGCTCGCCCACCACCATCGAATCCAAACTCGACGCCACCCGGAACAAATGCCGGATCGCAGCCGGACCGTTGTGATGATACAGATACGGCGAAACCCACTGCGGCTCCACATTCCGGGCTTCCGCCAGAAACCGGTCCACCGACCTCTGGACACTTCCATCACCACCGCCCTCATCATCCACATCGTCCGCCGTCACCGCCACTTCCACCCGGTTGCACGTCGAAAGGATCAGCGCTTCATGAAAACCCGGCCGCTTGCACAGCGAATCGAGCGCCAACGGCAGCGTCTTCTCCTCAAACGCCAACCGTTCCCGCACCTCCACCGGAGCCGTATGATGACTCAATCCCGCTACCAGCAGCTTCATGGAATCAGCGCCACCCTTAAGCCCGAATGCGCCACCCAGGTAAGCGCGCCACTGCCCAACACCACCAACGCCATCACTGCCGCTTTACGCCCGCGCCAACCGGCGGAGGTCCGCAGAAAAATCATCAGCAGACACAGGCCCCAAGTGACAAACGCCAGCGTAATACTGGCATTGCCAACCCACTTCGTGCCTAATTCTATAAAAGCCCATAAGACGCCGAACATCACGCCCAGCGTGATAAACACAAAGCCAAAACCCATGGAGCTGAGAATCAGATGGTCCAGCGTACCCAACGCCGGAAGTTTATCCAACATCAAAGGACTGCGCTTGGCCTTGAGCCGGCTCTCCTGCACCAGATAAAACACGGAGGACACTGCCGTCAGCAGCAAGGCGGCGTATCCCGCCAGCACCAGAATGATGTGAACGATCAGCCACGCGTCGCGCAGCCTCACATCACCCCACGCCGCCACCGGTTTCTGCATCCCCGCCACCAGCGTCATCAGGAAGACGAGTGGAAACAGTGCCACTGAGGTGCTACTGAACCGGTAACGCCAATCCACAAACAGGAACACCAACGCCACCAGAAACCCGCAAACGCTGATGGTGCCGTAAAAGTTTTCCACAGGCAGCCGGCCCTCAGCCATGACCAACTCCACAATCGCCACACCGTGGATCACCACCCCCACTCTAAACACCGCTTGCGCCAGCCCGTACAACGAGTTGGAACCCCTTAAGATGACGTACATCGATTGCAGCATCGCCAAGGCGTACAAAAGCGCCGCCACCCGCAACCAGAAAATACTTGAGTCAGCCAATGGAATCCAGTTCTTAGCTCGTGCCGTCTTGCATCGCGTGATCTTAACTCGCCAGGTCCTACTTCACCATTGTACGGACTCCCAGCCACGAAGTCCCGCACGGCTCGCAACCGCCTGCCTGAGAACAGCGCCGCCCATTCGTTTGAAGAGGATCAAGAAGAGGATCAATTTGAAGAGGATCAAAGATACATCGCCAGGGGCCGCTTCGCTTCCCCAGAAAGCACGCCCTGAACCAAAAACGCCAACGTTCTAAATCGGACCACTTGCCCTGTGTGGAGACAAGTTTGGAACGCCGATTCCCACTCCGGGATAAACCGGCACGTAAAGTCGAGGGGAAACTTGCCGATGTAATGCATCATGCAGCCGTTATCCCAAAAGATGTTCTGCCAACTTGGGGGGAAGCGTCACGGTTTGCGGTTTCCCGGCAACGTTTTTCGTAAGCACACATGCTTGGCGGAAATTCCCGAAGCGGCGGAATTTCCTGAAGCGGCCAAGCACAAACATTGCATGCGCGCCTTCCCTCTTGCCGATATGAAACATGTAACAAACAGTGCGCCATCCGGCAGGAAGCAACAGGCGGGCAATGCAGGGAAGTCTGGGAGAACAATTTCGCGGGCCGCGCACTTTCAAGTAGGTGACTTCCCGCCAGTTCGGCGCCGGGTGTTTCATTAATTTTTAGCAAGCATTCAATAACACGCGTAGTGACCAGGGCCGGTAAGAATCCGGCCGAAACGGGGAGCATCTAAGCAAATGGCAATCGGGTTACCGGAAGATCTTTGGAGAGGCGGGACCATGCGCCCGTTAAGAAGTACGAGAAAGGTTGGCAGTTCTGCTGGTGGTTCTATGACAAGTTCCATGGTCCGTCTAAATATTCCTCTCGATCCGGCCAAAACCGGTCGCGAAGCGGCGTCGCTTGAAAACGGGCTGCGCCGGATGATCGTCGGTCAGGATGAGGCGATTGAACAGATCGTCAACATCTATCAGATGCATCTTACCGGCATGAACGCTCCCGGCCGCCCCATCGGCAATTTCCTGTTCCTCGGCCCCACTGGCTCGGGCAAAACCCGCATTGTGGAGGCCACTGCCGAAGCGCTCCTGCGTAATCCGCGCTCGGTGATCAAAATCGATTGCGCGGAATTTCAGCACAGCCACGAAATCGCCAAATTAATCGGCTCGCCTCCGGGCTATTTGGGCCATCGCGAAACCCATCCCCTGCTCTCGCAGGAAGTGCTGAACCAACACCACACCGAAACCATGAAGCTCAGCTTCGTGCTGTTCGATGAAATCGAAAAAGCTTCCGATGCCCTGTGGAATCTGCTGCTCGGCATTCTGGACAAAGCCACCCTCACCTTGGGCGACAACCGTAAAGTCGACTTCTCCCGCGCGCTGATCTTCATGACTAGTAACCTGGGCGCCTCGGAGATGAGCAATTTGATGAGCCCAAAGCTCGGCTTCGGCGCCGGCGCGGCTCGTGATCGCATGAACTCCGGCGTGGTCGAAGCGGGCATGCACGAAAAACTGGCTCGCAGCGGGGCCGAAGCCGCCCGCCGCAAGTTCACCCCGGAATTCGTTAACCGGTTGGACAAAATCGTCACCTTTCAACCCCTCGGCTCCGACCAGTTGCGCAAGATTCTGGACATCGAACTGAACATGGTGCAGCAGCGCATCTTCAACAGCTCCAGCGATCGCGCTTTCGTCTTCACGCTCAGCGACCAAAGCAAGGATTTCCTGCTCGAAAAAGGCACCGACATCAAATACGGCGCCCGTCATCTTAAGCGTGCGATTGAACGCCTTCTCGTCCAGCCCATGTCCAACCTGATCGCCACCGAACAGGTCCGTGGCGGTGACTGGATCCGCGTCGACTTCGACGGCGAAAACAAGTGCCTGCTCTTCGCCAAAGAGGCCGAAGGTCTGCCGGTTCAAGAGATGGTCCGCCTGGTGGATACTTCCGTCACCATGCCCGCCATGGCCGCGGCGAATAGCGCCAGCGCAGAGGCAGCCAAAATCCAAACCGCTCGCAGTTCCAAACGCAGCTAGAACACTCCGTGGGAGGCGGGCTTGCCCGCCCTCCCATTTGTCAGCTCGCCCCGGCTTTCAGCTCACCCGGGCTTGCCCGCCCTCCGTTTGTCGGCGAAGACCGAAAAGGCGGCACGCGCCGACTCGCCCTCCATTGCTACCACCAACACTGGAAAGCTAAGCTGAAAACATGAAAACGTCTGAGGCGGACCCAGGCCAGCAAACTCATCCGCGAAGCAGCGCCCGAGGTCGTCGAGGAGTGGAAATGGAGAGGCACCCCGGTTTGGTCCCATGATGGCATCATCTGCACTGGCGAAACCTACCAGAGGGTCGTGAAGCTCACCTTCGCCAAGGGCGCGTCTTTAAAGGACCCGGCCCGTCTCTTCAACGCGAGTCTCGACGGAAACACCCGCCGCGCCATCGACATCCACGAAGGCGAACCAGTGGACCAGTCCACTTTCCAGGCCCTCATTCGCCAAGCGGTTGCCCTCAACCGTGCTGGCAAGTCGAAATCCCTGAAAAAGGCCAAGACGAAAGCGAAACCGACGCCCTAAGATTTTCGCACGCGACGCGTTGTCCCGCACAACGCGCAAAATGTCTTAGACCCAATACTACGCCGCGCACTCGCCGCGGCCTAACTGCAGGCTGTATTGCACGTCGTCGCCCCAATCACGGAACATCTCGGGATTTTTCTCCCAAGCGTCCATGGGCAGCTTCGATAAGTCGGCCGTTAATTGTTTGAACGTTTCCACCTTAAAGCGTTTTACGTATTCGCGGAAACTTTCGCCTTCCTGGCGATTCTCTTTGTAATGCCCCAACACTCGCTGAATCGCGGCCGGAACCAGCTTCGCCGGTAAGCTTTGCACCTGCATGCCGAATTCAATGCCATTGCCGCCCAGCATCATTTGATAGTGCGGGACTTCGTGCTTCAAGCCATCGGGGCCATCGATCTTCCGCGCGTTGCCGTAGAATCCGATATCGCCAATCCAATGCTGGCCACAGGAATTGGGGCAGCCGCTGGCGTTGATGCGCAACTTGCGGATCAACGGGTCAGTTTCGTCTTTCACCGCCTCGCGAATGGCCGGACCCAGGCCCATGGTCTTCGTCAAACCCAAATTGCAGCTATAAGCACCAGGACAGGTAATCGCATCACT
>JANXYJ010000186.1 GCA_025350105.1 Terriglobia bacterium | reverse complement strand
CAAAGCGCTTGCGTTCGGCGCAAAAGGCGTGGGTATCGGCCGCCCCATGCTGTGGGGCCTGGGAGCCTTCGGCCAAGCCGGAGTCGAACGCGTCCTCGAAATCCTGCAAGGCGAACTGAAACTGGTGATGGGCAACTGCGGAACGCAGAACGTCGCGGCGATCACGCGCGACCGCGTGACCGCGCCCGACTGGCGGATCTGATGGTGCGGTTCCCATGCATTTTTGCGGAAGAAGCCGATTTGTGTTGGTGGTCCGTGTACTACTTCTGGAGCGGGAGTTTGGGGAATGCTTTTGCGGATCGTATTCGCGATTGCATGGATTTGTTGATTGAGCGCGAAACAGAAAACAAGCGCAGAATTCGCCGGGATTTGATGAGCAAATCAGCATCGCTCCATGGTAGGAGCGGGGTCGGGGCGATGGGAGCGGCTCGGAGGCGGAAAGTGTTGATAACGGATCAGATCATTAGGATTCGCTGACAGAGAAGCACTCAGTGATTGCTCCCCTTGACGTCCCCGTTTTGTCTGCGAGCCTTTATGCCTGAGTTCGCCAAAGCGCATTCACTCGCAATGGAAATCGTAGACGGATCCGGACCCGAATCGGATCGCGTACTCTCCGGCGTCCACCTTTTCGCGTGGCTCGATCCACGAAAATGCTCCTTCGCGTCGTACGGTACGGACTGGGACGTTAATACCGCGAACCTCCCGGTTGGTATACACTTGCAGCTTGTACATATTAAAAGAACTAAAAGACCAGACAACAAAACCGCTCGCGCATTGAAAACTGTGGTTGCTACTAGAGCCATCGAGGTCATGACCGTGCGAGCCGTTTGCTCTATCAGCCTCGATCCAGCATGATTCCCGATTCCGGTAGGAAACGCCTTCCTTTGCGCTTGTCAAAGGCCACAGCTCGCTCTTGCAATCCCTCGGCGCGGGTAGAGCAGGACCCCGAGTCACTTCACTCAACGCTACACTACTAGTAACCTGCGCTGATACCACGGTGGCGGCTATTTTGCTGAGAAGTGTGTTGATAGCCTGATTGCGGCTTGCATCATCGTTAATCAGGCCGCGCTTAATGCGAGTGTCCTGCTGCCAGTGAACGACAGACTCGAAGTCTTCAAGTCGTGCGCTGATGATGAACTCACCGCTTTTGCTGTCGTCGAGTACTTCACCAAACACCACTCCTTCGGCCGCCCGCGTGGAGGCAAGCTTGTTCCTTTTTTCGGGCTGGATGTCGTTCATCCTTGCATATCTTTCGTTGTTGGCTTCTTGCAAAATCCTGTAAAACTGCTGCCGATCAACGACCGTATAGAGTTTAGAGCTTATAAACGCGGTTTCGAACTGCTGCGTAATACGGGAAACAACTTCGCCAGACGTTGTGGAATCGTGGGAAACGAAATTAGTGATATATACGGTCGAGCGTGCCTTGGCAGGCTCGTGTTCCAGCGGCTGCCCTTGACCCAAAGCGGCAACCCACGCGACGAGGATCACAAGAAGGGATCGAGTATTCATAGTATGCCGTTATTCGCACTGCAGAGGTACCGGCTCCTCCGCCGGCACACTGAACCGTACTTCGCATTTTTTCCCATTCGCCGTCCCTTCGAGCGTGTGGCGTCCTTGCGTAACGGAGAGGCGCGTAAATCGGGGAGCGGATGAATCTTCGATAGTCGCCTGTCTGCCATCAATCAGAAGCTGATCCCGTATTAGCATTGCCGAATGAGAAATAACAACAGAAAAGGCCGGTTCCTTCGTATTTTCACCCTTCGGTGTGTCGCCCATTGACAGTGGCTTCCTTGCCTTTTCACCCCGGGAGAGTGGTTCATTGATGGACATAGAACCTGCGTGCGGTCGGGGTTGCGCCAAAACAGTCGAATCGGCTTCCGCCTTCGAGCTATTTAACGTTGACACGCCAGGTTCCTTTATATCTTTGGAAGGGCTCTCTACGCCCGGAAAGAGAAGAACTCCAATAAGGAACACAACAAACAATGCGTAGGAAGTGAACCACACCTTCCCCCACGCTGTCCGCCACAGACGGCTTAATCGATCCTTCAAGTCCGGCACTGCTAAATAAGCTGCCGGAAGCGCCAAGACCGCTACAATCAAAGCGGCCCAGGCAGGCTTGTCACCCATGCTCATTTCAGAATGGAAAGTACGCTAAACATCATATCAGCTAAAGCCGAAGTCCATGCCACGGGTCCCCTACTATCGAGCCCGAGTGTGAAGTTGCTAATTGAGCTAAATAGTCTTCCTACGGTCGCGCTTTGGGGAGGCTTATTCATGAACGCCTCAAGTCCCCTGACATAAAGCCCCGCGAACACGATAGAATCTCCGCATGACGCTCCGACTCCTTTCGCTTACCGCGCTCATGGCCGTTGTTCCTCTTCCCGCTCAGGTGTTCGCGGACCTGAAGTCCGCTCTAGTGGATTATTCCAAGGCCGAGTTGGCGCCCCACAAAACCTGCGAGAGCTTAAGCGGCTTCAAGTCGAAAGAGATTACGCACATTACGGCCGCCACAATTCCGGCGGATACCGCCGCGCCTTCTAACTGCCGTGTCACCGGCATTCTGGCGCCCGAGATCGCCTTTGAGGTCAGCTTGCCCGAAAAGTGGAACGGCCGCTTTTACATGATCGGCAACGGAGGCCACGCCGGCGAAGCGCTGGACGATGCCGGCCGCGTTGCCCAGCGCAACCAGGCTTTGCAATTAGGTTTCGCTTTCGCGCAAACCAATACCGGCCATGATGCGCGCAAGGAACCGGGCGGCAGCTTTGTGATGAGCAATCCGCAGAAGGCGATCGATTACGCCTGGCGCGCCGTTCACCTGACGGCCATCACGGCGAAATGGATCACCCGGGATTATTACGGCAAAGCGGTGTCGCGCGCGTACTGGAATTCCTGCTCCAACGGAGGCCGCCAGGGCTTGATTGAAGCGCAACGCTTCCCGGGGGACTTCGATGGAATCGTCGCCAACGCCCCATGGGTGGATCAAACCGGCTTCACCATCGGCGCTATGTGGAATCAAAAGGCGTTGAGCGCAGCGCCCGTGTCACCGGCCAAACTCGAACTGGTGAGCAAAGCGGTCATGGCCAAATGCGACGCCATCGACGGTCTAAAGGATGGCTTGATCGATGATCCGCGTAAGTGCAGCTTCGATCCTGCACGCGACGTTGCGGCGTGTGCCGCAGGAACCGATGGCCCCGATTGCCTGACGTCGGCCCAGGCCGAGGCTATCGGCAAGATTTATCGTGGACCGGTAAGTAACGGGAAATCTGTGTTTCCCGGTTACATGCCCGGCAGTGAAGCCGTCATGGGTTTGTTCGGAGGTGGCCAAGGCAGCGGATGGTTGAACGTGATCGTTCCCAATCAAAGCGCTGCGAACCAAAGTGCCAAGCCCGCGGACTTCAACCTTGCTGAAGGCACCATGCGCTATCTGGTTCCCAAGCCGCCCAAACCGGACTACGACTACCGAACGTTCGACTTCGATCATGATCTCTCGCTCCTTGATGAGTGGGGCAAGCAGGCGAACGCCAAAAACACTGACCTGGCCAAGTTTCGCAAGCGCAACGGCAAGCTGTTAATGACCTATGGCTGGGCCGACACCATCCTGCAACCCATGATGGGCGTGAGTTATTATGAGCAGGCCGTGGCCAAAAACGGACCGGAGACGCCGGATTTCTTTCGCCTGTTTATGATTCCCGGAATGGCGCACTGCGGCGGCGGCGTTGGACCGGACCGCCACGATCCCATGACGGCCATGATCAACTGGGTGGAAAAAGGACAGGCTCCCGAGACGATCATTGCCAACCGCGCGGTGAACGGTCAGGTGGTCCGCACCCGTCCGCTGTGCGCCTACCCAAAGGTGGCGCGGTACTCGGGCCAGGGCAGCATTGACGACGCCGCGAACTTTAAGTGCGTGGCGCCGTAATCGCATGCGCGAGTGTAAATTACTCCCGCTTGCATTCCACCCCCTGTTTGCGCGAGACTAACAGGTTTTCCCGGTGAATATTTCCGGCCTTGGCTTTTTCGATCAAACTCATGCGGGTGCGCATTCTCTATCACGATCATTGCTTTGATGGCGCCGCCTCTGCGGCGTTCTTCAGCCGCTTCGCCGAAGCCAAATTCTACCCCGGAGCCGAATTCGCTTACACCGGCATGGCACACAAAGCCAATCAATTGTTTGAGGCAGAACAGTTCGATGGTGACGTGAATGCTATCGTCGATTTCAAATATTCTACTGACCCGCGCGTTACCTGGTGGTTCGATCATCATCAGAGCGCGTTCCTGACTCCGGAAGACGCCGAACATTATCGCCGCGATACCAGCGGGCTGAAGATGTACGACCCGACATTTCGCTCCTGCACCAAATACATCGCGACCATGGCGCAGGAGAAATTCGGCTTCGTCGCAGACGATCTGGCGGACCTGGTGGCCTGGGCCGATATCGTGGACGGGGCGCTGTACAAAGATGCCGATGAAGCCGTCGGCCTGCGCACACCCGCAACGCAACTAACGCTGACCATTGAAGGCGCAAATGGGTCAGAAACCGTGCAGAAAATCATTTCCATGATGCGCCACCGCAGCTTAGCCGACATCGCGGCCGATCCGGAAATTCAGGCCGTCTATCAACCGCTGTATCAGCGGCACTTGAAGTCCATGGACATCATTCGTCAGGAATCCACCTGCGAAGGCGGCGTCATTTTCTTCGACCTGGTGAAGTACGGCATTGAAGGCTACAACAAATTCATCCCGTACTATTTGCATCCGGAAAGCACGTATACGGTTTCGGTAACCACCTCGACGTTTCGCACCAAGGTGAGCGTGGGCTCGAATCCTTGGGTGAAGCAACCGCTGAAGTTTAACCTGGCTTCCATCTGCGAACGCTACGGCGGCGGCGGGCATCCCAAAGTCGGCGCCATCAGCTTTGAAGTAGGGGCCGTGGAACGCGCGCGTCAAGTGGCCAGCGAAATCGCCGCGGAGTTGAAAGGCTAACCGCGTGACGCGTCACGCGGGCAATGTGTCGCGCTGCACTTGGTGCGGTGACGATCCGCTTTACATCGATTACCACGACCGCGAATGGGGTGTGCCCCTGCACGACGATCAAGAGTTATTCGAACTGCTGATCCTGGAAGGCTTCCAGGCCGGCCTCAGCTGGATCACGATCTTACGTAAGCGCGAAAACTTCCGCAAGGCGTTTTATGATTTCGATGCGCCGCGCATCGCGCGATTCAGTCAGAAAGATTTGGATCGCCTGGCCCAGGATGCGGGCATCGTCCGCAACCAACTGAAAATCGCGGCATCAGTCAGTAATGCGAAAGCGTATCTGGCCGTGCGGGAAGAATTTGGCTCCTTCGATAAATGGATCTGGCAGTTCGCCCCTTCCGCGAAAAGTCCTGCCACCATCAAGCCCACCACTGCCGAATCGGATCGCATGAGCAAAGAACTTCTGCGCCGTGGTTTTAAGTTCGTGGGCTCCACCATCTGTTATGCCTTCATGCAGGCCAGTGGCATGGTGGACGATCACGCGGCGAATTGCTGGAAATACGTCCCGCGATGGGCATAGAATATCCACCCTACCCTAACGCCCGCGAAATGCCAATCACGTAGCCTGATTCTGTGGAAGGCTCAAGCAAATCCAGTACATAAAGAATATCGATTGGACGCACCGCAGCGAATTCCGTATTCTATAACTGCCAAGCGTTCCTTTTTCTTACATTCACTGTAAGACCGGTTCAAGTCCAGCCGGATCAACTCCGTAGGTTTCCGCCCTCGGTCCATCGTTGTGGTTACCAGTGCAGTGGTTACCAGTGTAGTGTGCTTGCCCAGGGCCCTCTTGCCACTTCGTGGTGCCTTCCCCGTCGCTTTTTGGTTTCTGTAATTTCTTTGCCCGCCCTTTGGAACGATAAGTCCCTTGGGTGAGGTGATTGTCTGCGCAGTTTTATGAACGGAGGATACTTATGCTCAAACGCTCGATCGCAAACCGTGTGACCGGTCTTTTTCTGTTGGCCTTTTTTGTCTGGGTGTTCAGCCCACTCCTCAGCGCGCAACCCGTCGTCCGCTATGGCTTGTTTAATCCTTATAATCCCTCAGAAGCCTTGCGCATGACTGATAACAGCTCTGGATTCGCAATTCCGCAGCCCAAACCTGTGGGCCCGCCGCTGGTTTCGGCAGACTTCTTGCGCCACCCGCTGGAACCCAATCTGGCCCGCAAGCTGGAGGATATTCAGCGCGTAGGTTTGGCCGGAAAACATACACAAGCCCTTGCGGAACTACAAACAGCCTTGGTGAAACACCCCAAAGCGTGGCCTTATATTTACAACTTGTTAGGCATTGAATATGTTGCTGTTCGCGACTTCAAGGCCGCCAGCAGTGCCTTTGAGCGCGTGCTCAAAGCCATGCCACACACCTCCGCGAACTACTCCAACTTAGGCTATAGCGTGGCCGCACTGGGGGAAATGGATCGGGCCCAGCAACTGCTGCGCACCGCCCTTGCGTTGGACGATCACAACCAAAAGGCCCGGGAGCTGCTGAGTGAACTACGCAATTCCCAAACTGCGGACACGGTTGCAAAGGCAAAAGAATAAGCAGGCCTGACACGTAGGCATGAAGACTTTAGCTGGCGGCTACCGCCGGCGCGGCCGGTGCCGCTTTTTTCTTCGACGCGCGGCGTTTTTCCACGGGCGGCGTGCGGTCGCTCTTCTTCAAATTTGGCATCACGATAGAAAGGACGAACTTCTTTTCGCCGTGCTCGTCAAATTTGATCACAACGTATTCCTCTGTGCACGAAAGTACGCTTCCCAAGCCGAACTTAGGATGTTCGATCTGAGCATTCGGCGCAAAGGCTGGTTTGGTGGCCATGGTCGAGGATCCTTATTCTCCGGCGGATTTTTCTTATTGCAGCAAGAACATCGCCGGGAACTTCTTTGGGAGGTCCCTACGCGGTTACTCCCTAATGTATTGTAACAAAAGAAGCTAGGGGCGTGCTAAGGGGGTGGTTTGGTCGTGTAGGTGAATCGGCGCGCCGCTCACGATCATGGTCGTCACGCTGGTTTTGGTGGACGAATTCTCCCTGATCTTCTCCCCCATCCCGGCTATGATGGAAGTCTCTCTGCATGCCTGAACTCAAATCCCTTTCCCCTGAAATTCTGCTGCATATCGCGAAGTTGATCCAAGTGCCCATGAAGGGCCTGGTGGCCACCATTGAAATGCTGGATGAAGGCGCAACGGTGCCCTTCATTGCGCGTTATCGCAAGGAGGCCACCGGCAATCTGGACGAGGTGCAGATTCGTTCCATTGAAGAGAAGTTGTCGTATTTCCGCGAGCTGGAAGCGCGGCGCGAAACCATCCTGGCTTCGATTCAGGAACAAGGCAAGTTGACCGATGAACTGAAGGCGCGCATCGCGGCCACGCTCGATAAAAGCGAACTGGAAGATCTGTACCTGCCCTACAAACCCAAGCGGCGGACGAAGGCCACCATTGCGCGTGAGAAGGGCCTGGAACCGTTGGCTGTCTATTTGTGGGAACAACAAAAGACGGGTGTTCCGCTGGAAACATTTGCGGCGACTTTCGTAACCACCGACGTGGATGGCGCGTCCGCTGTGAACAATGTGGAGGAAGCGCTGGAAGGCGCCCGCCACATCGTCGCTGAAATGATTAGCGATCATGCCGATATCCGTAGACTGCTGCGCAAGGTGATGTGGGACGAAGGCGTAATCGTGAGCCAAAAAGTAGATGCAAGCGACGCGGCTAGCGGAACCGATACAGGTGACCAGCAGCAGAAGTTCAAAATGTATTACGACTACCGCGAGCCGGTGAAGACCATCCCCTCGCACCGCATGCTGGCCATCCGCCGTGGGGAAGCAGAAAAAGTCCTGTATTTCCTGATTGAATTAGACGCTTTGCCCGCGGTGGAGATCATCAAGCGGCACATTCATAAACAGCCTGGCGACTGGACTGGGCACCTGGACTTGGCCGCCGAGGATGCCTGGAAACGTTTATTGAACAGCTCGATCACCGCCGAAATTCGGCTGGAATTAAAGACCAACGCGGACGCCGAAGCCATCAAAGTGTTTCGCGATAATCTGGAAAATCTGCTGCTGTCGCCGCCCGCCGGGCAACTGGCGGTGTTGGGTTTGGATCCGGGAATTCGCACCGGCTGCAAAATCGCCGTCGTCGACGATACCGGGAAATTTTTAGCGCATGAAGTCATTTATCCCCACGCGCCCAAGCACGATATGGCGGGTGCGCAGCGCATTTTAAAGGAATTAATCGGCAAATTCAACGTGAAAGCCATCGCCATTGGCAACGGCACGGCGTCGCGCGAAACCGAAGCGCTGGTGCGCGATTTCCTGAAACAGGAAAATTTGCTTTCGTTGTTCAGCGTGACGGTGAATGAATCCGGCGCGTCCATTTACTCGGCGTCGGATCTGGCGCGACAGGAATTTCCAGATTTGGACTTAACCGTGCGCGGCGCGATTTCTATCGCTCGTCGATTACAGGATCCGCTGGCCGAGTTGGTGAAGATTGATCCCAAGTCGATCGGTGTGGGGCAGTATCAGCATGATGTAGACCAGAATCATTTGCAGCGCGCGCTGCAAACCGTGATTGAAAGCTGCGTGAATCGCGTGGGGGTGGACCTGAACACCGCGTCGTGGGCGCTGCTGCGCTACGTCGCCGGAATCAACGAACGCACGGCGCTGAAAATTGTGGAATATCGCAATGAACACGGGCGTTTCCGGTCACGTGTGCAATTGACGGCCGTACCCGGCATTGGTCCAAAAACATTTGAACAGGCCGCTGGATTTTTACGCATTCGCGGCGGCGAAAATCCGTTGGACATCACCGCGGTGCACCCGGAGTCCTATGCCGTGGTGGAGCAAATTGCGTCCCACCTGGGCATCGCGGTCCAGGAGTTGATCCAAAAACCGGAAGCGCTGGACAAGCTAGACAAGGCCGCATTAAGCGCCGGCAGCTACACGCTGAACGACATTCTGGAAGAGCTGAAAAAGCCCGGCCGCGATCCGCGTGAAAAATTCGCCGCTCCCAGTTTTCAGGAAGACATCCGCGAAATTGGTGATCTGCAAACCGGCATGATTCTGGAAGGCGTGGTCACCAACGTCACCAAATTTGGCGCATTCGTGGACGTCGGGGTTCATCAAGACGGGCTGATTCACATCAGCGAATTGTCCGACCGCTACATCAAAGAGCCCAGCGAAGTGGTGAAGGTGGGCCAGATCGTCAAAGTACAGGTGTTGAGCGCAGACGCGAAAGTGAAACGGATTGCTTTATCCATAAAAGCATTGACCGCGAAACCGCAACCCAGGCAACACGCCAACCAGCAGCCGAAAACCGAAAAGCCGAAGCCAAGCATGGACGATAGTTTGGCGGCGTTGGCCAATCGCTGGAAGGGGCGATAAACAATACTGCGCGCCCTTACAGTCGCGCCTTTGGGACACACTTGGGCCGCGCGATTAGTGCCGGAAATGCCGCACACCGGTGAATACCATGGCCAACCCCAAGCGGTCCGCGGCTTCAATCACTTCGTCATCACGAACACTGCCACCGGGTTGAATGGCGGCGGTGACGCCATGGCGGGCGGCTTCTTCCAAACCGTCTGCAAAGGGAAAGAACGCGTCGGACGCCACCACGGAGCCGCCCAACGGCAGCGCCGCTTTCATGGCACCGAAGCGCACGCTGTCCACGCGGCTCATCTGGCCCGCGCCGGCGCTGATCAGTTGTCCATGGCCTTCGCCAACCTGTGCGAACACAATCGCGTTGCTTTTCACGTGCTTCACCACTTTCCAGGCGAATTCCAACGCGGCCCATTCCTGCGGCGTGGGAGCGCGTTTGGTCTTCACTTGCAAATCGGCGCGCTGCAGCCGATGCGCATCTGCGGTTTGCGCCAAATATCCCCCGCTAATGGACTTGATGACCAACTCCGAGTCGCGGGCCAGTGTCACTTTCAGCAGCCGCAGGTTCTTCTTCGCCGCTAAGCTTTCCAGCGCCTCGGGAGTATAGTCCGGCGCGGCAATCGCTTCGATGAAGGTTTTGCAGATCTCAGTGGCGGTATCGGCGTCAACGCTGCGGTTGAAAGCCAGCACGCCGCCGAAAGCGGAAATGGGATCGGCGTCAAAGGCGCGCCGATACGCCTCTGCCAGCGTTTCGCCTTCCGCGCAGCCGCACGGGTTGGTGTGTTTGATGATCGCGGCAGCGGGCGCTTCGAACTCGCCAATCAGGGCCCAGGCGGCGTCCAGGTCAACCAGGTTGTTATACGAAAGCTCCTTGCCCTGCAATTGCGCGGCGCCGGCAACGCCAAGGTGGCCCGTCGCATAAAGAGCCGCAGATTGATGCGGATTCTCACCGTAGCGCAAGGGCAAAGTGCGCGGAGCCCGAATATTCAAAATGGCCGGCACAAGGTCACCAGTGGGTGGGATCTCCGCCAGACGCGCACTGACGGCGCGGTCATAGGCCGCGGTGGCCGAGAAAGCTTTCTTGGCCAATTCCCAATGCGTTTTCGGCGAAACATTTCCGTGATTTTCCGTAAGCTCCGCGGTCAGTGCCGCATAGTCATCAGGCGAAGTCACCACGGCCACGTCCTGCCAGTTTTTCGCGGCGGCGCGGATCATCGTCGGGCCGCCAATGTCGATGTTCGCGATCAGTTCTTCCAAAGACGCGTCTTCCCGCGCCGCGATCTTTTCAAACTCATACAGATTCACGCACACCAGATCGATGGCCGGAATGCCATGCTCTGCAATGGCCTGCATGTGTTCGGGCCGCGAACGCATGGCCAGTATTCCGCCCGCAATGCGCGGGTGAATGGTCTTCACGCGGCCGTCCAGCATTTCCGGAAACTGGGTAACTTCGGCCACTTCGCGTAGCGGGGCGATGCCGGCGTCGTGCAGAACTTTGTAGGTCCCGCCAGTGGACAGAATCTCTACGCCCAGCGACGTCAGCGCCCGGGCAAGATCAACGATTCCAGTTTTGTTGGTGACGCTCAGCAGAGCGCGTGCAATGCGGGCCATGAGGTTTCATTTTCCCATGCCCGGCAAGTGGGAGATGTTCAGGGTTTCTTGCTGTCAGCAGGTTTGCTGGCTTTCACCGGCTCTGTTTTGGCGATCACTTTCGGAATCGGCTGCACTGCGGGGGCTTTTTTTTCGTCCGTTTTCGCAACCGGCAGTTTGCCACCGGCCCCTGCGTGCACCTCTATAAAGGTTTGATCCGCCGCCGGATCGCCGCTGGGCCGGAAGTGGGAAATTACCACGATCTCGCCGCTGTCGAAAGTGAAGGTTGCGTGCGCGCTGCCGTCACCCACGCCGTCCGCCATCTTCTGTTCCTTGCCAATCGCGCGGTAGAAGTAGGCCACGCGCGCAAAATCGTCCAAGGTGGCGTAGTAGGTTACCGCGCTCGTATCGGCCTTCACCGCTTTCGCGGATTCGCCCTTGGTCCCTTCGATTTGCGGCGGCTTCATTCCCGTTTTCGCTTTGGGATAAAGTTGAAACGGCGCCGCTGCTAAGATACCCGGCAGGACCGCCGTCATCACACAAGAAACCAGCGCTAACAGCGCCCAACGACAATCACCGCGACCCCTACAATGGCGCTGCAAAATCAGGACCTGCTTTCTCTATTGCGACCTCATCCTAACATTGATTCGCGGCATTCTTACCGCCTAAGGCCTTCTTCATTGGCCCTTAGGTGGTTTTCGCCAAGGCCTTACGCGGGCCGCCTGAGGCAGGCTGGCTCTGGGAAGCGGGCTGGCCTAAACGTGTGTAGTATTGAGAAATGGCCGATAAACCAACCCCTGCCACTGAAACCATCAGCGGCCCCATCCTGGTGA
>JANXYJ010000166.1 GCA_025350105.1 Terriglobia bacterium | reverse complement strand
GTCGCGCCGCGCACGCAGAACAGACTTATGGAATCGCGCAAGCTGGCGAAACGGGCGAAGACGGCTCGCGGGATGCAGTGCTTGGAAGTCTGACTAATTAGAACCAAGACTAATGTACAAGCAGCATAGAGTACCAGTACGGCTATGCGGAAAGATAGTATAGTTGGTGAAAGGTCAAATACGTTCTCACCAGAAGAATGAGAGGCCCGCCACAAATTTCACCGGAGGCTCATCTGCATTACAAAAAAGTCCATTTTACGCTCGCCATGGTGCTGAGCAACGCCGGAATTGCTCAGAACATTCTTAACAATCCAGGTTTCGAATCGGGCCTGATGTGCTATCAAGCAACTACCTATAGCAATGCCGGATATGGCGCCGGCGATTACAAGGTCCGCCTTTCGAGCGAGGCCCGGACTGGGGCATACTCGCTGGAGTTTCTTTGCACCGGTCCCGACTGTAGTCGCGCCGGCGCGTGGAGCGAAGACATTCCCGCAACACCCAACCAGAACTATACCCTGTCTTTTTGGGCCAAGTGCACACCAGGATCGGTAGGATCGGCCTATCTTGAAAACACACTAATCGGCGAGGAGGGCATCCCCGTAAGCTGTACCGGCAACTGGCAGCAGCACACGCATCAGTTCACCGGGCACACCTCTGGCCGCCCTTTCTTTTTCTTTTTGTTCGCCAACGCAGGCAGCCGCGTTCTCTATGATGACATTACGCTCACGTACGCCGATGGCACCGCTCCCGCTGCGGTCAGCTTGCATCCGGGAACCCGCAACGTTACCTTAAATAGCAAGAATTTGGTCGTGGATGGTGCACCGTACTTCGCCCTTGGGTTCTGGGATGTGCCTTATCTTGCGTTGGCGCAAGCAGCCGCCACTGGAGCGAATACGGTAATGGCGGTAGGGGCATCTTTGGGGGCCTGCTTTAACACTGCGGGGCTAAATTATCCCGACCGCGCGTACGAACTCGGATTGAACGTCACGCCAAACTCCTCGACGACCGCGCGGACGGGCGTAAGCGGCGCGTTCGGCCCGATGATCCGTCAGTTCGCGCCGCATCTGGCGAATATCTCATGGCTACTGGCCGACGAACCCGATCAGATTGCCGTGCCGCTTGCGCTGATCGATGCCGCCGCGTTCGCGGACGAATACAGCGCCATTAAAGCCAATACTTTTCTTCCAGTTTTTTCAGATTTTCAACGTTCGTGGGACAGCCGTTCCCTGGTGGCTCCATATGCCGCCTCCAGTACGGACTTTTTCATGGCGGAACCCTACGGCGGCGGTTTCGAGGGAATCGGCCATGCCGCAGAGATGTTCCGCTCGTTCCCTCCCCAGCGTCCCATGTGGCTGGCGCAGGATGATCCGGCACCGAACCTGATCGTTCCAAAAGCGTATTGGGCGATTATCAACGGCGCAACGGGGCTGATTTATTTTTATTGGCCAACGTTCAGTGCGGATCCAGCGAAAATGGCGGCTGCGCAACAAGTCTTTTCGGAAGTTACCCTGTTGAAGACGGCACTGTTCAGTCAAAACATCGACCAGTACGTATCGGGCCCATCTTCCCTTGGATTGACCGGCCGCTACCTGGGTTCCACCGCCTATCTGCTCGCAGCGAATCCGGTTGCAACGAACGTGGCCGCCAATTTTCAAGTTGGAGGCTTATCGGCTGGGCAAACGATTCAAGTCCTATTTGAAAGCCGTACCATCACGTCAACGGCGGGTGGATTCTCCGATACGTTCAGCGGAGTTTCGCGGCATGTCTACGCAATCAATACCCCGCTATCAGCCATCGCCGGAACTCTTTCCACTAAATCGGGGCCCAACAACGCCAGAGTCTGGACGATGCAATTGACGAACACCGGCCTCGCGTCTCTCCCTGGTTCCCAGATCACCAGTGCCCAAGTGACGCAAACCGCCGGAACGGCGTGCGCGCCTTCGGTCACATCTACTCTGCCCGTAAGCGCTGGTGCTATTTTGCCGGGTGCCAACGCTCCCGCGAATCTCACCTTCAACTTCACCGGTTGCGCCGCCACGG
>JANXYJ010000160.1 GCA_025350105.1 Terriglobia bacterium | reverse complement strand
GATGGCTCCGGCAAGTTGTACGTGGGGGACACCCTGAACAATCGCGTGCGGGCCATTACCGGAGTGGCCGGCACTGGCGGAGCGGGGTCGCAAAACTACTATTTTTCGCACTTGGCCTTCAGCGGCGGCTATCAAACCACGATCACTTATGTGAATTATTCTCCGCAGGCGGTTACGTGCACAACCAATTTTTATTCCGACACCGGAAGCCCTTTGCCGGTGCCCTTCAGCAGCGGCACGGTGACTACGCGCACGGATGTGCTGCAGGCCGGACAATCCTTCCATGACCCGACCGTGGCGAATCTGGCGCCGCCTTTCGTCGTCGGTTGGGCCCAGGCCAGTTGCACTGGCCCGGTGCAGGCCAGTCTGCTGTATCGCTACTTCCAGTCCGGGGCCGCCGTGGGCGAGGCCGGGATCAACGCGGAGACGGTGCCCACCACGGCCTTCGTCACTTTCGCGCAGACCTCCACGGGAGTTGCCTACGCCAATCCGTCACCGACGCAATCGGCGGTGGTTACCATTGCCGTGTACAGCGCGGGGGGAGTGAAGTTGGGAAGTACAACCATCAACCTGGGGCCGCTGGCCCATGGGGCGGCGAACCTGGGGCCATTGCTGGGCTTAGCAAGCTTTTCGGGATCGGTAAAGGTAACCTCCACCAGTCCTATCCTGAGTTTCTCGCTGAACTTCGAGGCATTCCCGAGCTTCTCGTCTTTACCTCCCGGCGATCTGCCCAGCGGGACGGCGCTGGTTCCGTAGGTTCTAGGCGTAACGGAACCAGGATATGGGGTAAGCACACCTACCTTATTGAAAACAAGAACTTAAGTTGCCGTTAGGGGCCCTGTGTGTTACCGTCGAGGGGGAAGCATCGTATTCTGACCTCAACTAGAGCCTTTCCGTAGGCAATCTGTAGGCCGCGATCGTGCTTCGGGTTGTATCCTCTTATGAATCTGCGGTCGTTATTCAGTCTTTTTTCATCCGATTTGGCGATAGACCTGGGCACGGCAAACACTTTGGTTTTTGCCAAAGGAAAGGGCATTATTGTCAACGAGCCGTCGATTGTGGCGCTGAATAAGATCAACGGCGACGTCGAAGCGGTGGGCAAGGAAGCCAAGGAAATGTTGGGCCGCACGCCGGGCAACATTGTGGCCATCCGCCCCATGAAAGACGGCGTGATTGCCGATTTCAAAGTGACCGAGCGGATGCTGAACTACTTCATCCACAAGGCCCATGGCCGCAAAATGCTGGTACACCCGCGCATCATCATCGGCGTCCCCAGTGAAATCACGCAAGTGGAAAAACGCGCGGTGGTGGATTCGGCTTATCACGCCAAAGCCAGCGAAGTTTATCTGGTGGAGCAAGCCATGGTGGCGGCGATCGGGGCGGGCATGCCCATCACCGAACCCTCTGGCAACATGGTGGTGGACATTGGCGGCGGGACCACGGACGTGGCTGTAATTTCGCTGTCCGGCATTGTGTATTCGCGCAGCTTGCGGGTGGCGGGCAACGAAATGGACGACGCCATCATGCAGTATATGAAGCGCAAGCACAGTCTGCTGATTGGCGAAACCACGGCCGAGAAAGTGAAGATGGCGCTAGGTTCGGCGTTTCCCTTGGACAAACCGCTGACCATGGACATCAAGGGCCGCCACATGATCGAAGGCGTACCCAAGACGGTGACGATTGACGATACCGAAATTCGCGAGGCGCTAGCGGAGTGCGTGGCGGCGATCATGAATGCCATTCGAGTGGCGCTGGAACGGACCCCGCCGGAGCTTTCCGCCGATATCAGCGATCGCGGTATTGTGATTACAGGCGGTGGCGCCTTGTTGAAGAATCTGGATAAGCGCATACGGCATGAAACCGGGCTGCCGGTGATTGTGGCGGAGAACCCATTGACGTCCGTGGTGATGGGAACGGGCAAAATGTTGACGGAGTTCCGCCTGCTGCGGCGCATTGCCATTGAATAAGCGCGGACTCCCAAGAGTCCGCCTTGAAGAGCCGCGGGCTTAACGGGAGCCTGCTCTGCTAGAGCTAGACCGATGGATACTTTTCTCAGCCGGTACAAAAACCTTACGGCTTTGTTCGCCGTGGTGCTGGTGCAATTGCTGCTGCTGGCGTACCAGATCAAGGGCGAAGGCGAAGTCCGTTTGCTGCGGGTGTGGGCCATTGCCTCGGTGACTCCGTTTGCGCGGGTGCTCGAAGCGGTGCGAACCCGCTCCACGCATGTGGTCAGCGATTACCTGCTGCTGGTAGGCACGCATGCGGAAAACCAGCGCATCAAGAAAGCGCTGGACAACGCCACGCTGGAAAATCAGTATCTGCACGCGCAACTGGCCACGGCGGACCGGGCCAAGGCGCTGGCGCTTTTTGAGGAAAGCTCGCCGTCGAAAACGATCGCCGCGCGGGTGATTGGCAACGCCACCGGGTCTGCCACGCATGTGGTGATCCTGGACCGGGGCACCACCAGCGGCATTGAGAAAGGCATGGCGGTGATCACGCCGCAAGGCATCGTGGGCAAGATTACCGGTGTGTATCCCAATGCATCGTATGTGCTGCTGATTACCGATCCATCCTTTGCCGCCGGAGTGATTTCGCAACACGGGAGAGCCGAAGGAACGCTGCGCGGCAAGGGCGACGGCGTGCCCACGGTGGAACGCATCGCCAACGAATTCAAGGTGGAACCAGGCGAATGGTTTTACACCTCCGGCGACGATCGTATTTTTCCCAAAGGCCTGCCGGCGGGCCAGGCGATTTCGGTACACGCGGGAAAACTGAATCAGGAGATTCAACTGCGTGCCAGCGGGTTGGCCAGCGGACTGGAAGAGGTCCTGGTGGTGTTGAACGGTGTGCATGGCAATATTCCGGAGGTCCGGCCCGGCAATCTATCGGCACAGCCAGTGACGATGTTGCCGGCTCCGCCCCAGGACAAGGCGTCCGAGCCTACTGCGCTAAGCAACACGTCTTACCCAAGCACCCACCACACCAGCGCCGCCGCAGCCAGCACAAGCTCGGCTAGTAATACGGGCGGTGTGCGTACCGATGCGGACCGCTTGCTCGATCAGTACCGCAAGATTGGGGCATCGCTCGGTCACGTGTTTGGACAAAGCGGCAACGGAGCGCCGAATTACAACGTCAGCCTGAAGCCCGGCGTGAATCCGGCGGCGGCCGCTTCACCTGCGGCCACGGAACCATCCAAGGAACCAACCGCGGAACCAACCACGGGACCAACCGCGGAACCATCCACGGGACCATTGGTGGACCGGGCCGTGGAAAAACCCGCGCCCAAACCATGAGTTATTCGCACGACGAAATCGCCGAACCGCCTCTGCGCTGGGGCGGCGGTAAATACCGGCTGCTGCAGATTGCCGGCGTAGCGTTGGCGGCCATCCTGTTTCAGTTCTACGTGCCGCGCCTGATCAAGCTGCTGGATTATCTGGAGCTGCCTTTGTTGGTCACGCTGTATTTCCCGTTGATGCGGCGTTCGCCGGTTTCGGGCCTGTTTATCGGCGCGGGTATCGGCCTGGCGCAGGATGCGCTCTCGGAACTGCCGTTGGGCATGTTCGGCATCGCCAAAACGCTGATCGGCTATCTGGCGGGCTCCGTCAGCCAGCGGTTTGACGACACCAACAACTGGGTTCGCCTGGTGCTGGCGTTCTGCGTTTTTCTGTTCCACCAGGTTTTGTTCTGGGCCATGCAGCGCAGTCTGCGGGGTGAGATGATCGATCTGAATTGGGAGCGGACGTTGGTGCAGGCCGTACTGAATGCTTTAGTGGCCGTGCCGTTTTTCGCGTTTCTGGACCGCGTGGGACTGGGGTCGTCCAGCAGCCGGTAAGAACCGTGGCGCGGTGGGAGTTGGGTATAGACTACCATGGAAGCTTAAGCAGCCGCGAAGGTTGCAGCAGTTGCCATTGAATTAGGACCGGCCCGTGTCTTCCGAATCCCAACGCCATCAGCAAGAATCACAACGGCAGGAATCGCAGTGGCATTCCGGCGGTTACGGCGGACCTTTCACCGGCATTCCGTTTACCAATGACGACGCACGCTTCGCCTTGCCGCGCATCGTCAGCTTTCAATACATCGCCGCCGCTATTTTCCTGTTCTTGGTCGTGAGCTATTTCATGGTGCAGGTGCGCGACGGCGAAACCAACAGCTTGCTGGCGGAGCGCAATCGCGTAAAGACCGTGCCCATTCTGGCGCCGCGCGGTAAACTGCTGGACCGCGACGGACGAACGCTGGTGGATAGCCACTCGGCCTATAGTGTGATGCTTTCGCGCGAGGGCTTCAAGGAAGAACATCTGGCCGCCATCGCCGACGGTCTGCACATGGCCCCGCAGGAGATCCTGGACCGGCTGAAGCATTCCGCTTCCCGCCCGCGCTATTTGCCGGTAGCGTTGAAGCAGGAATTGACGCCGGCGGAAATTGCCTTTGTCGAATCGCACAGCGATCCGGCAACTTTTCCAGAGCTCGAATTGGTGGAGAGCCATCGCCGGGTGTATCCGCGCAACGGCATGGGCGCGCACGTTCTGGGGTATGTGGCCGAAGTCTCCGAACAGGATTTGAACAGCGAAGCCTTTGCGGCTTATGCCCAGGGCGACATTGTTGGCAAGGCTGGACTAGAGCGCCAATACAACGACCGGCTGGTGGGCAAAGACGGGCAGACGCGCACGGTTGTCGATAGCAGCGGCCGTGAACGCCAGGTGCTGGACCGCATTGAAGCGATGCCGGGCACGGACCTGACTTTGTCTCTGGATCTGGACTTACAAGCGGTGGCGGAGCTTGCGCTGGAGGGCCAACGCGGAGCGGTGGTGGCGCTGGATCCGCGAACAGGCGAAGTGCTGGCCATGGTCAGCCGGCCGGCCTATGATCTGAATATTTTCTCCAATCACGTGAGCGCGGATTACTGGAAGCAGTTAACCGAAGGCGATGCCAATCCCATGTTGAACCGGGCCATTCAGGCGCAATTCGCGCCGGGCTCCACGTTTAAACCGATGGTGGCCGTCGCGGCACTCGAAACCGGGACCATCGATGAAAATTACGCGTTGAACTGCGCGGGCGGCGCCAATTTTTATGGCCGCTATTTCAGTTGCGATTTGAAAACCGGCCATGGCCATATCGATCTGCATCGCGCGCTGGTGGAATCCTGCGACGTGTATTTCTATACCGTCGGCAACCTGTTGGGTGTGGATCGCATGGCGCAGTATGCCACTCTGTTCGGCATAGGGAAACGCACAGGTATCGATCTGCCGAATGAAGCCGAAGGGCTGATGCCCTCCATGCAGTGGAAGCGCAGAGTGCAGCATCAGGAATGGTATCCGGGCGAAACCATTTCCGTGGCCATCGGCCAAGGCGCGGTGACGGTGACACCGGTTCAATTGGCTTCGGCCATCGGCGGGATGGTTAGCGGAGGCATCTGGTACAAGCCGCATCTGGTGAAGGGAGCTGATGTGGGTCCGCCGCGGCGGGCAAATTTGCGTCCGGAAAATATCGCCGCGGTGGTGGACGGAATGTATGGCGTGGTGAACGAAGGCGGCACGGGAGCCAGCGCCCACATTGACGGCATTGAGTTGAGCGGAAAAACCGGCAGCGCACAGCGGGTATCGAATGAGTTGCGCAAGTCAGGAAAACTGGGCAAAAAAGAATTGCTGGACAATGGCTGGTTCGTGGGTTTTGCGCCGCGGCAAAATCCGGAGATCGTGGTGGCGGCGCTGATTGAAGGCGGCGAGCACGGCGCGCTGGTGGCTCCCATTGTGCGGGATGTGGTGAAATCTTACTTCGACAAAAAGCTGCGTTTAGCGCCCACCACTACAAAAGGGCCGGCGCCCGCGCCAGCCACGCCACCGATCGCACTGCTTGGTTCTGAAAGTACTAGAGTGCCCGCTAGAGTACTGGCGGGAGTGAAGCCATGAAGATTTCCCGCTACCGCAGTTATCTGGACATGGACTGGCCGCTGGTCCTGGTCACCCTGCTGATCTGCGTGGTGGGGGTGATGCAGATTTACTCGGCAACGCACGGCACCAAGTGGCACGATTCCTGGTGGAAACAAATTGTGTGGATTGGCGTGGGGCTGGGCCTGATGTGGGCCGTGATGCAGGTGGACTATCACACGCTGCTGGGGCAGGTGCCGTTGTTGTATGTGGTTTCCGTCAGCGCGTTGTTATTGTTGCGGCTGGTGGGGCGGATGGTATTCGGGTCGCGCCGCTGGATCCACATTTTTGGCGCCAGTTTCCAGATCTCAGAGTTCGTTAAATTGGTGATAATATTACTGGTAGCCAGATATCTTTCCGAGATGAAAGGCGCAGGTAGCGGGCGTGATGGTTTGCGTCCTTCGGACCTGTGGAAGCTGGGCGGACTGGTGGCGTTGCCGACGCTGCTGGTGATGGCCCAGCCAGATCTGGGTACGGCACTGACGTATTTGCCAGTGCTGGCAATGGGAATTTTGTTGGCTGGCATCCGCTGGCAGTATTTGGCGGTAGGAGCGCTGGCGCTGACCCTGGTGTTACCCGCGGGTTGGTATGGGCTGAAGGAGTATCAGAGAGCGCGGTTGGTCACTTTCTTGGACCCGGAACGCGATCCTCGCGGAGCGGGTTATCAGGTGATTCAATCCAAGATTGCCGTAGGAGACGGTGGAGTTTGGGGCCGTGGCATGAAGCAGGGCACCCAGACGCAGTTGCGTTTTTTGCCGGTGCCGCACACCGATTTCATTTTCTCGGCCTTTGCCGAGGAACGTGGATTCGTGGGTGTGGTGTTCGTGTTGGGTCTGTATTTCCTGCTGCTGATGCAAATTGCGGATAATGCGCAGCGGGCTCCCGACCGGGCCGGTATGTATCTTTGTATGGGGGTGGCGGGACTGCTGCTGTTCCACGTGTTGATTAACGTGGGCATGGTGGTGGGGCGCATGCCGGTGACGGGAATCCCCCTGCCGCTGATGAGTTCGGGCGGCTCCAATTTGTTTTCGGTTTTCATGATGCTGGGGCTGGTGCAGAACGTCAGGCTCCGGCGGTTTGTGCGGTAAGCGGTTTTTGAGAGATTTTGCATGATTAAGGAATCGGCGCCCACTAGGTGCTGAAACGATGCAACGGAGTTCAGTAGCAAAAGATTTTCGGATGGGCTGGGAAGGCGGTGGCGCGGTACGGCTGCCGGGTCTTTTATGATGCCGATCCGTCTGCCGGCTGATGGCGAAGAGGTTGGCCAACCGGATGGGCAGAGCCGGGAAGTGTGTGAGTTCACCTCCATTTCCCTGGTTTTGATCCCCGGTTTGGTTGATGGGTTCTTTGCCGGAGCGCCGACTGGTACGCTGAGCGTCCGTTTTTAGCGTTTTGCCCTGGATGTGCCCCTATTCCCCGGACCGGGCTGGAAATTACCCGTGAGAAGGGAAGAGGCATGAGCAAGGAATTAGTCATCTCGTCCAATCGGCACGAGACCAAAGTAGCGTTGATCGATGACGATCAACTGGTTGAGGTTTATTTCCAGCGTTCCAACGAGTATTCGCTGGCAGGCAGCATTCATAAAGGCCGCGTGACACGCGTGCTTCCGGGAATGCAATCGGCGTTTGTCGATTTAGGCCTGGAACGCGATACGTTTCTCTACGTATCGGACTTCCTCGAAGAACACGACGATTTCGACAAGGTTGGCGACGAGAAGACCGAGCGTGTTGCCAGCGTTGCCAGCGGTGAACGTCCCGCCCGTCAGGGCGGCGGCCGTGATCGAGGTGACAGGGGCGATCGTGGTGACAGGGGCGACAGAAGTGACCGTGGTGATCGGGACCGCGGCCGTGACTTCCGGCGGCGGGACGCGGCGCCAGTGGTAGCCGTTGTCGCAACGCAAGAAGTCCGGCCAGCGGCAGCAACGGGCACATCGTTGGACCCAGCATCCGTGCTTGAAGCGTTATCCACCGATGAAGCCGATGTATTGCCGGCGGCTGTTGAAGACGGTATTGACGACGGTGCCGAAGGCCAGGGTGAGGGCGCGCGCGACGGCGAAGTCAGCACCGCTTCCGCGCCCGGGGCAACCGTCGGCGAACTGAACACGGAACGGGATCGCCGTGGCCGCCGGTCACGCCGGCGCAAGAAGGGCGGCCGTGGATTCCCCGATTCCAAGTACGCCAGCGAATCGCCCGCAGGTCAGGCTGGTGGTCCGCCAGTGGTGCCGCAGGCAGGCAACGCGGTCCCGGTAGCGTATTCTGCCGCACCGGAACGCCCGGCGCAAACCCACGAGCCGGCTGGCCATCTACGTCAGAACCAGCGTGAAAACCAGCGGGATCATCAGCGCGACAGCCAATATCTGGAGCACCCGGGGCACGTGGCGCCGATCATGCTGCCTGGGGAGTCCTTGGCAAAATATCGCAACGTGCCACCGCCACCCGCCGCACCGGTTCATCATGCGCCGCCCGCCGTGGTGGAGAGTGATGCCACCGATAACGAATACGACGAGCCCGTCCATTATTTGCCCGAGAATGCCCTGCCCGATGCGCCTGTGCATCGGGTAAGTGATGATGACGCGACTGCGGATCGCGATCCTGCCGTGGGAATTGCCGAAGCTCCCCAGAGCGCCTCGCACAGCGCGCCGCACTCCGACGTCATGCCTTTGAGCATGGCGCTCGATAGCGCACCCTCACCGGTCAGCCCATCGATATTTGTCACACCATCGATATTTGCGGCCGCGCCTTTTGCCGCCTCACCGTTTGCAAATGACGAGTTTGCGGGGCTGCATCATGCAGATCTCGGCCACCCTGCGGAATCGGATGCGCCTTTGTCTGGTTTGGCCGGGCACGGGAGCGGCGCCAGCACAAGCGAAACGCACGTGCCGGAGTCCGACATGCCGGGCGCTGATCGGTTGGGTGCTCACAGGTTAGATGACGACGAGGATCTCGACATTCAGGCCATGATTCTCGGCGATTTCGAAGGGATCGAAATCAGGCAAGACGAGGCCGAAGCGGCAGCCGAAGCCCAGGTCGAACGCGAAACTGGCGCCGCCGGGGGTAACGCAGACGGTAACCCAGAGAGTAATACCGGCACCATCGAATCCGGCAGCGCGTCGGTTCGTGAACGGGGCGGACGTTATCCGCATCGGGTTTCACGCCGGCGCCGCCGAGGCGGCCGTGGTGGAGATCGTGGCGATCAACGCTCACCCGAATCTCGCACGAGCGAATCTCCTACAAATGAAGCCCGCGGCCCCGAAGGCCGTAGCGCCGAAGAGCACGAAGTGGCCCGGCCCGATGCTGCCAGTCCGGAAGCCATCGTAGCCGCTGGCGCGGAAGCCATTGCAGCGGAGGCGAACAGCGCTCCCGAACGCACCGAAAATCGCCCCGATACACGTGATGGTCGGGGAGACAATCGCGGCCCCCGCAGTCCTCAGCCGGGTCCGCGGCCAGGCTCGCGACAGAACAACGAACAACCCTTGATTTCCGATCTGCTCAAAGAGGGCCAGGAAATCATCGTTCAAATCGCTAAGGAGCCGCTGGGACAAAAAGGCGCGCGGATCACTTCGCACATCGCTCTGCCTGGGCGCTACGTGGTGTACATGCCCACCCTGCAACACATGGGCGTTTCGCGCAAAATCGCCTCCGATGAAGAACGTCATCGCTTGAAAAAAGTTCTCCAAGCGCAAAGGCCCGGACCAGTGGGTGGTTTCATCACGCGGACCGCGGCCGAGGGACGCACGGAAGAGGAAATTGCGGGCGACATGCAGTTCCTCTACAACCTGTGGAACGACATTAAGACCCGCGCCGATAAGCGCTCCGCCCCGCTGATGCTGCACCACGACCTGGATATCGTGCAGCGCATCCTGCGCGACCAATTGGCCGATAACTTCAAGGCCATTTGGATCGACAACGAAGAGCATTACGAAAGCGTGCTGCGCTTTGTGGAAACCTTCCAGCCCGCGCTGGTGCCGAAAGTAAAACTGTACACGCGTGAAGCGCCTATCTTTGACGCATTTGGCGTGACAGCGGAGCTGGAAAAGGCCCTGCGGCCGAAAGTCTGGCTGAAGTCCGGCGGCTTCATCGTCATCAATCAGACCGAGGCGTTGGTGGCCATTGACGTCAACACCGGCAAGTACGTTGGCAAGACTAATCGCCTGGAAGACACCATCGTCAAGACCAACACCGAGGCGATCAAGGAAATCGTCCGGCAGATTCGCCTGCGCGATCTGGGCGGCATCATCGTGATTGACTTCATCGATATGGACGAACGCAAGAACCGCGCCAAAGTGATGCAGGCTTTGGAAGAAGCGATGCGCGTGGATCGTGCGCCGTACAAGATCCTGCAGTTTAACGATTTTGGCCTGGTGGCGATTACGCGCAAGCGCGTGAAGCAGTCACTGGAACGCACGTTGTGTTCGCCGTGCCCGCATTGCGAAGGCGCGGGTTATGTGAAGAGCGTGCAAACGGTGGTGAGCGAAATTCTTACAGAAGCCCGCAAAATGGCGAAAACAGTGGACGGCAAAGATGTTTTATTGCGCGTTCACCCGGAAGTGGCCAAGGAGCTGAAGTCGCAGAAGAACAAATTCCTGGAGGAGTTGGAAGAAGTTCTGAAGCGGCCGGTTCTGGTAAAGAGCGATCCGCTGCTGCATCACGAGAAGTTCGATCTGGGGTAACTGAAGGCGGAGCGGTGTAAATATCAAGCCGATTTTACGCCATGAAATAAAAATTGAAACGATATTGGCGGCGCGATCCTCCTTTATACATGATATAAGTGAGATGTATTTTCGAGGACTGGAGGCCTGACTCAAAATGCACCCCCTGACGCAGGCTGGAACGCATATGAGCGAAGTGCGTCCCGCCTTGGACCGCCTTAGCCATCGGCAGCTTCTGGTGCTTCATTTCACCTGTAAAGGTCTGCGAAACCAGGAGATCGCGCGGCAACTTGGAGTCTGTGAGCGATCGGTTAAAGCCTATATTAGCCAGCTATTTCTGATTTTCGACGTTACTAATCGGACGGAACTGGTTGACGTGATTGGCGAGGAACTGCGCAACGATCTCGTAACCAGAGTGTCACGCATAGAGGACGGGCTGCCCGAAGGTGCAGCACCTTTGGACATTTACAAAGCTTCGGGTGGCGGGTAGTATCGAGCCATGTCGAAACCAATATTTCCCTTACTCTTCCTCGGCGCCTTGGTCATCGTGCCGGGCGCTTTCGGCCAAACAGGACAGATTCTGGGTTCCCCGAATCCCTGCACCATCCCTAGTGGCCAATCCGTCTGCAGTTCGACGATAACTTGGTCGTCGTCGGGACCAACTGGAGTCCAGGTGTGGGTTTCAGTGAGCGGTGGCAGCGAGGTGCTGTTCTCGCAGACGGGGCCAGGTGATAATTCAGTAGTAGCGAGTTGGATTCAGGCCACCTATAGCTATATGTTCCGCCTTTAC
>JANXYJ010000028.1 GCA_025350105.1 Terriglobia bacterium | reverse complement strand
AAATTGCTGGGATTTTTGATCCCCCACATGATGAACGGAATTATGAATTCGGTGGAGGCAGTTAGTTCCGACCCCGAAGTTTGCGCTTTGAAATGCAACGTGGTTTCATGATTGCCGCCGTGTAACTGCAGCGTCCCGTGAACGTCCAGTTGCGATTCGCCTTGGGTTGCGAGCATTCCCGACACTCTATCGGCGATAAAAACTGCTTCGGCGAACTTCATCGTCTCCAGGATTTCTTTTCGCATGCGGCTATCGCGGCTGCTATCGCCCGATGCCCCACTGGCCACATCCACCACAATCTCGCCCGAAGCTTTGCCGGTAGCGGGATCAAACTTAAGCGATCCGCGCTTCAACTTGAAATTTCCGTGAACCGTATGCAGCGTGCTGGGCACGGAAAACTGCACCATCGTTTTCGCGGGGTCCAACTCTACGCTGGTCTCCGCGGCCAGCAGCGGCATTGCAAATAGACTCAGCACAAATACATTTTTCATAATTTATCGAGACAGAAGGGAACCAACCAGCGGCATCAGCGAACGCGTAACAAATTCACCCATCGACGCCGCGCCGACATGCATGGCCAATTGTGTTTTGAAGATGTCCGGCTTGGCTGCCAAGGCTCGCAGCACTCGCCGCTGCAACCATGGGGAGCGATCCATCGTCAACAACTGCGCCGCCATAAGGCCCGGCCGCCGAGCAATGCTTCGATGGGCTTTTTGGTACGCAGCCAAATCGCCCGCCTTCAAAGCATCCGCCAACGCCAGGCTTTGTTCAAAGCACAACCGCAAGCCTTCACCCGTGATGGCATCTACGGAACCAGACGCATCGCCCAGCAAAACTGTGTTGCCCGAAAAAACTCTTCGCAACCGCCGCGACGCCGACACCGCGCCACGTTCGCAATTGATGATCGAAGCCGCTTCCAGCCGCGCCCTCAGTTCCGGAAACCCGGCCAACACAGAATCCAAACGCCGATGCGGATCACGCGACAAGGCCGCCACACTTAATTCATCCGGCCCCACCGGCGTCACATAGATCTGACATTGCTCACCCCAATACACCTCGACGTGATCGGTCCACGGTTCTACCTGATAGTGACGGCGAAAACCAAATCGCTTGCCCGCTTCACCGCGGGCACGATCCAGCCCCGCCCAATGCCGCAGGCGGGAATTCTCGCCATCCGTGCCAATCACCCAGGCGCAACTGACTTCGCCGTGGTTCAAAACAACGCCGTTTTGCGACAAACCCTGCACCGGAGTCCCCCACAACATCACCACGCCCACTTCCGCGGCGCGGTCGATCATCGCCTGATGCAGCACTGTCCGCCGGACACCGATTCCGTGGCCCTTGGGAAAACGCGCGGCCACTTGTGCGTTGTCACCGATGAAACGAACGCCCTGAAACGTGCAAGCTTTCGCCAAATCCATGCGCACACCCAACTTGTCCAACGACGCCAACGCATCCGGCATCAGCCCCTCACCGCAAGCTTTATCGATGGGAGGCCGCGACCGATCCGCCACGGTCACGCTGAAATTCTTCAGCCGCAGCGCAATCGCCGCCGCCAGGCCCGCCGGCCCGCCGCCAACAATAAAGGCATCTGTGGAGTGCGAAATCATTCGGCTGGACAATCGCTTAGTTCGACGCGCCGAGCGAGCGCGTGGTTCCACCCTCATCATCTCATCCAATCACTTTATCCATGCACGAGGCGCCGATATTCCAAAGGCGTTACAATGACCAGACACAATAAATAAACCAAGGAGCATCACCGTGACCAAACCCATCACTCGCCGCAGCGCGCTTGCGACCATAGGAGCCATCACCATCCCGTCAATCGCCCGTGCGCAAACCTTTCCGCCCATGACCATTCCCACCTGGAACACGGAGATGCGCCAACTGGCGCCCAACGTCTACGCCTATCAACAAGCCGGTGGCCCCGGCAAACTCAATCAGGGTGTCTCCAACGGCGGCATCGTTGTCGGCGAGGACAGCATCCTGGTGATCGATTCGCTGGGCGCACCGCTGCATGCCAAGAACTTCATCGCGGCCATTCGCAAAATCGAGCCCAGCAAGCGCATGGGCCGCATGCTGATCACCCATCACCACGGCGATCACATCTTTGGCCTGCCGTTTTTTCAGGCTACACAGCCGAATATGGAAATTGTTTCGCACCAATATTGCCGGCAAGCCATGCTGGAACTTGCATTGCCCGGGCCCACTTGGGAAAAACGCGACGGGTGGGCCGATGGCGGTGAACCGCGTCGAATTGTAGCGCCCATCACAACGATCACTGACCGTGCGACATATTATTACGGCAACACCGAAGTCCAGCTAATCACCATGGCCCCCGCCCACACCTTCGGCGACGTGGTGGCCTATTTACCGCAATACAAAATACTATTCGCCGGGGATATTGCGTTTCACTATGTGGCGCCATTTTTGAATAATGGCGTGGCCACCAAGTGGGTGGACTTTTGCGACAAAATCCTCGGCATGGACGTCGACGTCATTGTCCCCGGTCACGGGCCCATTGGAACCAAAAAGGATATCGCAGTGATGAGCGAATATCTTGAAATGCTAAAAGGCGAAGCGCGCCTCCGTTTCAATGCCGGCATGAGCCCCGGCAGAGCATGCGCCGACATCAAGCTGGGCAAATTCGAATCCTGGATTGGAGCCGCCGACCGCATGCCCATGAACATCGTCCGACTTTACGCCGAATTTGCGGGGACGCTTACACCGGCTTTTGACACGGAAGGCGTCCGCAAAGCGACTGAGGAGTGGAATGCGGTTAAGGCA
>JANXYJ010000011.1 GCA_025350105.1 Terriglobia bacterium | reverse complement strand
TAACATTTGCGACGCTGGTCCAGCGTTGATGCTGTAGTAAGCGGAAGTGATGTTGCTATTCCCGGTGGTGGCATCAGAGACGGTTGCCGTCAACGATGAAGCGGCATGTATCGCTACGGGGTTTGGTGTAACTTTCACATTCGAGACCTGCGGAGGAGTGGTGTCTAGAATCACCGGATTTCACAGAACCCAGACGTCGTTAAAGCCTACCGCCGCCGCGCCTCCAAAAATCGTCATTCGGTTGGATGACGCATTCCACACGGCCAGAGGAAGAAGTCTCGCGGCCGGAGGACCACCCACGGTTGAAAGTTGAGTCCAGACCGTCGGGCCACTGCCGTTCGCACCGCTCAGAGCCCATGTGTCGTTGTACTGAGTATTGGGTGGGGGATTGTCTCCCGCAAAAACGATCATGCGATTCGTTGACGGATCGTATACCGCACCCTGGAGTCCCCGGGCCGGCGGAGAACCAACAGCACCTTCCGCGATCGGATTCGTCCACACAGGTGCCCCGCCTAATCCATTCGCGTTGGCCAGCATCCATACTGCGTTAGTGGGAACATCTGACCCATATGGCCATCCACCGAACGCTGTCAAGCGGTTGCTTACGGTATCGTAAACGACCCTCAACTCCGACTGGCCCGGAGGAGGACCACCCGTTGGGCTCAACTGAATCCACGCCGGGGTTCCACCGAGGCCGTTCGCGTTGGTGAGCACCCACACGTCACCGAAGCTGTGTTGTGGGGCGCAGCAACCGTTTTGGCCGGCGAAAACGATCATCCGGTTGGATGCAGGATCATAGGCGGCGCTGTGGCTGGCACGCGGCGGTGGGAGCGTTCCAGCCGGGCTGAGCTGCAGCCAGGTTGGCGTGCCACCGATTCCACTTGCGTTGGTTAACACCCAGGTATCGTTGGTTGGCGATCCACAACCCCCCGTACAGCCGGCGAAAGTGATCATCCGGTCATTGGCGGAATCGTAAACAGCGGTCGGTAACTCACCCCTTGATGGAGCTCCTGGAGTTGCAAAACTCAGCCACTGTGGTGTCCCACCAAGCCCGTCCGCATTTGTGAGCACCCAAGTAGTGTTCGGGTTACCACCCAGGTAGACGATAACCATTCGATCAGTGGTTTGATTCAGGCCGCCCAGTCCGGCCCCTACCGGCGGCGGAGAGCCAGACGGCGCGAGCTGAGTCCAAGTCTGCGCGTTCGCGAATTGCGCACCAATAAAGGCGGCAATGAGTAGAGTACAAACGACCCGGCAAATACGTTGCATGGTATTTCCCTTCCTAATTCTTCAAAAATGCGTTTCTTTTGGACGCCGGGTAGGGCCAACCGGTAGCAACTCAAAGCGTGGCAGGTATGAGCGAAGTCAGTATATACCAAAAACTATTTCTAGAAATGGGTGCATTAAAGGAGCTTCGTTCCAGGTACAGCCGGTGTCTTAAAGCGGCCGCTTTTTCTGGAGAATGCGTGTTGGATCTTCGATTTGGTTTTCGAAGGTGAGCATGTCAGCAGCGGGCTCTTGCGCAAACGCCACAGCGGCCAACCATACAAGTAAAATGCCGCGCATTATTTTCCTGCCCATGCGAGCACACACAGCGAGGCCAAAGCAGGCAGAGCGAAAAGACATGCTCAGATTGCAGCTTTCTGAACGGTTGGTTGAGGGCGAGGCAACTTCGTATCATGGAAGCATGAAGACTTCGCTCCTTTTTGCGGTGATGCTGGTGGGTTCTCACGCGTTGATCTTCGCGCAGGCCGCGCCGTCGTTCGCGCTACCCACCGATCAACTGCTGAGCGAAGCGGGACCGGTGTTCAACCTGGCGGACCGGGAACTGGCTTCGCCGGTCAAGATCATCACCTACGGTGACCAGCGCTTCACCGATCCATCGAACACCCGGCAGACCAGCCCGCTGATGCGGCAGTGGCTGGTGCGGCGGATTGCATCCGAAAAACCCGCGGCGCTGATCATGAACGGCGACGTCCCATTGGCCGGCGATGTCCCCAACGATTATGCCGTTTTTCGGGCGGAAACACTGTCATGGCGTGACGCGCATTTGCGCGTGTTTCCCACGCTGGGCAATCACGAATGGCGGGCCGACGATCCGCGACAGGCTTTAGACAACTGGTGGAATGCATTCCCGGAACTGCGCAACCGGCGCTGGTATTCGGCGCAAATAGGTTCGCGGATTTACGTGATTGCGCTGGATAGTGGGGCGTCACTGTTACCGGAAAGCGATCAGGCGCAGTGGCTGGCGAGTCAAATCGACAACCTGCCGGGTTCGATTGACTTTGTGATCCTCGCGCTGCATCATCCGCCGGTGGCTGATGTGCAAACCCGCATCGAAGTGGATCACAATCCTCGGCCCAACGAAATCGCGCTGCGCGATTACCTGTCGAAGATTGCGCCCACTACGCACGCTCAATTCCTGGTCAGCGCCGGGCACATTCACAACTACGAACGCAGCATCGTGGACGGCGTGACGTATCTGGTTTCCGGCGGCGGCGGCGCCCCGCCCTATTTCGTCGAACGCACGAAAGACGACCTATACAAAAGCATTCTGTTCCCCAACTATCATTACGTGCGGCTGACCCTGGAGAAAGATCGCTTGCACTGCGAAATGGTGCGGGTGGTGAATCCGGAAGCGGAGTCACTGAGCGTTGAGGTGAAGGACCGGTTTGATTTGCTGGTGAAGTCTCGCTGACATGCGTTAGCCAGACTGAGCGCATGATTTCGGTGGATGAGTACTTGGCAGCGAACTACCGCCCGGACCGCGATCATGTCGACGGCGTCGTCGAGCAGCGCAACATTGGATTAAAGAACCATAGCAGGTTGCAAGGCGAGGTTTTGTTTTGGTTTCACCAGCGACGAGGGGCGTTGGCCATAGCCACCTTCCCTGAGCAACGGGTACGCGTGAGCGAACGCCGGTTCCGCATTCCCGATTCGTTGCGGGATTAGTTTCCGAACGGAAACACACTGAAAGTTCGTGCCAAAGCGCGAGCGTTGTTTTTCGCCAAGCCCCCAGGAAATCATTAGAATACAGTGCAAACTCGTCCAAAACGGCAAGCCGGAGACCAGCTTTCGATACTAAGCCCGCTGAAACTTCGCGCGTCGCGTCTGACGTCCCGCCAGGCACCGGCAAATGGAAAGTGTTTTAGAGCAATCGAAAGCTGCGCTTACCGCCCGAAATAGGCGGCATTTTTACCCGCGAACTCGGACCACTTCTCCGGCAGGTCGTCCAGGGCGAAAATCGCCGAAACCGGGCAGACCGGCACGCAGGCACCGCAGTCGATGCATTCCACAGGGTCGATGTAGAGCAGTTCTTCTTTGGCGAATTTGTCGCTGTCTTTTTTCGGGTGAATGCAATCCACCGGGCAGGCGTCCACGCAGGCCGCGTCTTTCACTCCAACACAGGGATCCGCAATCACATATGCCACGGTAATTTATTCTCCAGAGAATCGATTTCGGCTCTATGGCCGCCTGAAAACACCCGCGCGGTTGGCCCCGCGAACCAGCAACCTCAGGCAGAGAGCAACCTTTACTAATAGCACAAGCGCACCACGCCGAGCAAACGCGCGCGCGAGCCGAGACCATTGCCGGTCCTTTAAGAATGCCAGTCTATGAAGCAGCCCGGTCTGGTAAGAATTTCGACGATTTGATGAGCCGCGACACAGAGTATGCGGCCATGCCAGCGCCATATCCAAGTATGCTGCCATTGTGTCTTCGAGCATTGGTCAGGCCAGGGCCCGAGACTTGCGAGGTGGCTCCCATTTATAGAGACCGGCGGGGCTCGGTTCGCACGCTTGACACCGGCCCGCATGGGGAGTACTACTTGTACCGTCAGAATCGAAAGGGAGGTTGGTTTATGTCCTCACTTCTTGAAATGGTCACGATCGCTTGGGCCGTTGTGGCGGTTGCCTATTTCGCACTGTTGCTGTATCGCTCCTTGGTTGGCATGAGGGAAGAAGATACGCTTTACCTCAGCGCCGGAGAAAGCCGCATGGCGGACGAGCAGCGCGAAATCATGAAGCGCATTACCAAATTGGATTCCGTTAGCCACAAGATTGGTTGGGTGGCGCTGGCCATGACGTTGCTGTTGGGCGGCATCTGGGGTTACGACGCGCTGGGTCACCTGCTGTAAGCCGCATTTTCGTTACTACGTGCTTAAGACAGTTTTGTGCTGACGCGCCGGGAAGTGGAGGTGTGTCCCGTCTTAGGGTTTCATAATTTCTTTGTAGACATCGCGCTTGTTTAGTCCGCGTTCGCGGGCCACGCGTTTGATGGCGTCCATGCGTGGAACGCCGGTGGCTTCCAGTCCCTGTACTGCTTGTTGAATGGAGACGCCGGTCTGGACGGGCGCGTTGGCATGGCTCTTGTCGAGCAGCCCCTTGCCGATCAGTAAAGTGATTTCGCCCCTGACGGAGGCGCGCGCAGCCAAGGCAGCGCGTATTTCGGCGGCGGTCCCTCGCAGAAATTCTTCGTGCAGTTTGGTAAGCTCCCGCGCTACCACCACGGGCCGCCCGCCCATCACGGCCTCCACGTCGGTCAGCGCGTCCAAAATCCGGTGCGGGGTTTCGTAAAAAACCAGCGTCGCGGAATCGCCTTTCAGTTCTTCCAGAACTTTGCGGCGGGCTCCGGTTTTGGGCGGAAGAAATCCCGCGAAACGAAAGGCATCGGTGGCTAAGCCCGAAGCGCTGAGCGCGGTCACCACGGCGGAAGGGCCGGGAATGGGAACCACGTTGATGCCAGCCGCAAGTGCCGTTTGAACCAATCGATAGCCTGGATCAGAAACCAGCGGCGTTCCGGCGTCGGATACCAGCGCTCCGCTTTCGCCTGCGGCCAAACGGCCGATCAACTGCTTTGCCCGGCCGTCCTCGTTGTGTTCGTGATAGCTGACCATCGGCGTGGCGATGCCGAAATGCTCCAGTAACTTGCGGGTTTGCCGGGTATCTTCGCAGGCAATCCAGGCCACCTCACGCAAAAGGCGCAAGGCGCGCATGGTGATGTCCTCCAAATTGCCGATCGGCGTGGCGACGATATACAAAATAGACATAGGAGGCTGAAAAGCCTATCTGCTTACTGAACTTGCTTGCTGTAACTTGCGGTCAGCGTAGTACGATGAAACGGTAGCCTAATGAGAAGGCATGCCAAATCCGCACGTCATTGCTTCACAACGCACGACAGCAACCGACGCTTGTCACGTTAACTGAAATGGATACGCAAATACAAGACGGCTACTATGTGTGGCAGCCGGCGGGCGCGCCTGTGGTGGTCCACCTGCATCTGGATGTGATTGACCGGTTGCTGGCGGAGGCCATGCGCGGCTTCGGGGCGGTGCGCAAGCGCGGCGTGGAAGTGGGCGGGCTGCTGATTGGCACCATTTCCGAGGGCAGTGATTTTGAAGGCGCGGCTTCGATCGTGCGGATCGACGACTTTGAACTGGTGCCTTGCGAATACCGGCGCGGGCCGTCGTACCTGTTCAGCACCGAGGACGGCGCCGCGTTTGAGAATGCATTTCAACGCTGGAAGCCCAGCGTCAGCAGTGAACAGTACGCGGTGGGCTATTTCCGCAGCCATACGCGTGATGGCCTCACGTTGGCACCGGAAGACATCGATTTGCTGGAGGATTATTTTCCGGAACCGGCGCAAGTGGCGCTGCTGGTTCGGCCATCCGGTACCAAACCCAGCGTGGCGGGATTTTTTTTCCGCGAAGGCCGGGCGTTTCCGGAAGCCACGCCGCTGGAGTTTCCGTTCCGCCGCCGCGAGTTGACCGGAGAAGAAGCTCCGCCGCATCGCAGTCTGGCGGATCGCCGCCGTAGTTCGTTCGAGAATCTGGCCAGCGTTACCAACGGTTCACTGGAAACCACCACGGGAACGGCGATAGAACGGCCCGGCGGCGGCGACATCACCTATACGGTGACCTCCACCATTCCTCCGCCGGATCGCCCGCAAATGCGCGCCGGTTGGGTGTGGATGCCGCTGTCGTTCGTGTTCCTCCTGTTGGGTCTGATGCTGGGCTTTCAAGTGGCGCTGAGCGTGGGCGGACGCAGTTCGGCCAGCACTGCTTCGCAAGACTATTCGCTGGGGCTCACCGTCACCAAAAGCGGCGATAACCTTTTACTGAAATGGAATCCGGATGCGCCGCTGGTGCGTGCCTCCGAGCGGGGCGAGCTGGAGATTGAAGACCGCGGACTCACCAAACCGGTGCCGCTGGATCGCGCCAATTTGCAGAACGGCACCATCACCGTGCAGCGGGCATCGTCGTCGGTGCGCTTTAAGCTGACTGTCTATCCGCGTGGCCGGGTGCTGGCGACGGAATCAGTGGAGTGGCGGCAATAGTCTGAATCGTATTGTCCGTGTTGACCGCCTGCATTTCACCGCCGTCTTTTCCAATACCTCTTCGCGCGAGTCTTTATACTCTGTAGGAGCCCTTCTGACACGCGTAAGTGTCTGTCTGACGAATAGATTACGAAGCAAAACAAATTTCGCTAAAGAGCAAAAAAGTATTTGACTTAAATAGTTCTTCATGACAATCTCTTCTAGTCCCAAACAGTTTTCTTAAGGTCCCCCGGACATCTCGTAAGACTCCGACACGACTTCTAGAGAGAGGATTTTAGGCAAGGCGAAATGACTTCTCCGCACCTGGATCACCTGATTTCCACGCACCCCGGCAGCGCTGCACTGCAGGTGGTGTTCATCGATATTGTGGGCTACGCCAAGCGCAAACGCGCCATGCAATTTTCGGTGGTGAACGAATTCACCAAGCTGGTAAACGCAAGCCTGGAACAACTGGGCCGCAAGCACGAAGATTACGCCGCGGCGCGCGGCGCGGATTTCCATCGCGATGTGATCCGCGTGGCCACCGGCTTCGGCCTCGCGGTGGTTTTCACTTTTGAAGATCTGCCCGCGCTGGCTAGCGACTTCACTGGCCTGATGGCGCAAGCCGCCGCGCAACACAATCGCCAGGTGCAGTGCCGCCAGTTTGAGAAAAATCAGTGGTGCAATTGCCATCCGGCGTTCCAGGTGAACGTCACGCTACGCGAAGGCACGGCCACGATTTTCCGCGAAATGAACGGCACCTATTGCGTGGCCGATTCCACCGTTGATTTCAGCCAGCGTATCCCAGGCCGCGGCTTTGGCGATGACGATCACGGCGAAATGGTAGGCGCGGGAGCCAACGCCGGACCGCGTCCGCAGCCTGGTTTTCTGCGCATCGAGCTTTAGCGAGTTGAAGCAATCGAGCTTTAGCGAGTTCCGGCATTCGAGCTTTAGCGAGTTCGAGTTTCTAAATCAGCCCATCTAAATCAGCCCAGGGGACCGACCCGTTGACGGAGGCGGCCCCACTGGTTTTTCGTCTATATTGGTGCAATGAATTCCGCACCGGATGGCCGCCGAGCAAACTACCGATGGGCTTGGCTTGCTGTTTGGCTGATCGCAGCCGCGAAGTTCGCACTGCATTTCTACTTCAACAATCGCTACGGTTATTTTCGCGACGAGTTCAACTACATTGCCTGTGGCGAACATTTGGATTGGGGCTTCGTCGATCATCCGCCGCTGATCCCTTTGGCCGTGAAGCTCAGCCGCATGCTGTTCGGCGATTCGTTGCGCGTGATCCGCCTGGTCCCGGCGATCGCGTCGTCGCTGATGGTAGTGCAAGCCGCGGCTTTAGCGCGCCGGCTGATGCAAAGCCCGGTTTTGGCGCGACGGATGAACGGCACAACCTACGCCATGCTGCTGACCGCGGCAACCATCGCCCTTGCGCCGATTTATCTTTCCGCCGGCAGCCTGCTCACCACCAATTGCCTGGAGCCGCTTCTGTGGATGGGTTGCGTCTACTTCGCCATCCGCGCGGTGCAAGACGACCCTCGCTTCTGGCTGGCCTTCGGCGCCACGGCGGGTTTAGGGATGGAGGAAAAATATTCCATTGCCGTGCTGGGCGGCGGAATCGTTTTTGGATTATTGTTGACGCCCCATCGCCGCGCTTTGGCCTCACGTTGGATCTGGCTGGGCGGCGCGCTCGCGCTGCTGATTTTTCTGCCGAATCTGTTGTGGAACATCCAACACCACTGGCCATTTTTGGAAGTGATGCGCAACATCCGCGCCACCGGCAAGGATGTCGTGCTGTCGCCGCCGCGCTTTTTCCTGGAACAAATGTTGCTGCTGGGGCCGGTCTCCGCCCCGCTTTGGCTTGGCGGCTTGGGCGCGTTGCTGTGGTGGCGCCGCTTACGACCGTTCCGCTTTTTGGGTTGGTGCTACCTGTTTACCTTTGCTTTTTTTGAACTGAGCCACGGAAAGAATTACTATTTGGCGCCGGTGTACCCAATGTTGTTCGCGGCGGGCTCGGCTGCACTGGCGGCATCCAGTTTGCGGTGGCTGAAAAGTGCGGCGCCGCTTGCCATCCTCAGCACCAACCTTGTGTTGGTGCCCCTAGTGGTCCCGGTTCTTTCACCTGAAAAGCTTTCCGCCTATCTCGACAGTTTGCCGTTTGAGGTGCCGCGTAGCGAAGTCAGTTTTGCTGGCGCAAGTTTGCCGCAACACTATGCGGATCAATTTGGCTGGCAGGAAATGGTGGATGTAGTCGCGCGCGGCTGGGCTACTCTTTCACCCGAAGAGCGCGCCCATTGCGGCATCTTCGCCCAGAACTACGGCCAGGCCGGAGCCATCGATTTATTGGGCAGCAAGCTTAACCTGGGTCTGCCGCCTGCGCTGAGTGGTCATCAAACCTATTATTTATGGGGCACGCACGGTTACTCTGGCAACTGCCTGATCGTCACCGGCGATGGCGAAGCCAGGCTTCGTCAATTGTTTGAGTTGGTGGAAAAGATCGGCGAGTCGAGTTCCGCTTACGCCATGGAAAAACGAATTCCGGTCTATCTATGTAAACGCGCAAAATTCGGTTCGCTCGAAGCGATTTGGCCGAAAATAAAACTCTGGCGTTAAGATCCCCTCATTAACACCTAAATAACACCCAAAACAATTCTGGCCCTTCGCGTGCAACCTATCGAGGCATGTGGCTGCAGCGGCTTCATGGGATCAGCGAGTTACGAACACTAGGCCAGCCGTACCGGGCCTTCCAAATGTTCCGCTCGCCCTTCCGATGAAGAAGATTCTACCGGGTGCAGGGCGAAGTACCGAGTTGAAGGAAAAAAGATTAATTAAGGAGCGAATTTTATGATTAACAAATTAACCACGATGGCAACGGCGACGGCAGCTGCGTTGATCCTCACCCTTGCGGGCACCGGCTGCGCTACCAAGAAATATGTCGCCAAAACGGTGGCGCCGATTGAACAAAGAGTATCGGGCACCGAAGGCAAGAATGGCGAACAGGACAAAGCACTCACTACCCATGGCACGCAGATTCAGGCGCTGGACCGTGATCTTTCGCAGACGAAAGAGAAGCTGGGCGATGTGAACAACAAAGCCCTGGAAGCGGGCGAAGCGGCAAAGGTAGCGGACCAGAAGGCAGCGACGGCGCAGCAGGCAGCCAGTGGTGCTCAGCAAGCCGCGATCAACGCGAAGGCGTTTGCGGAACAGGGCTTGACTCGCATGGATCAAACCATGCAGGCCATGAACAAGTTTCAGATGGCGAAGTCCGAATCTGTGCTGTTTGGTTTCGACCGCGACGTTTTAACCGACGATGCCAAAGCGCAATTGGATGAACTGGCCAATCAAACCAAGACCATGGCGCGCTACACCATTGAAGTGCAGGGCTTCACCGACAAGAGCGGCTCCCTTACCTACAATGAAGCGTTGAGCGAACGCCGCGCACAAGCCGTGGCGCGCTATCTGATCAATCAATTTCAGATACCGGTGCGCAACATTGCCATGATCGGTTCGGGTTACGCCCAACCGGTGGCCGACGATAAGACCAGTGACGGCCGCAAAATGAACCGCCGCGTGGAAGTGCGGCTGTTTGTACCCGAAGCGGCGGCCACCAAGACCACGGCGTCCAGCGCGCTGGGGCAGTAAGCGGATCGTAGATCAGCGAAAAACAACGGCGTCGCGTGCGGCTGGGGGTTCCACACTGGACCGAACGCCACTGCGGCGCTGTCGTTTTTTGGGGAAATGCCTTTTGGGGAAATGCTTTTTGGGGAACTCGTCTTTTGGGGGGTTGTGGCGGGGACGACGGGGCTCGAACCCGCGACCTCCTACGTGACAGGCAGGCGCTCTAACCAACTGAGCTACGTCCCCGCAAAGAAACGAAGCAGTTCCTAGAATAACATAGTGGTCCGGTTGAACCCAAAGAGTCTCACCCTTGAACTGCCGTGCGCCCAATGGGATAAATTGAGAACGAGTATCCCAAATGTGCCGCAACATCAAAACGCTGTTTAACTTCGACCCACCGGTGACGCCAGAAGAGATTCAAGCTGCGTCGCTACAATTCGTCCGCAAAATCAGCGGGTTCACCAAACCGTCCATTACTAACGAAGCGGCATTCCTGGCTGCGGTGAAGGATGTTTCCGCGATTTCGACTCGGCTGCTGCATGCACTGGAGACCACCGCGACCCCGAAGAATCGCGAAGAAGAAGCGGCGAAAGCGAAAGCGCGGGCGGCGGAGCGGTTTGGTGTGTGAGGAAGCGGTTATGCGAGTCCTGATTGCTGATGACGAGCCCGTGGCGCGGGAGATCCTGCGCGATCTGGTTCATTCGGTCGGCGGCCTGGAATTAGTCGGCGAGGCTAGCACCGGCACCGAAGCCGCCGCGCGCATCTTCGAACTGCGGCCGGACCTGCTGCTTCTCGATCTGGAAATGCCTGAAATGAATGGGCTTGCGCTGGTTCGCTCGCTTTCGCAGGAGCCTGGACCGTTGATCATTTTTGTCACGGCCTACGATCAACACGCGCTTGATGCCTTCGAGGTGGGAGCGGTGGATTATCTCCTGAAGCCGGTCCGCAGGGAGCGCTTTGAAAAGGCCATCGACAAAGCCCGCAAATGGCGCGACGGGCCTGCTCGCAATGCGCCGCCGCCGGCAACCGAAAGAATTGTGGATCCAGCCCGGAAAATCGCCGCCCGGCGAGGGAGCGATATCTACCTGGTCCAGTTGACCGATGTGGTGGCTTTCCAGGCCGAAGGCGAACTGGTGCATATGTTTACCGCTACAGAGCGCTTTCTGTGCGACGAATCGTTAAAGGCTTTGGAACTGACCCTGTGTGCAGGTCCTTTTCGGCGGATTCATCGCGGGACCATCATCAACACCGATCACATCCGCAAAATTTCGCCGCTTTCCAGCCACCGCTGGCTATTAAAAATGTCCAACGGTTTTGAGGCGGTGGTGAGCAAGCGGTTAGCCAGCTCCATCCGGCAACAGGGACCCTGGTAAGAACGCAACGATTCAATTGCGGCGCTCCCTTCGTTCGCGGCTCGGAAGGTGGCGGCTTAGGTGCGGTGAATACAAAGTGACGTCGAACGGAAAAATCACAGCCGTAAGACAAACCCTGGGACAAACCCTGGGACAAACCGTGGCAAAACCCCTTCAAGAAACCCTGGCGCGGCCCGATGAGTTAGGAAGCAGGAGTTTCTTTTATGTCGATCACACCGCTTACGCTCAGTGGAGGCAGCCAGTATGCCAGCGATTTTCAGAACGTCCTGAATCGGGCCGTGCAGATTGCGCAAATTCCGGTGACGCGCTTGCAGAACCGCGATTCCGATCTGCTGCAGCAAAAGAGCTCCCTGGCGGGAATCTCCTCGGCGGCGGCCAGCCTGGCAGCGGATTTGAAGTCGCTGGGAACGATTGCGGCGAGCAAGGCTCTCACCGCCACCAGCTCCAATTCCGCGGTGATTCAGGCCACGGCAAGCGGCGCCAGCGCGCCCACAACCTACACCATCAATTCGGTGACCTCCTTGTCCGCTCCCGCCGCGGAGACCTCTTTGAGCGGGGTCGCGGATGCAACTTCCACCGCTGTTTCCAGCACCGGCATCGTGGATCTGGTGGTGGGCAGCACGCACCACAGCATCACACTCACCAACAATACTATGATCAGTTTGCGGGATCAGATTAATGGATTGGGCGCAGGCGTCAGCGCGTCGATTTTGACCACCAGTGGAGGAAACTACCTTTCGCTGACCGCCAACGCGCCGGGTGCCACAACTCTGAAATTGCTGGACGATCCCACCGGCGCAAATACCAATCTGATCAGCAACACCAATCAGGGTACCGATGCGGTGTTTTCGTTAAATGGAATCCGCATCTCGCAAAAAGATAATACGGTGAATAGCGTGATTCCCGGCGTGACCTTCAGCCTGCTGAAGCCCAGCGCGACGCCGGTCACCATATCCTTGACCAGCGATGGGTCGCCGCTATCGTCGGCTCTTTCCCAGTTCGCCAGCGACTACAACGGACTGCAAAGCCAACTGCATGCGCAAGTTGGTTCCGCCGCCGGGCTGCTGTCGGGGAACGGAACCGTGGTCGCCCTGCAACAAGTTTTAAGGCAAGTGGCGTCAAACTATTCCCCGTCCGGTACGGTCCATAGTTTGGCCGATTTAGGTGTAACTTTTGACGCCAGCGGTAAGGCCAGCTTCACGCAAAGCACGTTCAACTCTCTGAGTACCACGCAAATCAACGATGCCTTCAAATTCATTGGCGATGCTGGCTCCGGGTTGACGGGAGCGAACGGGAATGGACTGGCCGGTCTGGCGCGCGGTCTCACCCAGTTCAGCGACCCTGTCAGCGGGCTGATCCAACTGCAGGAGGATGCCATCGACGTTGCGGATCGGCGCATTCAAGCCCAAATCACGGCAGCGACTGACCGCATCAACGCCATGCAGACAAATCTCTCGCAACGGCTGGCAAAGGCAGACGCGCTGCAATCGCATCTGCAATCCCAACAGCAAGGCCTAACCGCCAGTCTGCAGAGTTTAAGCCTGGTACTGTACGGCAAGAACGCGCAATCGGTCTAAATGGAAAATCAAGACCCGAACCCGGCGGTGAACTTGCGCTGTATTACGGCGCGGGTTTTGGCTGCCACCGAAGCTGAGGACCTGGACGCGTTGGAGCAGGCCCTGGGCGAGCGCGCGCACACGCTGCAAACACTACAGGAAAATATTAAGCTGCCAGCGCTGCCTAAAAATATCTCGGAGAAAGAGCTGGCCGCTGCGCTGCAAGACGGAGACAAAGCGCTGGCCGCGCTGATCACCATGAAGCAGCGTCTGCAAGCCGAACATGGCCGGATCACACAGCAAACACATCTTGCGCAAACTGGCCCGGCTCCTGCACAGCTGGCCGGCAACGCACCGCAACCCGGTGACGCTTCCGATCTCGCAGTTTCCATTCCCGTGCTGGGGGATTCACCAACCCCAGCCGTGCGCGCCTGCGAAACGCAGCTGGACCACATCTACGCATAGCGGCTATCTACGCAGCGTAGTCACCGCCTGATGGCTACGGTTTAATCACGGGGGCGACTCCCCCGGACGTGACTACAGGGGGGCGGTGAGCCGCTGACACCCTTAAACACCCCGCGCAACTGATCGAGTGACGCCGCCTGCAATGCCTGGGAGGCCGCCTGGTTTTGATCCTTCGTCAGTTGAATCTCTTTTCGCAACACTGTAACTTCCCGGGGTGCGCGAATTCCTAGCTTCACCTGCGAGTAGCCGATGTCGAGGATTTCGAGTTCCACGTCCGGGCCGATCATCACCGACTCTCCGCAACGCCGCCGGATTACGAGCATCGGTTTGCCTCGACGTGCCCGCTATTCATATGCCTGGCTTCCAGCTGTAACGGATGCTGATGGGAATAGCGAAAATCGCAACGAACGGCCTGCACGGCTACATTCGTGTGCAAATTCACCACCACCGGCGCCAATAAGTTGGCGGTAATGCGATTGTTGGGGCCGGTGGCGGAAAGAATGACCAAAGACAAGAAATTCCCTAGGGAAAACTCCGAGGACGCCATCAGGCCGACGATGCGCCGATCCTCATCCGTCATGCCAATTTGGTATTCCGAATCGACCGCCAATACCGGAAGGGTAAGAAAACACACTCCCGTTGTCCGCAAGCTTTGCAGCAGCAGCATCGGCGCCAAGCCGTCCTTTTGTACCAGAGCGAAGCGTTTTTCGAGCTCAAAGCCCGGCAAACCGTTGGGGAAGTCCAGTTCTAAACATTGGTCACAATCGAGCAATCCGAAATCGCGTGTGAGAACCTGTGGCATGCATCGGAAACAGATGCAATCGCAGGACCAGCGCCGCTCCTCAGCGCAAGTAAAATGAACTCACCCGGGCAGGGATATCCCTACACCCAAACGCCTGGCAAACAGCGTCCCTGATATACCCGCCTAGTTCTTCCCGCTGTCCTTCCGCCGCTTGGCCCAGTAGGCGCGCATCTTTTCCGCTTGAGCCGCCCGCTGCGCCGCAGTTCTGCCGCGCCGCTTGGATGAACCCGAAGCGGGCGGCGTAGCAACGCCGAACACCGGATTCTTTGGCGGACGGCCACGCGGTTTCGTCGGGCCTTGTAAGGCGTCAATAGCACGATTCAGGCGATCGCGTTCTGCGACCAGTAGAGCGATGATTTGATCTGTTGTAGTCACCAACAACATTCTACTGCAAATTTATGTTGGTAGCGCGTGCCAAACGGGAGATTATCGAATGATCGTTCGTTTCACCGGGTAATAGCTTGTGTCATTGGGTAATAGCTCGTGGCACCGGGTAATAGCTTGTGTCACCGGATGATAGCTTGTGGCACCGGGTAATAGTCGTTTCACCGGATGATCGTTAGTTTCGCCGGCTGTGACTGTTCGCAGGCAATCGAATCGGTAACACCGCTGGCAATGGTGGCACAGGCATTTTGAATAGCCGTTCTGGTGGCGAAGTCCACAGTGGTTCCGCTGGCTTTACGGCAATTTGTCTGGCGCTGGAAAGTCATGCAGGCTTCTACACTGTGCGCAGCCAGATTCATCGTGGAGTATATGATTACCCCCAAAATCACGAATACCAGGGCTATGCCGACAATAACGGGCTTTTTCATGGTTTCTAATCGATTCGACGATTGCTTGTGGCCATCACTTGCCTGCCAGCGCCGCTTCGGTGAAGCACGCACCCATGGCACGGAATTTCTGATAGCGATCATCCTTCAATTGCCGGGCCGACAGCGGCGCCAATTCCGCCAACCCCTGGCGTAGAGTCGCGCGAATCGATTCGGCGGTGATGTCGGGATCGGTCTGTGCGCCTTCGCCGGGTTCGGGAATAATGCCGTCGATCAATCCCAGCTTCAATAAATCGGGAGCGGTAATCTTCAACGCTGCCGCCGCCTCCGGTGCGCGCGTGGCGTCGCGATAAATAATGGCCGCACAGCTTTCCGGGGAAATCACGCTGTACCAGGCGTTCTCCAACATGTAAACCCGGTTGGCCACGGCCACGCCCAAGGCGCCTCCGCTGCCGCCCTCGCCAATCACTACGGCGATCACCGGCACGCTTAGCCGCGCCATCTCACGAAGATTGTAGGCGATGGCTTCGGCTTGGCCGCGCTCTTCTGCATCCATGCCGGGGTAAGCGCCCATGGTGTCCACCAGGGAAATGATGGGGCGCGAAAATTTGTCGGCCAGCTCCATCAACCGCATGGCTTTGCGATAGCCTTCGGGCTTGGGCATGCCCCAGTTGCGGAACAGCTTTTGCTTGGTATCGCGGCCTTTTTGTTGAGCAATCACCATCACCGGCTGGTCATCCGGTTTTTCACTAGAACCTTTATTGAACCAGGCCATGCCGGCGACGATGGCGTGATCGTCGCCAAAAAAACGGTCGCCGTGCAGTTCCTGAAAATTGCTGAACAGGCGTTGAATGTAATCGAGCGAATGCGGGCGCTTGGGATGACGGGCCAGCTGAACCCGTTCCCAGCTGGGGTTGCCACGGCTGGGGGTTGCCGCACCAGCGGCTGCTTTCGCCAAATTTGCAATCGATGTGGGGGAATCAGGCATGCAATACAGACTGCCGGGCGCGGCTCACACCGCAGCTTACACCTATGTGAAGCCCAAAACAATTATAGCGAAGGATGTCATCGGTGAATGGCGGGGCAAAAATGGAGTTGGCCGTGCCATCTATAATGAACCGTAAGGAACCGCACACATTGGCTGCCCTCATTGACGCAATTAACGTAAAGCGCAGGACCCTTTTCGAGTTCGAAAATAACCCGTACTTGTGCATGGATTCAGAAATCAGCACGCCTACCGCCCGTGGTGGACAGACGCTGGTGCGCCTGAAAATGCGCAATCTGTTGACCAGCGCCGTAACCGACAAAACCTTCAAGGCCGGTGAAAAATTCAAGGAACCGGACCTGCAAATGGTTCCGGTAAGCTATCTCTACAGCGATAGCGATGGCAGCTATTTTCTGGACCAGGACAACTTTGAGACGCTGAACCTGCCCGCCGAAGTGGTGGGCGATGCGCTGGAGGTGCTGGTGGAAGGCACTTTGCTGCAGTTGCAAAAATACAACGGCAATCCCATCGGTTTGCAATTGCCCATCTTTGTGGAATTAGTGGTGACCGAGGCGGAACCGGGAGCGCGAGGAGACACTGCCAGCGGAGGCGCCACCAAAAAGGCCACGCTCGAAACCGGGCTGGAGGTGCGGGTTCCGCTGTTCATCAAAGAAGGTGAAAAGGTGAAGGTCACCACGGAGACCCGCGAGTTTTCCGGACGGGCCTGACGTCATGGCTGCGCCGCTAGCGCGAGCGCAGAAAATTGGCCGCGCCGCTAGAGCGAGCGCAGAAAATTGATGAGATCCTGCTGAGCGGGCACGCTGAGTTGGCGGTAGCGCGAAACCACACCGTTGGCTTCTCCGTTATGGTGTTCAATGGCACTGGGGCTATCGGAAGCTCTGCCATCGTGCAGGAAGAACAACCGCTGGCCCACTCCCCACAAAGGCGCCGTGCGAAATTCACTCCCATTGGCGGCCCCTTGGGTGATGCCGTCACCGGTGCCCACGTCGTGCACCAACAGATCCGAAAATAGGTTGACCGGTTTATTTGACAACGCGGGACTTGCGTGTAGTCCGGTGGTCAGCGACGGCGTGTGACACAAATTGCAGCCAATGCTGCTGAATACCGCTTGTCCGCTGGTGATGGAAGCCGCGGTGACGGTTATGCCGAGAGTGGTTGCGTAACCCGACGGGGAAGGCGCGGGCGGGGCCAGGAAGCGCATGAAGTTGGCAAACGCAGCCACATCACCGCCTTGCCGCAGAGGGTTGCTTTGATCTAAGTCTGCGTGATCTTCGGGCGTAGCGTTGAACAGGCAACCGGGAATGGAACCCGACGGCCGCCGTTCATTGGGGAAAAGTTCGTTGGAGACGCCTTGCTCCACGTTGTACGCTTCGCCGGCAAAAATAGCAATACTCTTATTCTGCGCTTTCCAGCCGAAGCGAGTCACCGTTCCGTCATTTCCCGAACGATTGGCCCGGCCGGAAATACCGAAAGGTTTGTTGGGCGCCTCGTTGGCGGCGATGGTTTCGTCGCTAATGGCTTCGATCAGGCCCAGACCAAAGACGGGCGTGGGAATACGGAAGCGCCGGTCCGACGCCGGAATGTTGCGGAGATCGGGCGCGTCCAAATTGCAACCGGCGGCGTCGGAACGTCCCTTGATGGTGAACAATCCTTGCACGCCGCCGCCCAATGACAGCCGCCGCATTTCGCGGACGGGGCCGCTCGGTGTGAGCACGCCGTCAAGAAACTCGGTTGGATTGAGGGCGCCCGCAACATTTTTGCGCACCAGCTGCGGATTCAGTGCCGGACTGGTGCCACCCGCCGACGGTTGCGCGTGACAACTGGCGCAACCGTCCAGATTAAACGCGGGCCCCAGGCCTTTGCTGCCCGTGAGGGTTCCTTTCACGTCGTCAATTTCGTTGAAGACCTCCGCTCCGGCAGTGAAGTAGGCCAGCTCATTCGCGGTGAGTCCGGTGATGGCCGCACCGGCACCCTTTGCACCAGCGCGAGGTCCTGGATCAATGGGTTCGCCCGAGGATCTGATGCGGCCTTGGGTTGGCTGCGGATTTTGTCCGAAGAGTAAGAATGGCAGGGAGCATGTCAGCAGGCAAAAGACGGGTAATAGATATAGATACGGTCCGACAAAGTTCATAAGCACTCCTTCTGAAGACCCGGCTGAAAGCCGGAGTTGGTGCGGGCCACTGCACGCCGTCTGGAAAAAACAATCCAGCTGGCTTCCGCGAGCGCGGAAGTTCACAGGCTCCGTATTGGTGGACTCCTCCGAATCCAGGGAGTGGCGACCCCCGGTTACAAACCTGACGCCGAGCACGTTGAGCGCCGATTGTAAGCCACGTACCGTGTCACTCACTTGCGCGGCCAGTGCTACAGGTTTGAACCACAATCCGGAAAGAAATCCGCCATGCCACCAGAAAAAGTTTCTGCAGCGCAATGATGGAGACCCGCGAGTTTTCCGGCCGGGCGTAAGCCGCGCGCTGCGTAAAGATCCCCAACGTACGTCGGCGTTCCTGCCACTGAGCTCGGCGCAAGAGCGTGTTTTCAGCGGCTTAGCGTTTTGGCAAGCGGACTTCACCATGCCGGTGCACCATGAGCTACGCAGCACTGGCAGGGGAGCCAATCCCTGGAACCTATATCTTCGACGGCGAGGCCGCCATGAAAGGGTATGCGCTGAACAAGATGTGCTATTCCTTCAACCAGGCGGCCAATCGCGAAGAGTTTTTGCAAGATGAAGACGCCTACTGCGCCAAGTTTGGCCTGACCACGGAGCAGCGCCAGGCTATTAAGGATCGCAATGTTCTGGCCTGCTTGCGCGCGGGCGGGAACATCTACTATCTGGCGAAGTTCACGGGCATTTTCCATTGGAATGTACAGGACGTGGGCGCGCAGCAGACGGGGTTGACCGTGGATCAATTCAAAGCGTTCATCAAATCCCAGGCGTAACGCGAATGGCGAAAATCATAGGCGGGCTCACCACTTCGCACATCCCGGCTATTGGCGGCGCGGTTCCCCAGGAGGATAGCCTGCGCGGGGATCCTTACTGGAAATCCTTTTTCCAGGGCTATGACAAAGCCCGCCAGTGGCTGCACGCGCAAAATCCCGACGTCGCGGTGGTCATCTATAACGATCACGGGCTGAACTTTTTCCTGGATAAAATGCCAGCGTTCGCCATCGGTGCCGCACCTGAATACCGCAATGCGGACGAAGGCTGGGGCATTCCCACCATCCCTCCGTTTCAGGGCGACCCCGAACTTTCCTGGCACATCATCAACTCCGTTTCAGCGGAGGATTTCGATCTCACCACCTGCCAGGAAATGCTGGTGGACCACGGCTTCACTGTGCCCATGTCTTTATTCTGGAAGGGCAACACCTACGGAAATGTGAAAACCATCCCGGTATGCATCAATACGGTGCAGCATCCACTGCCGTCGCCGCAGCGCTGCTATCGGTTGGGGCAGGCGATTGGACGGGCCATCGCATCGTACCCAAAAGACCTGAAAGTGGTGATTCTGGGCACCGGTGGAATGTCCCACCAGTTGGACGGCGAGCGGGCCGGCTTCATCAACAAAAGCTTTGACCAGATGTGCATGGAAAAGATTGTGGATCAACCCGAGGAACTGGCCAACATCTCCATGCACGATCTAGTGAAACAGGCCGGCGCGCAGGGCGCGGAATTCATTCTGTGGCTAACCATGCGCGGGGCGCTGCAGGGCAAGGTGAAGAAAATCCATAGCAACTATCACGTGGCGATTTCCAACACCGCCACCGGTTTGTTGGTACTGGAAAACACGACGTAACAGGATCACCAAGCTGGCCAACTGTGGCGGACCGCCTTCACGCCCTGAATCTCGGGTAAAATCGAGGTTACTTAGCATGAAGGAGTCCCCCTGTTCATGAAACCACTGATGAAGCGATCCGTATTGCAACATGAAAGTTCGCGATGGATGGTCCTGTTTTCGGCGGCGGTGCTCGCCATTACGTTGACCGCGCCTGTTCAAGCAGAGGTATCGGAAAAGACCAAGAAGGTGGGCGGCACCACGGTGCACTATAAAGTGGTGCTTCCCAACGGATACGATCCGGCCAAGGCATATCCAGCGATACTGGCCTTTGGCGGCGGCCCGCAGAATATGAACACGGTGGACAACGTGCTGAACCGCAACCTGCGGCCGGAGGCGGAAAAGCGCGGCTACATCGTGGTGGCTCCTGCTGCGCCCGCGGGTCCTACTGGTACCGACGAGTTGTTCTTTGAAGACGGGGCTCGAATTTTCCCCGAGTTCCTGAAAGCGATTTTGGCGGACTACAAAATCCAGGACAACAAGTTCCATATCGCCGGACCATCGAACGGAGGCATCGCTGCATTTCATGTGGCCGCCGCGAACCCGCAATACTTTTTGTCCGTCACCGCCTTCCCCGGCTACATGTGGGAGCCCAGCCCGGCGCGGCTGCAGGCAATTTCCAAGATGTGCGTCTTCATGTACGTGGGTGAAAACGACCAATATATGTGGCACCCCGAGATGAAGAAGGAAGCCGAGTGGCTGAGCGCGAAGGGCACCGTCGCGCGCTACACCGTGGAAAAAGGCCAACCGCACCGGATGGAAACGCTAGCGGATTCCCACGCCGGGCGCCTGTTCGACAATTTCGAAGAAACCAAAAAAGGCTGCAGCAAATAAGTTAGGCGACGGCTGTTTCTATCTGCAGCGCCTTCAATGCCCGGCGCTGCACTTTGCCCGTGATGCCCTTGGGAAGCGACGGCAGAAAGACAATTCGTTGCGGACACTTGTACTCTGCAAGACGCTGGCGCGCGAAGGCGATCAATTCGTCGTCGGAAGCCTGCTGGTTCCTTCTTAACGCAACGTAAGCCAATACCACTTCGCCCCAGTAAGCATCGGGCTCGCCGATCACGCCAGCTTCGGCCACTGCCGGATGAAGATACAGCGCCTCTTCCACTTCCTGCGGCGAAATATTGGAGCCGCCGCGAATGATGATTTCCTTTTTGCGCCCGCGGAACCAGACGAAGCCGTCGGCGTCCACTTCCACCAGGTCGCCGGTTTTCAGCCAGCCGTCTTCAAAGGGGCTTTCGCCCCAATACCCAACGGCGATGCCGCAGCCGCGCACCCACATTTCACCATCAACCACACGCAATTCCACGTCACCCAGCGGACGACCCATACTTCCCGGACGATTTCGTTGGGGTGTTCTTTGGGGTGTTCTTTGGGGATGATTGGCCAACATGGGCAGCCCTTCCGTCATACCGAAACCTTCCACCAAAGTGTGGCCAAACACTTCTTCGTATTCCTGTTGCATGGGAACCGGCACTGTGTCGCCGCCGCAGATGGCCAAACGCCCGGACGAAATTTGCCGTGGCCGCGCCCGCTGCTCCGCAAGCAAACCGCGAACCAGGGTTGGCAAAGCCATATAGAACGTTGCTCCACTGCGGGCCGAGGTGTCCAGAACCTCGGCTGCGTCGAACACAGGAACGATGGTCACCGTTGCGCCCAGATAGACCGAAGAAATGAACAACATGATCGCTCCCGAGGCGTGTGCCATGGAGGTGAACAGCAAGGTGTGATCGTCGCGCGTCAGGCCCCAGTCATCCATATAGGATGCGTTGCCGGCCAGCGTTCGCTGGGTATGAATGACGCCTTTGGGCCGCGCGGTGGTTCCGCTGGTATACAGCAATAGCGCCGGCGCGTCCGGATCCGGCGGGGGAAGTTCCGGCAGCGGACCTGCCACCTGCAATGCAAGTGCCGGCAAGGAGGTCTCAATCCGCAAATCAGGCTGCACTAAATACGCTTTCGCCCCACTGTGTTCCAGAACGTAGCCGATTTCGGCGGGCGTAAGCCGCGGGTTGATGGGCAACGCCACAAACCCCGCCGCGAAACAAGCGTAGTAGCAAGTGGCCAGTTCGCTGCCGTTTCGCATGTGCAGCGCGATGCGATCCCCCGGGCGTAATCCCTGGGCCAGCCAGCTTTGGGCCAACCGCTGGGCCTGTTGCAGGAATTCGGCGTAAGTAAGCCGGGCATCGCCGCAGATGACCGCAGGTTTTTCTCCGTGCCGCGAGCCGTGCGCTTTTAGTTGATTCCAGAGGATCATGCTTTCACTCCTCAATCATTTTACGGAAGCGCTGCCCCATTTGGATTTGCAATTAGCGACAATGTTAAGCACCTGGGAAGACATTCATCTGAAAGAAGCACCCATGAAACTGCTTGCCTTAACCGCGCTGGCCACCGCCGCCTACGCGCAAATCAACTACCCCAAAATCGAGATCCTCACCGAGCGATACACGCCCAATCTGTATATGCTGGCGGGCGCGCCGGGTGACGCGGACCAGAACCACCCCGATGGCGCGGGCGGGCGCATCGGGTTGCTGGTGGGTCCCGACGGCATCTTTATGGTGGATTCGCAGTACGAGCAGGTGACCGACCGCGTGCTCGCTGCCATCCGCAAGATCAGCCCGCAGCCCATTCGCTATCTGGCCAACACGCATTTGCACGTGGATCACACTGGCGGCAACGGCAACATCGTCAAGCTGGGGGCGATACTCATCGCCCGTGAAGAATTGCGCAGCGACATGGCGCGCGCCGCCAACATGGACCCCGCTCGGCTGCCTGCCGTCACCTACGGCATGGGCGATCCCATCAAGTTCCGCATGAACGGCGAGGTGGTGGACCTGATTCCCATCCGCGCGGCCCACACCGGCGGCGACACCATCGTGCGTTTTGAAAACGCCGACATCGTCATGATTGGCGACTTCTACCGCAACTTCGGCTATCCGTTCATCGATACCAACAACGGCGGCAGTTTGAAGGGAGCACTGGAAGCTCTCGACTATCTGATGAAGATCGCCGGCCCGAACACGAAACTGATCCCTGGCCACGGGACCATCATCAAACGCGAGGACATCATTCCGTACCGCGACATGATCCTGGACGTGCGCTCGAAAGTGGAGCAGTTGATCAAGCAGGGCAAGAGCGTACAGGAAGCTGTGGCTGCCAAGCCGACTTCTGCTTACGACGCGAAGCTTCCAGGAGCGCTGGGCCCGGCCGGCAACGGCACCAGCGCGGATCGCTTCGTGCGCATGCTCTATTCCGAACTCAAAAAATAACTTAAACGGCCGCCAGGGCTTTCACGTGCGCGGTTACCGCAGCTTGCAGGCCGGTTAAACTGTAGCCGCCTTCGAGCAAGGAAACCAGCCGGCCGTTGGCGTGCGTCCCGGCGATCTCCAGCATGATTTTGGTGAGATCGGCGAAGTCCACGTCCGATAGCGTGAATTTTCCCAGCGGATCGCCTTCGCGCGAATCGAAGCCGGCGGATAGCAGAACCAAATCCGGTTTGAATGCGTCGGCGGCGCGGCGCAGATTTTCACGAAATGCCGCCACGATTTCCGCGCGGCCGGAACCAGCGGGGAAGGGAAAATTCAGCGTGCAGCCTTTGCCCTTTCCTTCACCGGTTTCATTCGCTGCGCCGGTGCCGGGATACCACGGCGACTGATGCGTGCTCATAAAGAAGACCGAGCCATCGCTGTAAAACGTATCCTGCGTTCCATTGCCGTGATGCACGTCCCAATCGGCAATCATCACTTTTGAGAGGCCGTGTTTGCGCTGCGCGTAGCGGGCGGCAATGGCAATGTTGTTGAAGATGCAAAAGCCCATGCCTTGATCCGGACGTGCATGATGGCCGGGTGGACGCACGGCACAAAACGCGTTGGCGGCGGTACCGGGGACCACCGCGTCGATCGCATTCAGCACTCCGCCCACGGCGCGCACCGCAACGGCATAAGACTGCTGTCCGACGTTCGTATCGCCGGTGCTTAATTCATGTGCTCCGGCGGCGATTTCGCGCTGGGCTTTTGCCATGTACTCGCGTCCGTGCACCAGCGCGATTTCATCGTCGTTGGCCACGCGAACCGGGACATGATGGAGTTGAGGGCGTAACTTTGTCGCCTCTATCGCGCGCGTCACGGCATCGTAGCGCGCAGGCTGTTCGGGATGGCCGGGACCCGGGTCGTGCTGATGATAGATGGGATCGAGCAGGAGCGCAGTGGGCTTGCGGGCGGCGGCTTGATTTGTGTTGGTCATGATGGTGAACAGCGAGGGCACCGTACCCAACCATTTGACTACGTTGCGACGGCTCACTCCTTTGTAAAGATCCACGAAAGAAGAGGCATTTTTACGAAACGAACCCAATTTGTGTTGGTGAGATTTTGCGTTGAGAGGTGACGGGCGGATCAGCATCGGTTTACAGTAAGTCGGCTTCGTATGCGGCGGTAGTGAGCCGGAATCCCATTCGATTGAAAGCGCAGCGCATTTGGTCCGCAATCCAGACGAACTGGCACATACGCGGCGTGGGAGGATTCTGGTTTATTTAAGGCGGCAGCGCCGTTGAAGTCACGCCGTGGGGCGCTGCCGGGCTTGTGCAGGGCTTCCTAAACCAGCGCCTTTTTGTATAACTCGAGCAAGCGGCTCCAGGCCTTTTCGGCCATGGGCTCATTGTAGACTTGCGAATCGGGCGGACACCAGCCGTGGGCGGAGCCGGTATAGACTTCGATTTCGGCGGGCTGTTTGGACTTGGCGAAGGTTTCCTTGAGAACGTTCTTCTCGTTGGGAGCGCGCATGTCATCATTCGCAGCGATAGCGATGAGGAGTTGGACTTTGGTTTTGGCGGCCTGCAGGTGCGGGCTGTTCGGCATGTCGGTCACCAAACCACCGCCGTGGAAGGAGGCGACGGCACCGACGCGATCCGACACAGCGGCCGCGGTGCGAAACGCCATCGGGCCACCCATGCAGTAACCCTGGGTGCCAAGCTTGCGATTCTTGGCCACCGAGGCTTGTTGATCCAGCCAGCCGATGAAGGCTTTGGCGTCGGTCATGTGAGTGGTTTCGTTCAATGCCTGGGCCAACGGGATCAGCTCCGGAATGGGAGTAGCAGAGCCCTTGTCCGCGGTGGGAGATTTCTTCACGCGATAGAACGGGTTCACCACCAGCACCGAATAGCCGGATTCGGCAAGCCGTTTGCCCATTTGACGGAAGGCGGGGCGCAGGCCGAAGATGTCGGGCCAAATCAATACACCGGGGGCCGTGCCGGTGGTGGGATGGACAAAGTAGCAGTCCGCAGTGCCGTCGGGCGTTTTAATCGTTACCTCTGATTCGGAGACGGCGGCGGCGTTGGCCACCTGGGGCAGCATCATGGCCATGCCAGCGCCCAACATGATGCCGAATTGTTTACGGGTTACCAGACCGAGACGCTCAAACTGCTCACGGTCGTCGTCAAAATGATCTTGATCGCACATAGGGGCTCCTTTGATTTAAGCTGGTTGCAATCCAAACGCACCAGTACTGGATATTCTATCTCCGGCTGGGTGGGCTTGTGTGGACGGTTGGGCGAGCGATTCGCGACTTACGCGAGGCCGGGCGGTGGTGAAGGCGCGGGTAGGACGGTTTCTGGAGCGGGACGTCCTGATCTGTCCCTTTGGCATATTTGCTAAAAATGCGCTTGCGGGAAATGGCTATGTTAGTGATTTTGCTGAGGAGCTCGCGATCAGTGCTCACCGCAGGACGCTATATACCGTTGATGCTCACGCAAAAACGCCAGTGAATCGGTCTTTTCAATGCCCTTTGTAGCAGGGACAGATCAGGACGTCCCTCTTTGCCTCCAAACTTCGCGGCCGCTTTGGCCGATGCGGACAGATCACTTGTTTACTCGAGCGGACATCTCAACATACTAGCGACAGGTTCGCATGACGGTAATTGACTTAGTCCTGTGGAACCAATATAATCCTTAGGGCACGGAGCTTGGGTAAGGCGTGCGTGGCGTAACGAGGAGTCTCATGATATTGCATCGACCAGCAGTGCTCATCTTGTTGTGTGCAGGCGCGATGTTAGCGCAAACCGATCGCGGTACGATCACCGGAACCCTCACCGATCCTGCGGGAGCGGTGGTTACCGGGGTGCTGCTGCAAGCCAGGAATACGGATACAGGTGCGGTGTTTGAAGCAGCCAGTACGCTCACCGGTAACTATACTTTGTCGCAGATTCCGGCCGGAAACTATGAACTGTCAGCAACGGCGACGGGGTTCAAAAGGTATATCCGGAGCGGCATCACGGTGCCAGTGGCCCAGACTTTACGTTTGGACGTCGCCCTCGAGGTAGGCTCCGCGACGGAATCGATCACGGTGATGGAGCAAGCGCCGCTGCTGAAAACCGAAAGCGGCGAGATCAGTCATAACATTGAGACGGAGCGCTTGGACAACTTGCCAGTTCTTCCCATTGGCGCCGGATTGGGAATTCGCAACCCTTACAACATGATCACTTTATTGCCCGGTTCGGACTTCCGGCCGGAGGGCAGTGTTCGAATCAACGGCTTGCCCGGCAACACCCAGTCGCTGCGCGTGGAAGGCCAAGACTCCACCAACCTTACCTGGCAGCAGACCACTCAGATCGTGCAACAGAGCGTGGACGCCATTCAGGAGGTTGCGATTCAAACCAGCAACTTCGCCGCCGAATACGGGCAGGCCGGTAGTGCGGTGTTCAACATGACCATGAAGTCCGGCACCAACCGCCTTCATGGCAGCGGCTACGAGTATCTGGTGAATGATGCCCTGAACGCCCGCCCACCCTTTGTTGCGACCAGGCCAACTGCCCGGCGCAATGATTTCGGTTTTTCGCTCGGCGGTCCTGTGTATATTCCGAAAGTCTACGACGGGCACGACAAGTTCTTCTTCTTTTTCAATTTCGAGCAGTACCGAGACAACATCGGCACGGTGGGTATTAGCACGGTTCCCACGGCCGCAATGAAAGCTGGCGACTTCAGTTCCCTGCTGGGGACGGTCTCGATCGGCAGCGACGCGCTGGGCCGCCCGGTCTATCAGAACGAAATTTTTGACCCGACAACTGACAGGCTGGCGCCCAACGGCCAGCGGGTGCGTGACCAGTACCCGAATAACATCATTCCTTCTTCGGTGGCGTTGCACCCGGTGGCGCTGAAGATTCAGAATTTCTTCCCGGTTGCTAATCTGCCTGGGTCGGTGAATAATTACCGTTACAGCTTCACCAATCCGCGCTTTAGTTTGCCACTGGCGCGCACACTCTGACGATGAACTCGCCGGGCTCGGCCTGGACACCGGTCCTCGCCGGCTTAAGACAACTGATATGCAGGCGAGGGAAAAACCCGAAGCCTAAATCGACGAGTTATACTCTCTATCGAACTGGCACAAAATATTGGTCAGGCCATCCGCTTCAAACCACAATGAAGACGGGCTTTTATGAAAGCCTCACTCACGCCGATGTAACCGAATAATTATCGAGTATTTCCACACATTTGTCTTGACACTTCCCCCGAAAGTGAGAGATAGTATTTTGCATGGACCGTCCGGTTGTCGGAGCCGGACACTCCCCGTGTCACGTCGTTGCTCGCGGCCCCACTGCGTTTCCAGCAGAATTCCGCTGCACTTTCATTTTTATCCCTGTAAGGAATACCTATGACTTTTCGTGGGCAGGCATTGTTTGTCTCAACGGTCTTTTTCGGCTCCATCTTTTTCGGCCCCAACTTAGGACTCGCCCAAACTAAATCCAGCGAGAATACGGCGAAAGCACTCATGGGTGGAGTACCCCAAAGCCCTGAGGAAGTCGCCCGCTCGAAAGCAGGCAGGTCATCGAAACTCGCACGGATGGGCGTGGCGCGAACAGGCGCTATCATGCGCGACGGTGGGACGACAAACATTACACTTATTGGTTCGGCACAGACAGCATCGCCGGCCGAGTCATTTGCCATCAACGGCAACCTCGCTTACGTCTGCGATGACAACGAAATTAGCGTTGTGGATATTTCTAATCCATCGAGTTTGAAAGTGCTGTCCACCGCCGTCTCCGGAATTATCAACAACAGCGGCGCCATTCATTGTTCGATCCAACGCAATACCTTGTCCGTTTTCTCGGATCAGACCGGCTCAGTTATCGGCAACAGTCCTGGTTATAGCGCCTTTAGTCTGGCCAATCCAACTCAGCCTTATTTACTTGCGGATGTGCCGCTGAATAAACGTTTCTTTGAGGAGCCTATTTACGTTGGTAATTTCGCGTTCGTGCCGACTCGGGCACTTGGCTATTTTGGGCCAACTTGGGACAACCAATATGGCGATTTACTGGCCGTTGATCTGACCACTTTCGCTAGCCCAATCCTGGCAAGCTCATTGGAGCAGCAAATTCATTCACAGTTCGGCGGCCAACATGTGATTCTAGGTGCGACTCAAGCCGATTCCTTCCTGCTCTATGCCGCTGGAAGTTCCTCGGTGGGCACTACCAACAACGGCCTAGGGTTTCTGCAACTTATAGACGTTTCCAATCCCCAGGCTATGCAGTTGATCGGACAGCTGCTTGTGCCGGGTACCGTGCAACTCAACGCACCTCTAATTTCCGGCAATGTCGCCGTGGCGATTGGCAACAACGGAGGCTGGGGCAACAACGGCACGGGCGTAATCGGCAATATTGTGCTGACCGTCTTTGACGTCACGACGCGCCGAGAGCCTGCGATTCTCTCGATCAATACAACAGGCTTTACTCCGAACGGCCTAGCGGAGGGGGCCACGCAAATCGGTCCTAATCTATTTGCGTTTTCCGGGGCACAAGACGCGAGCGGCAACAGCGTCCTACTGATCGTGGATACAAGCAATCCCCAGTCTCCCGCTATTTCGTCGATACCGGCTCCCCTGTCCGGCAAACTGCAAGTGGTCGGCAATGTTCTCTATGCCGCCCGCGGCAGTGGTGGATTCGCCGCTTACAGCATTCCGGGCGGTGCGGCACCTGCGTCGGTCTGTCCGGCGTATATCGATGCGATGGTCGTTGTGGACGATGGCGTGAGCGTTTCGGCGCAGAGCTTCGCGAACATGAAGGCCGCGCTCGACACGTTCGTGAGTAGCCTGCACTTTCCGTCAGACCATGTCGGCGTCGCATCGTTCACCGGCGCTGCCAGCGTCAATCAGACGCTGACCGCAAACTCGCCGCAAGCAACGGGAATCATCAACGGGCTCTACTCGGCCAGCGGGGCGTCCTATATTGGGGCGGGCATCATTGCCGCGCAAGCGGAGCTGACGGGGCCTCGGCACAATCCGCAAGCCACGCCCGTCATGGTTGTCATTTCCGACGGAGCCGATGGGGCAGCCCCCAGTAGTGGCGCGACTTTGGCCGCGGCCGCCGCTGCCAAACAGGCGGGCATCCGAATCATCAGCATTCAGTACGGGAACACGGGAACGTTGATGCAAGCAATCGCGAGCTCTGCCGCTGACTATCACCAGGTGGGCCAATGAGGACGAATCGGAACATCGGGGGCAATACTGTGAGTCGTCTGATCAAATTCGTTCTTGCTGCTGCGGCAGTACTTTCTTTGCATGGCGTCGCGAAAGCGGCCACCTATGACCAGTGCGTATACGCCTTGGACCCATCGGCGGCAGGGGCGCTGACCG
>JANXYJ010000205.1 GCA_025350105.1 Terriglobia bacterium | reverse complement strand
GTTTAGCGATGCTGTCCGTGCACTCCATCGCGCTGTGGAACTGCAGCCGAAGAACGTGGATGCGGCAGTGAAGCTAGGCGAGATCTATCTGGTGGCCACTGCGCAGGATCCCGAACATGCCACTCAGTTGATGAAAGAAGTGAAAGATCTGACAGATCACCTTTTGCAACTGGACCCGAAATCGCCGGATGGACATCGTATGAGGGCGCAGATCGCCATGTTGCAGAACGATTCCGCAACTGCGGTGAAGGAATTCGAAATCGCGCGCAAGACCAGCTCTGCAGACCCCGACCTCACTTTGGGCTATTTTCAGGCTCTTTCCGGCAACCAACAGTTTAGTGAAGCCGAATCGGTGGCACGCGACCTGATCTCGAAGAAGAAAGACTACGGTCCCATTTACGACGTGCTGTACGCGCAATACATGCGCCAGGGCAACCCCAGCGCCGCCGAACAGATTTTGCGCGCAAAGATCGACAACAACCCGGGGCAGGCGAATTTCCTCTTGCAATTGGCGGGGCATTACCTCTACAGCAAACAGCGCCCGGAGATGGAAACCGTGCTCAGCCAGCTGGCGGACGAAAAAAAGTATCCCGATGGACACTTGCAGGCGGGCGATTTCTTTTTGTTTCGCGCCCATGAGTTTGACCGCTCCCGTCAACAGTATCAGGCCGGAATGCAAGCCAATCCGAAGGACCGTGGAGTGTATCAAAAGCGCTTGGTGGAGCAGTTGGCGATGGAAGGCAAAAACGCCGACGCCAGCCAGTTGGTGGGCGATATTCTGAAAGACAATCCCAAGGATAATGACGCCGTTGCCATGCGCGCCGCGCTGCAGATGTCCAGCGGCGATCTCAATCAGATCAATCAGGCCATCAAGGATTTGCAATCGCTGGTTGCGAAAACCCCCGAAAATCACTTATTGCACTTCAACTTGGGGCGGGCATATCTGGCGAAGGGCGACATTGATCAGGCGCGTTTGCAGCTGGAAGCGGCGGAGAAGATTCGCCCGGACTTTGTGTTGGCCAAGGAAACTTTGGCCGCCATTTATCTGTCGAAAGGCGAATCGGGCAAAGCACTAAAAGAGGCCGAGGAGACCATTGCCTTAAACCACAACGATCTGTTGGCGCGTCTGGTGCGCTCGAGCGCGCTCACTTCCATTGGCGATCGGGACAAGGCGCGCGAGGAACTGGGCACCATCATGAAGCTTGCACCCGACAATCCAGATGCCAAGTATCAGGTGGGCTACATGGCGTTCCAGGACAAGGACTACAAGCGCGCCGAGCAATTGTTCAGCGAAATGTACAAGACCAATCCGAAGGACTCCCGGGGATTGATCGGCGTGGTAGAGACGCTGGCCGGCCAAAACAAGATGCCGGAAGCGATTAAGACCATGCAGGGGGTGTTGGCGAAGGAGCCCGCTCGCGACGATTACAAAGGCGCGTTAGCGAATTTCTATGTGCGCGATCAGCGTTACGACGAAGCCATTCGCCTGTTCCAGGAACTTCTCGCAAAAAATCCAAAATCGGCCGATCTGCTGGTCCGTATGGGCGACACGCAGCGGCGCGCCGGCGACATCAACACGGCGATTGAAACCTTCCGGCGCGCCAGTCAGGCTGCGCCCGGCGACCCGAAAGCGCTGCTGGAACTGGCGGTTCTGATCGATGGCACGGGCCGCCGCGATCAGGCCAAGCCAGTGTACGAACAAGTATTGAAGGTGGAACCGGACAACGGTATCGCCCTGAATAATCTGGCCTACATCAAAGCCGAAGAGGGCGGCGATCTGGATGAAGCCTTAACCATGGCGCAACGGGCGCGCCAGAAGATGCCCAACGCCTTTAACGTAAAGGACACCTTGGGCTGGATCTACACCAAGAAGAATTTGAGCGACGATGCGGTGCGCACCTTCAAGGAACTAGTCTCCCTCAAACCGGACGACCCGTCCTATCACTATCACTACGCCGTGGCACTGCTGCAAAAAGGGGATCGGCCCACCGCCAAGCGGGAGTTGGAATCCGCCATCCGCTACAATCCATCCAAAGATGATGCTGGCAAGATCCGCCAGTTATTGTCCAACATGTAGGTGGCTGCAGACAGCCGTGACGTCGCAACCATCGCCGCGGCCCCAAGCCGGGTTACCGCAACCTCATTCTGTCCCTGACGGGACGCAGCCTGCCTTGCCCTACGTGCTGCCCTTTGCGGTATTTGTGTTGTTGATCGGGCTGTTCAATGTCTGGCATCCTGCGGACCTTACGGAACTGCTGATCCGTTTTGCGGTGATGATTCCGGTGTTGTGGATCTTCTCGCGGAACGTGATCGATTTCCGGGTGATTCACCTGGGGGGCACCGTGGTGGTGGGTTTGCTGATTTTCGCGGTGTGGATTTTGCCGGATGCGGTGTTCCCGCATTACCGCCAGTCCTGGCTGTTCCAGAATCAAGTCCTGGGAACGCTGCACCCAACGCTTACGGCGGGCTCGCGCAAGGATGGGTTGTCGTTGGTCTTACGAACACTGCGGGCCGTCGCTATCGTGCCGGTTGTAGAAGAATTGTTTTGGCGGGCCTGGCTGATGCGTTGGGTGATCCGTCCGGATTTTCTCGCGGTCCGGTTGGGAACCTACAGCGCAAAAGCGTTCTGGCTGGTGGCGGTTCTCTTTGCGGCTGAACATGGCCCATACTGGGACGTGGGCCTGCTGGCGGGGATTCTGTTTAACTGGTGGATGATCCGCACGCGAAGTCTGGGCGATCTGATGCTGGCGCATGCGGTGGCCAACGGCGCGCTGTGCGCGTATGTGATCGCCGCCGGAAAATGGGAATATTGGCAATAAAATCGCGCCTACGGGCGCCAGGCCAAAGAAGTGAGTATGAACGACGTGAACGCAACCAAAACGGCAATTGATCCTATGAATTTACTGGAATGCGTGCGGCCGGGGGCCAGCGCGGCAGCCGCGCGCGTGGCGCTTTTTGATTTTGACGGAACCATTTCCTTGATCCGCTCGGGTTGGGTGAACGTGATGGTGCCAATGATGGTGGAATTGCTGCTGGAACTGAAAACCGGCGAAAGCGAAACCCATTTGAGCAGTGTGGTTGAGGAATTCGTGTGGCGCCTGACCGGCAAGGAGACCATCTATCAAATGATGGAATTTGCCGATCAGGTGACCACGCGGGGCGGAAAAGCGCTCGATCCGCTGGAGTACAAGAAGATGTACCTGGACCGTTTGTGGGTGCTGATCCGCCACCGTGTGGAAGACCTGCGGGCCGGCCGCGTGGATCCAGAAACGTATATGGTGCCGGGTGCGCGCGCGTTGCTCGAAAGTCTGCAGCAACGCGGACTGAAAATGTATCTGGCCAGCGGCACCGACGAAATCTTCATGAAGGAAGAAGCCGGGCTGCTGAACGTTTCGGGTTATTTTGATGGCGGGGTTTACGGGGCGCTGGAGGACTACAAGAGCTTTTCGAAGAAGATCCTCATCCAGCGCATTATCGCCCGCACGGACGTGAAGGGCCATGAAATTGTCGGTTTCGGCGACGGCTATGTGGAAATTGAAGAAGTAAAACTGGTTGGCGGCGTCACGGTTGGCGTAGCGACAACCGAGCCCGCATGCCGTGAAATCGATTCCTGGAAGCGCCAACGGCTGATCAGTGTTGGCGCCGATTTCATCGTGCCTAATTATTTGGGGCACGGCGAATTGATCGGGGCGCTCTTCGGTCATCAGACTTGATCCAGGGCGCTAAACTGAGATCAGCTTATGCGATTTGTTGCCACTGTTCTAGCTGTGCTCTTCCTTTGCGCGTGCCAGTGCGCATGCCAGCGTACACAGCCGCCCAAGCCAATTCAGGAATACGCCATGCAGGGCGAAGTGATAAGCCTAGACCCGGCCGCGCAGACGGCTCACATCAGGGCTGGAGCAATCGAAGGCTGGATGGAAGCGATGGCCATGGACTATCCGGTAAAAGACAAGCAGGAGTTCCAAAAGCTGAAGGTGGGTGACCGCATTCAGGCCAAAGTGGACGTGCAAGGGACGGACTTTTGGATCGCGTCGGCTACGGAGATGCCGCCGGCTAGCTCCACCGTTCCTGACGCGGCTAAGAAATAGACTTGCCCTATTTCGGATTCGAGCGGTTCTGAACCAGCGCGAGGCTTGTGGCCCCGCGCCGGGAGGGTGCAGGAGAGCTCTGGTAAGCGGGTTGCTCTGATGGCGGTGTATGGGAAGTTGTGACACCCGGTTTCGCAGAGGCGGGCGTCAAGTTTTCCTGAAGACTCATCAGTTTAGGCGCAGGTTCGGGCGCACCGGGGCTGACTACGGAGAGACCGGCCTTCGCCGGATGCCCAGTGCGGCCGGGGAGCAATGCCAGGAAGCTCTCCTTGGTGACCGTTCCCGTGGCGTCTTCCACTTCCAGGCGAAACTCCACGCGCTCAAAGTTGGTTTCGTAGTAAATATGCCCGATTTTCAACTGAGCTGGCTGGAGATCGATAACCCTGGGGGCATGGTCGCTTTCCAGCACAATCAAACGCCCGGCTTCCGCGTTCAAGACGGGCAGGCACTCCGGATTCCAACGAATACCGATGAAGGAATGGTCCTTCGACTCGACTTTCAGCTGAAGGGGCGAGGCGACGGCACTTGACGCGGTCCCTAACGCGGATGGATGCGCTTGGCCGGCGGGTGTAAACCCGAAGAAGAATGTCAGGCCTGCCAGCGTTGCGGCCGTGGCTCCAAATAGCAACAACAGGGGCAAGCGGTTGGGACGTGGAGATTGGTATAAGACCAGGCCAGGCGAGTTGTCGGTCTGCGAGCCCAAAACGGCCAGGGCCATTTGGCTTTCGGGCTTCGATGCAGGCTGCTGGTTCGAAACTTCGTTGCCAGGCAGACTAGGCGCTGGCGCGGTTTCGGCTGTTGAGACCGAGAGAACCGGGGATTGAACTGACTCTACACGCGCCTCGTTTTTCAGCGGGTCGAGCGTTGGTTCGTTGATGGTAAGCGAATCAGGAATCCGCGGCATTTTGCGGCGTTCCATCCCATTCCAGGTGCTGCCGAAGCTGCTGCTTAAGTGACTGACGGGCAAGTGGATGGCTGGTTCCAGCGACGCGGCGACGGAGGCTGAAGCGGAAGCGGCCCCAGCGCTTGGCGAGGTTGCTTCGCTGTCGGATGGGGGCTGTCCAAAAATACGGCGGCTGGTGGTCGGCATCACGCCGAAAGAACGGCGGTTGGTGGTGAGGGCGGGGCCGACGATGTGAGGCCCAAGTGGTTGTGAGTGAAAGGCTTCGCCGCCGCGAACCAGCGTGGGTCTGCCCAGGCCGGCGAAGGAGGCGCCGGCGGAGACGGCAACCGTGCGCTCCGCACGGACTAATCCCGTTGCAGTCGCTGTCCGTGGGGCGGTTTCATTGCCGAGCAGGGCCAAGAGATTTTCGTCGACGGAAACGGTAATCGTCTCTGTGCGTTCCATTTGGGGGGACTGGACTGGTTCTTCGGTGACGTTGGACTTGGTCGAGGCCGGCTCTTGATTTGCGTTGTCAGGTGCGAGCATACAGAAATCGCTCTCCTTGTGATTGCAAATCGTCGGTTTAGGACTTTAGCTTTAGTCTCGCGGACGAAAGTCCTAGGTAATTAGGTATGGGAATAGCCCCGACGTAGTTTGGACTTACGGTAAAAGGCGGTCGGCCCCGGAGTACACGTTGCAACGGCCGTCGCGGAGGAAACCTATCAATGTGATGCCGAAACGCAGGGCGGTTTCGACGGCCAGACTGGACGGCGCACCTACCGCTGCCATGATCGGGATACCGGCCATGACGGCTTTCTGCACAAGCTCAAAACTGACGCGGCCGCTCAACATCAAAATGTTTTTGTCCAAAGGCAGCAGACGGTCTAGAAATGCCTGGCCGATGAGTTTGTCGACAGCGTTATGCCGGCCGACGTCCTCACGAATGGAGACCAGATCGCCGGTGGCGGTAAACAAACCCGCGGCGTGTAGTCCTCCGGTGTGTTCGAAGACGGCCTGGGCGTCGCGCAGTTTGCCTGGCAGTGAAAAGAGCAGGTTATGGTCTACGCGCGGCGTGTTGCCGGTGATCATGCGGGCCCCGGATTGGCGTAAGGCGTCTAGGGAGGCTTTGCCGCAGACGCCACAGCTGGAGGTCACGTAGAAATTGCGATTGCCGAGTTCGCAAGTAATACTGTCGGTTAATGTTACGTCAATCGCTCCGCGTTCGTCTTCGGTAACTGCGGCGATTTGCCCTGCATCGGTAAGAATGCCTTCCGTAAAGAGAAAGCCCGCCGCCAGTTCGCGGTCGTGGCCGGGCGTGCGCATGGTGATGGCGGCGTTGTGAGCTCCGGTGATGTCAGTAATGCGGATTTGCAGGGGTTCTTCGACGGAGACGAAATCGAGGTTTGTCTCAGACGTCCCGAAATCGAGGCTTTCTTCGGACCCTCCGGTCTGGCGACCGGAGCTACTATGCCCGGAGCTACCACGCTCATCGGCGCTAAACTTCCGGACTGGTACGGTGGTTATGGATGCCCTCACCTGCTCCAGTGTACGATGGATAGAAATGCTGGCAGCGCTGGATTGGAACGCCGAAGTGGCTTTAGGCCGGATTCGAGAATTGGCCGGAGCACCCGGCCCCTTATTGCCCATACTGCATTCGTTGCAGGCAGAATTTGGCTATGTAGACGAGGCCGCCGTGCCGATGATTGCCGGGGAACTGAATATTTCCCAGGCCGAAGTGCATGGTGTGATCACTTTCTACCACGATTTCCGCAGGGAACCGGCGGGCAGACACATCCTGCAAATTTGCCGCGCCGAAGCGTGCCAAGCGATGGGCTGCGAAAGCTTGGTAGCACACGCCGAAAACCGTTTGGGTATTGCGATGGGCCAGACCACCGCAGATCACAGCGTCACGCTGAAACCGGTGTATTGTTTGGGCAACTGCGCGCTTTCGCCGGCGGTGATGCTGGATGGCAGGCCGTATGGCCGCGTGACGCCGAGCGCCGTGGATGGGTTGATCGAGTCGTTGCTGGTCCAGTCTGGGCGGAGGGGTCAATGATCCGAGTCTATGTGCCCTGCGATTCCTCAGCCGTTTCGGTTGGTGCGGACGCGGTTGCGAACGCCATCCTGAAAGCTAGGCCTGATATTACTTTGGTACGGAATGGTTCTCGTGGCATGTTTTGGCTGGAGCCCTTGGTCGAAGTGGAAACCCTGCGGGGTAGATTAGCGTATGGGCCGGTGGCGCCTGAAATGGTTCCGCAGTTGATTGCGGCGGGAATGCTGGAAGGCAAAGAACATCACCTTTCACAAGGGCCCACCGAAGAAATTCCGTTTCTGAAGAGACAGGAGCGTCTGACGTTTGCGCGCTGCGGTATTACCGATCCATTATCCATTTCAGACTACATTGAGCATGGCGGATTTCGCGGATTGAAGCGTGCGTCGAATATGGCGCCGGAAGCCATCGTTGAAGAAGTGACAGCTGCTGGGCTTCGCGGGCGCGGTGGGGCTGGTTTTCCTACGGGCATTAAGTGGAAAACGGTGGCCGGTGAGAAAGCGGCGCAAAAATACATCGTTTGTAACGCAGATGAAGGCGACAGCGGAACCTATGCCGATCGCATGATCATGGAAGGCGACCCGTTTGTACTGATTGAGGGGATGATCATCGCGGGGATGGCAGTGGGTGCGGATAAAGGCTATATTTATTGCCGTTCCGAATATCCGCATGCGTTCGAGACGCTGCGGCGAGCCATTGGAATTGCCCGTGAACAGGAATATTTAGGCCCGAAGTTTGAATTGGAAGTTCGTCTGGGTGCAGGCGCTTACATTTGTGGCGAAGAGACTTCGTTGCTGGAAAGCCTGGAAGGCAAGCGCGGGCAGATCCGGCCGAAACCGCCGTTGCCCGCGATGGAAGGGCTGTTTGGCAAGCCGACCGTGGTGAACAACGTAATTTCGCTGGCCAGCGTGCCTATCATCATGGATAAAGGCGGCGCCTATTACCGCGATTTTGGGATGGGCAAATCGCGTGGAACGTTGACGATTCAACTGGCGGGTAATATTCGTCATGGTGGTTTGGTTGAGAAAGCCTTTGGGCTGACCTTGCGTGAAGCGATTTACGATTTTGGCGGCGGCACGCAGACGGGACGTCCTTTGCGTGCCGTGCAAGTGGGCGGTCCGTTGGGAGCGTATTTCCCCGAATCATTATTGGATACGCCGCTGGATTATGAAGCCTTTGCGGCGAAAAAGGGCATGCTGGGCCACGGCGGCGTGGTGGTGTTTGACGATACCGTGGACTTGGCCAAGCAAGCCCGTTTCGCGATGGAATTTTGCGCGATTGAAAGCTGTGGCAAATGCACGCCGTGCAGGATCGGGTCGACGCGCGGCGTGGAGACCATCGACAAGATTATCGCCAACGAAGATCGCGTGAAGAACCTGCAAGTGTTGGACGATTTGTGCGAAGTGATGCTGGACGGATCGTTGTGCGCGTTGGGCGGGCTGACACCGTTCCCAGTGCTGAGCGCGGTACAGCATTTTCCCGACGATTTCGCACGGCGGTAGTTGGAGGGGGCGTGCATGCGTGCATGCGCTTACCGAAAAACAAAGCGTGGTTACGATTCGTTTCGATCCCGCTTGCAGTCATCTTCGCTGTGCCGCTGCAGCTTACCGGTGTGTTCATCTTCGGGCGTGGAAATACTCTATACACGTAAACGCAATTAAGCATTTGTCTCTGCCCCGCGCTACGATGGAGGCAGGATATGAACATGGCGATTCTTGATTGGTCCCGGTGTGCTGCCGTGGAGAGCGTTCCTGGTAAGGTCAGCGGCGCCTGGGTTTTTAAGGATACCCGGATGCCAGTGGCTACCGTCTTTGAAAACCTGGAAGCGGGTTTAACCGTGGAAGGAGTAATGGAAGAGTTCTCAGTTACCCGCGAACAGATTAACGCCGTATTGCACTTCGCAGCCCGGAGTTTAGCGATACCACCAGGGGTCCAAGCGCAAGCGGTGTCGGTGGATGCTCATTCTCTTTGACCACGGTACTGCGCGGAGCATTGCGCGCTGGCTTCGAGAACACACGGTGGTTGAGGCGATCGCAAAAGGCTGGGAGCAACGGAGCATTGCCTAAAGCCGCTGAAGATTCCGGTTTCGAGTTTCTGATCTCCACCGACAAGAATATCCGCTATCAACAAAACCTACAGGGCCGCCGCATCGCGATCATTATCCTCGGCAATTCCAAACGGCCAGCGGTGCACCGCCATATTGACCGGATGATCGATGCCGTCAATAAAGCGGCACCGGGAACTTATGCGGAGGTAGACATTCCCTATGAAAACTAGTCCTTTTACTCCATTTTGCCTATGGAATTGACCTGCTAATCTGGTACTAGCATATGGCACTCCTACAGGAAATCGATTTCGGAACGCCCAAGCATATTTCGTCCACGCTAGAGACGACGCTGGTCACGCTGGAGATTGACGGCAAGGCGGTGACGGTTCCGGCCGGAACGTCCATCCTGCGGGCCGCTGTGGAAGCGGGCGTTCAGGTGCCGAAGCTCTGCGCCACCGACAGCGTGGAGGCGTTCGGGTCGTGCCGGCTTTGCCTGGTTGAAATTGACGGGCGTCGCGGGACGCCGGCCTCTTGCACAACGCCGTGCGCTCCGGGGATGAAGGTGAAGACGCAGTCGCCGAAATTGGCCAAACTCCGGCGCGGCGTGATGGAGTTGTACATCTCCGATCACCCGCTGGACTGCCTGACGTGCGCCGCGAATGGCAATTGTGAGCTGCAGGATATGGCGGGCGTGGTGGGGCTACGCGAGGTTCGTTATGGATACGAAGGTGAGAATCACCTGCAAGCCAAGAAGGACGAATCGAATCCGTATTTCACCTTCGATGCGTCCAAGTGCATTGTCTGTTCGCGCTGCGTGCGCGCTTGCGAAGAGGTGCAAGGCACGTTTGCGCTGACCATTGAAGGACGCGGGTTTGAGTCGAAAGTTTCGGCCGGCAACAAGCCGTTTATGGAATCGGAATGCGTGTCTTGTGGAGCTTGTGTGCAGGCGTGCCCCACGGCCACGCTGATGGAAAAGACGGTGATCGAAAAAGGGCAGGGTGAGCACAGCGTCGTTACCACCTGCGCATATTGCGGTGTGGGTTGTTCGTTCAAAGCGGAAATGCAAGGCAGCGAAGTGGTGCGCATGTTGCCGTATAAAGATGGCAAAGCCAATCACGGACACAGTTGCGTGAAGGGGCGGTTTGCGTGGGGCTATGCGACGCACAAAGATCGCATCACCAAGCCCATGATCCGCGAAAAGATTACCGATCCCTGGCGCGAAGTAAGTTGGGAAGAGGCGATCGCGTACACAGCCAGCGAGTTCAAACGCATTCAGGCGAAGTACGGCCGCGATTCGGTGGGCGGGATTACCTCGTCGCGCTGCACCAACGAAGAATCGTATTTAGTGCAGAAGCTGATCCGCGCCGCTTTTGGCAATAACAACACCGACACTTGCGCGCGCGTTTGCCATTCGCCAACGGGCTATGGATTGAAGACCACGCTGGGCACATCGGCCGGTACGCAGGATTTCGACTCGGTGGACGAAGCGGACGTGATGATCGTGATTGGCGCGAATCCGACCGATGCGCACCCGGTGTTTGCTTCGCAGATGAAGCGGCGGTTACGCGAAGGCGCGAAGTTGATCGTCGTCGATCCGCGGCAAATTGATTTGGTGAAATCGGCGCACGTCAAAGCGGATTACCATTTACCGTTGTTGCCGGGCACCAACGTAGCGGTGATCAACGCGATTGCCCACGTGATTGTCACGGAAGGTTTGGTGGACGAGGCTTTTGTGGCCGAACGTTGCGAGAAAGCAGCGTTCGAGTTGTGGCGGAACTTCGTGGCCGAAGCGCGCAATTCCCCCGAAGCGATGGAGCCCATCACCGGCGTACCGGCGGCGGACTTGCGCGGCGCGGCGAGACTTTACGCCACAGGCGGCAACGCTGCCATCTATTACGGACTTGGTGTGACCGAGCACAGCCAGGGGTCCACGATGGTGATGGGCATGGCGAACCTGGCAATGGCCACCGGCAACATCGGGCGGCGCGGGGTGGGCGTAAACCCGTTGCGGGGACAGAATAATGTCCAGGGCGCCTGCGACATGGGATCGTTTCCACACGAATTCACGGGCTATCGTCATGTGTCGGAGGATGGCCCTCGCCACCTGTTTGAACAGGCCTGGGGCGTGACGTTGAACCCGGAGCCCGGTCTGCGCATTCCAAACATGCTGGATGCGGCGGTGGATGGCACCTTCAAGGGCATTTATGTTCAGGGCGAAGATATCGCGCAGTCCGATCCTAACACCAAGCACGTCACGGCCGGCCTGAAAGCCATGGAGTGCGTGGTGGTGCAGGATCTGTTCCTGAACGAGACGGCCAGTTACGCGCATGTGTTTTTGCCGGGGGCATCCTTCTTAGAGAAAGACGGCACGTTCACCAATGCGGAGCGCCGTATCAGCCGTGTGCGCAAAGCCATGCCGCCGCTGGGCGGGTTGGCGGATTGGGAAGCCACTTGCGCGCTTTCCAACGCCCTGGGCTACCCCATGCACTACAATCATCCGTCGGAGATTATGGATGAAATTGCGCGCCTGACGCCGACGTTTACCGGCGTAAGCTACGACCGCATTGATGAACTGGGTAGCATTCAATGGCCGTGCAATGAGAAGGCTCCGGAGGGCACGCCCACCATGCACATTGGCGGCTTTGTGCGCGGCAAGGGCAAGTTCATGATCACGGAGTTTGTGCCCACCGAAGAGCGGACGTCGTCGAAATATCCGTTGTTGCTGACAACGGGCAGGATACTGGCGCAGTACAACGTGGGCGCGCAGACGGCGCGTACGGCCAATAGCTCCTGGCATGGCGAAGACGTTTTGGAGATTCATCCATTCGACGCGGAAAATCGCGGCCTTCGCGAAGGAGACCTGGTGGCACTGGCAAGCCGCGCGGGCGAAACCACTTTGCACGCGCATATTTCAGAGCGCATTCAGCCAGGCGTGGTTTACACCACGTTCCATCATCCTTTGACCGGCGCCAACGTTGTCACCACCGAATATTCGGATTGGGCCACCAGCTGCCCCGAATACAAGGTGACTGCCGTGGAAGTTCGGTTGGCCAAGAAGATGTCGGACTGGCAGAAACAGTATTTGGAACTGCGCCAGCAAACCACCCAGATTGGTCAAGGGGCAGGGCAGCCCGTCGAAACTGGTGTTTCCCGATGAAAGCCGAACTGATGGTGCACAACGCCAACCAGATCGCGAAATATTTCGCGTCGTTCCCGCATGAAGAGGCCGTGGCAGGCGTAGCGGATCACATCCAGAAATTCTGGGAACCGCGCATGCGCAAGCAATTGCACGAGTATTTGGGGCAGGGCGGGAGCGGGCTGCACGAACTGGTTTTTGAGGCCGCGAAGGCGCTGCACTAAGCGAAGGCGTCGTACTTAAGATGGCTACGTTCGATCCGCCCAATAGAGCGGGCGGCGCTTTAGGTGAGCGATCGCGAGAATACGAATCTCGTTTGTCTTAACCTCATAGAAGATTCCGTAGGGAACCTCCGTATCAGACAGCACCGGACGGCTTGCTTGACTACTGGACACAACAACGGATTCGCTTTTTATAGCAACCGCACTTCGCTGCCGCTCGTCCACTAGCGCGATCGCAAGCGCAGGATGCTCAAGGGCGTAGTAGTGAGCGGCATCGTCCAATTCGCGCTGGTCGGCTGGATGAAACGCAAGAGGCAGGTTCACTTC
>JANXYJ010000178.1 GCA_025350105.1 Terriglobia bacterium | reverse complement strand
ACACCGAACGACCAAATATCCGCGCGCCTATCGACCGGCTTGCCTGCGGCCTGTTCGGGAGACATGTACGCAGCGGTGCCCATGATCATGCCCGCTTGCGTCGCAGCCATGGTCAGTGTCGGCGAGTTTTCTGGAGTGTTTGTTGAAGATGGCGGCTGCGCTACCGCCGCCAACCCAAAATCCAGAACTTTCACAACGCCCTCTTGCGTCACCATGACATTTGCCGGTTTCAAATCGCGATGAATCACGCCTTTTTCGTGTGCGGCTTCCAAAGCGTCTGCAATCTGACGCGCGTAATTCAAAGCAGTCCCCAAAGGGAGCGGCGTATGAAGCGGCGCGCCCGGCACCAGCTCCATTACCAGCGCCCGAACGCCGCTCGATTCTTCAACTCCGTAGATCTGCGCAATGTTTGGATGATTGAACGAAGCCAGCACCTTCGCCTCGCGCTCGAACCGAGCCAGCCTTTCGGGATCATGCGCAAGCGCAGCAGGCAGAACCTTGATCGCCACTTCGCGGTCGAGCTTAGAATCGCGAGCGCGATACACCTCACCCATTCCGCCCGCACCCAGCGGCGCGAGGATTTCGTACGGCCCGAGTTTGTCACCTGCCGTGAGAGGCATTTATGTGCTTCAGTTCAGTCTATCCTGAGACGCAACTCATCCGCCCAGCCCTCGTCTGCCCACCGCCTGTCCCTCACTTCCCACCCAACCCCAAATGCGACCCCAACACCGGATCCACACCGTGCCCACCCGAATATCTCCGTGCGAACACCGCCTGACGTTCCATCTCCAGCCGAGCCTTCTCCACAGCCGCCGTAACCTTCCCGAACACCACGTCCCCACTCGCATCGCACTTGTCAACGTTGGACAGCACCATACCAAACCCTCCTCCGCCCCGAAATTATCACGCCACCCTCCCCCACCCTCCCAACCCCAATCCCCATCCCGCACCGTCCAAACCACTTACGCGCCACCACTCCTGCCAAGCAACCCACGCGCACTGCGCTGCTCAATCCACGCCCGAATCCACCCACGACGTTCCGCGCAACACCCCAGTTGCCTGCGGGCATTTCCCCCTGGTTTTGCACTCACTTCGCCCACGAACTCGCTAAAACATCTTTCCGATTAATGTTTTTCTCCTATTCTTCGCCAAGTAACTCACCGGCATAAAGGGATGCAGAACACCTCCCCCAGCGTGCGCAGTCACCCCACCCGCAACACCGCAAACTAACGTCTTTTTACTTGCTTCCCATCACCGCCCGCTAGCGTTTCAAAGACCTCGTCTACCCTGAAACCGATGGAGCACCACCCCAACCCAGCCACCACAGATCCCGCCGCCGTCTTCACCAACACAAATTGGCTCCGTTTCGTAAAAACAACGACGGAAGATCAGTTGCCGGCCCGCAAATTCGCCCTCAGCCAACGCAAGATCGGCGCACCAAATACACTCAACATCGTCATACAAAACGTTACACTTGTACCAATGGACTTGACCTCGCCGCCCTTGCTTGCCGCAACACCAACCGGCATAGCCCTGGACCTCTCCGGCGTCCACCGGGTCTTCGACCGCCAGCCGCCCGTCATCGAAAACTTCAACCTCCGAATCTCTGCCGGCGAATTCGTCGCCATTCTCGGCCCCTCCGGCTGCGGCAAATCCACTCTTTTGCGCATGATCGCGCATCTGGCCGAACCCGACTCTGGCCACATCACCTACCATCCGTCCAACAATTTCCAAACTTCTTACGTCTTTCAGGACGCTCATCTCTTGCCTTGGCGAACTGTCCTCGACAATGCTGCCTTACCTTTGGAATTGATGGGCGTTGCCCCAGAACAGCGCACCGACAAAGCACTCGCGGCCTTGCAACTGGTCGGCCTTTCCGACGCCCAGGAGCGCTATCCTGCCCAACTCTCCGGCGGCATGCGCATGCGCGTTTCCCTTGCCCGCGCCCTGGTCACTTCGCCCCATTTACTGCTTCTGGACGAACCCTTTGCCGCTCTCGACGAGATCACCCGTTTCCGTTTGGACCGCGAACTCCGCGCCCTCTGGCTGGCTCGCCGCATCACCGTCATCTTCGTTACCCATTCCATCTCTGAGGCTGCCTTTTTGGCCAACCGCGCCATCGTCTTATCCCGAAAAGGTGGCCACATCAAACTCGATCGCGTTCTAGACTTACCCCAGCAGCGCACAGACGACCTGCGAGCAGACCCTCGTATGGGCCGCGAAATGAAACTGCTCTTAGCCGCCATGGAAGAAGAATAGACGGAAGGAAAATAGACGAAGCCAAATGAACAGGTTTAAACGCATTTTTCCGGCCCTTCTCCCACTGCTCGCAGTCATCGCCATCGCCGAAACCGCCGTCCGCGCCGGTTGGATTCGTTCCTATCTGGTGCCAGCACCCAGCTCTGTAGCCAACGCCATAATCGAAAGCCGGCAAGAACTATTCACCGCGCTGTTCACCACCTCCGCCAGCGCATTAATCGGTTTCCTCCTCAGCACCATCATCGGCATCGCCGTCGCCGTTTTTCTCTCGTCGTCGAAAGCGATTCAAAGGGCTTTCTATCCCTACGCAGTATTTTTTCAAACTGTACCGATCATCGCCATCGCGCCTCTCTTGGTCATCTGGTTCGGCTATGGCATGCGAACCGTTATCGCATCCGCGTTTGTAGTTTCCATATTTCCCGTGATCGCCAACACCCTCAATGGCATTCTCTCAACCGACCCCGCCTTACGCGATCTCTTCAAACTCTACGGGGCCAATACCTGGGTAACTCTGTTTAAGCTGCGCTTTCCGTCCGCGTTGCCGCAAATCTTAACTGGCCTCCGCGTCGCCTCCGGGCTCGCCGTTATCGGAGCCATTGTGGGGGAATTTATCGGCGGTCAAGGCCTGGGCTCTGTCGTCGACGTCGCACGAACGCAACAGCGGGTCGATAAAGTTTTCGCCGCCGTCTTGCTAGCCTCCGTGCTTGGCTTGGCATTATTTGGTCTGATCAACCTCATCAGCCACTTCACTCTGCGCCGCTGGCATGCTTCGGAACAGTCATAATTAATCATCACCATGCTGCGTCGAAGTTTCCTCAAAACGATTCCTGCTATCAGTTTGCTGAGTTCATGCAATCACGCTGCCGCGAATCGAATTCGCCTGGCCCTGAACTGGAAGCCCGATCCCCAGTTCGGCGGTTTCTATGCCGCAAATTACAAAACTCACGGCCTGGATGTCGATATTCTCCCCGGCGGCGCCGGAACTCCGACGATTCAAATGGTCGGCGCCGGTTCGGCGGAATTCGGTATCGTATCCGCCGATGAACTGGTAGTAGCGCGTTCGCGAGGCAACGATGTCGTTGCGCTGTTCGCAGTCTTTCAAAACAATCCGCAAGGCATCATGGCCCACTCGGCTCGGAAATTGAACAACCTTGGCGAAGTCATGAAGGGCGGCACGCTGGCCATTCAAAAAGGTCTTCCGTATGCGCGTTTGCTGGAAAAACAATACGGTTTCGATAAGGTAAAAGTTGTCCCCTCGCCCGGCGGCGACATTACCGCTTTTCTTTCTGATCCCAACTTCGCGCAACAGTGCTTCGTGATGTCGGAGCCGCTTACGGCCCGCCACAAAGGCGCGGACGTTGTGGTCTTTCCGGTTTCCGAAATCGGCTACAACCCGTACACAACTGTTCTCACGACCTCCGGCGATTTCCTTCGCAAAAACGCGAATGCTGTGGGCAAAATGGTCGCCTCCGTTCGCGAAGGTTGGCTGGGGTACTTGAACGATCCAGGACCCACCAATCAAAAGATGAATCAGTTAAACCCTTCAATGTCGGCAGCGTCGTTTGCTGAAGTGGCCGAAGCGCAGAAGCCCCTCATTCAGACCGCCGTGCCTTTGGGCTCCATGACCAAAGACCGTTGGGCTACCCTGATCAAGCAATTGAAAGAGGTCGGCGACATCCAAACCACGCCTCCGGCCGAGGAATGCTTCCGCTGGTTGTAGCAGCGCAACTAAAGACACTTTAATCATGATTTTCGGGCATTTTGAAGCCACTTTCTGCTATGCTCGACTACAGAGCGCCGTCTCCACAATGTTTTACTCCCGAATGTATTTTCCCGTTTTTTTAACTCTTTCCATTCTTCTTTCTGCTTGCGAAAAACCGCGGCCTACCGTGGTGGAAGCCAAGCCTAAGGACACCGTTCAACTGCCGTCCGTACCGCGTTCGCGCGTTGCTGACGATACCGCCCGCTTCTTCGCGGCCTTGCCGTCATCGGAGGGCAGTCCCTTTGCTGAGTTGGAAAAAGGCGCCGTGTGGCAGGCTCACAAGACAGGCATGGACGCGGCCTGGAACAAGGCCCACGAACAATTGCTGGATGGCCTGCATGAATTTGCCGCGAAAGAATTAGACCCGAAAATCATTGCTGACCGGACCGTCTTTTACTCCTTCAGTGGTCCGGATATGATGACGGCGACGTACTACTTTCCGAAGGCGCCGCTGTACATTTTGATTGGGCTGGAGCCCCCGGGAACTTTCCCCAGTTACGAACAGATCGAAAAGAAAAAGAACCTGCCGGGCTATTTGGCGGCGATGCGCACGACGATGGCGTCCATTCTAGGCCGCAGCTTCTTCGTGACTCGTGAAATGGATAGCGAGCTGCGCGGACAAACCACCGACGGCATTCTGCTGCCCATGTTGCATTTGCTGGTGCGCACCAATCATACGATTTTGGGAGTGCGTTACGTTCGAGTAGACGAAAACGGCAAGATCATCGAGCGGCCCGTCGATTGGAAGACGGATTCAAAGTTCGCCAACCGCGGCGTGGAAGTGGAATTCGAATCGGCCCCTGGCGCTGCTTCGCAGCGCGCCTACTATTTCTCGGTTAATTTAGACGACGAACATCTGGGCGCGAACACGGCGTTCAAAGCGTTCCTGGCACGCGTCACCGATACGGTGGCGATGTTCAAAGCCACGTCGTACATGACGCATCACGACGAATTTTCGATCATCCGCAATCACGTGTTGAACAATAGTGTGATGGTGGTGCAGGACGATTCAGGCATTCCGTTCCACTTCTATACGCCCGACAAATGGAACGTGGCCCTCTACGGTGATTACGAAAAACCTTACGGCAGCTTCCGGTACATGCAGGAGAAAGATCTACGCGACGCCTTCAAGTCCGGCAAGCCGAAACCGCTGCCGATGCACATCGGTTACGGATACCGGCGCATCGAGTCCAACATCGAAGTGGCCACGCGCAAGGATATCAATGCGCAGCCGGCAGATAATCCAGCGAAGTAGAAGCTAACGCAATTCCAGAGTAGCTACTGGGCGCTGGGAGCTGTTGCTTGAATATATTGCCAGCTAGGCGCTGAGCGCCTGATCCAGATCCCACAGAATATCGTCCAGATCTTCCAGGCCGATCGACACGCGGATCATATCCGGCAGTACGCCTGCGGCAACTTGCTCGCTTTCACTCAATTGTTGATGAGTGGTAGACGAAGGATGAATCACCAGACTCCGCGCATCGCCGACGTTGGCCAAATGCGATAGCAACTTCACATTGTCGACGAACTTGCGGCCGGCATCGTAGCCGCCTTTTAGGCCAAAGCAGAAAACCGCGCCGGGACCCTTCGGTAAATACTTTTTGGCTAGCGCGTGATACTGATTGCCCGGCAAACCCGGATAGTTCACCCAACTGACTTGCTTGTGAGCTTGCAGGAATTCGGCTACTTTTTGGGCATTGGAGACGTGACGGTCCATACGCATGCCAAGTGTTTCGATTCCTTGCAAAATCAAAAACGAATTGAACGGGCTGATGCACGGACCCAAATCGCGCAGGCCTTCCACGCGGGCGCGGATGATGAAGGCAATCGCTCCAAACACTTCGCTGAAGTTCATGCCGTGATAGGCACGCGAAGGTTGATTGATCTGCGGGAAGGCTCCCTTTTTCCAATCGAACTTGCCGCTATCGACGATCACGCCCCCAATGGAGTTGCCGTGGCCGCCCATAAACTTGGTCAGCGAATGCACGACGATATCGGCTCCGAAGTCGATGGGCCGGCATAAATAGGGCGTGGCAAAGGTATTGTCGATCACCAGAGGCAGGTTGTGTTCGTGCGCGATCTTGGCCACGGCCTCAAGATCCAGAATGCCGCCGCGCGGATTGGAAATTGTTTCGGCGTAAAGGCATTTGGTTTTCGAAGTGATCGCCTTGCGGAAGTTTTCGGGATCGTCCGGATCCACAAACCTCACGTCGTAACCCATCTTGCGAAAGCTGACTTCGAACTGCGTGTAGGTGCCACCGTAGAGCGTGGTGGCCGCCACCATCTCGTCACCATGTTCCATCAGGCTATTGATGGCCAGGAACTGCGCGGCTTGGCCGGAAGAAGTGGCCAACGCCGCGACTCCGTTTTCGAGGGAGGCGATGCGCTGCTCCAGCACGTCAGTGGTGGGGTTCATGATGCGCGTGTAGATGTTGCCAAACTTCTGCAGGGCAAACAACGCGGCGGCATCGGCGGAATCTTCAAACGTAAACGATGTGGTTTGATAAATGGGAACGGCGCGGGCTCCACTGGCGGTGCCGGGCTGATAGCCATGGTGCAGGGAGCGGGTGTTGAATCCAAAGACGCGATCAGGTGTGTCGGCCATAGGGTATTATTCTATCGAAAATAAATGTTGGTGAGGAAACAAAAAGCGCATCGGCCTTGCGGCAGATGCGCTCTTAATTCAGAGCCGCGGCTATTGCAAAGCGGGATCTAGCGCATTTCGGTCATCAAGCCGTCCAGGCTGGCGCCGATGTGGAGATCAGCAAAGTGGAAATCCTTGCGTAGCATTGCTTCCACGCCAGAGCGCACTTGAGCCGGCGGCGTCTTCTTCGCGGTGCCATCCGCGACCATCTGGTGAACCTTGTTGCGTAGATCGATGGTGGATTGGCGGAACTTGGTGAGCTCAGCCTTATTGGTGTTGACGCCGTGGCCGGGAACCACGGTGTCGAAATCAAGTGCCAGTGCGCGGCTGACGGTGGCGGTCCATTCCTTGGCGCTGCCGCCACCGGCGTAGTCGATCAACTGCGGCGTAGCGTCGCCAAAGGTAAACATGTCACCCATGGCGATGGCGCGCTGGGCGGGAAAGTACGCCACGATGTCGCCGCCAGTGTGCGACTTGCCAAAATAGTAGAGCTCGACGTTTTTGCCGCCGAGATAAATGTGCATGTGATCTTCAAAAGCGATGTTGGCGGCGCCGGGCTGCTTCAAGTCATTCGTATAACCGTGGGCTTGCGCGGAGCTGACCACTTGCACGCCCATTTTTTGCAGATTGGCGTTGCCGCCACTGTGATCGAAATGATGGTGCGTGTTGACCACGTATTTCACGGGCTGGCTGGTGAACTTCTTCACCTCCGCCAGAATGTTTTCGGTGTCTTGCGGAAATTTATCGTCCACCAGCACCACGCCTTCGTTGGTGACCAGAGCGGTGGTGTTGCCGGGAACGAAATCGTTGTGGATGACGTAAAGGTCGTCCGCAATTTTCTGGGTGGTGAGTTTAGAGGGGGCCGTGCCGAATTGGGGATAGGCCACCCACACCCCGCCCATCAGGCCCACGGCCAGCATCAGTTTGAGAAGAGAACTCTTACGCATAGCGGCCAGTTTAGCAAACTCCTGGGGAATCCGTTATGGCAAATGCTATTTAAGGTAGGCCACCAGGTTCGCTACCTCTTGAGAGGAGTAATTCTCCAGCAATTTAAGGTGCCGTTGGCGGGCCGTTTCGGTTTTGGTATCACCCACGCGATCAAGCTTAGACGACGCAGCTGGCTCCAGCGCATGGGGTTTGAGAATTTCGGCTCGCAGGAGGGCGGGCGTATATTTCTTGACCGACGGGAGATTGTCCGCAGAATGGCAGGAAACACACGCGCTTTCGAAATACACTTTTCCCGCGGCGGCATCGCCTCTCTCGACCGTCGCGGCTTCGGTGAGCTCCTTGTAGCGTTCTTGCTGACGGGCGTAGTGAATCCAGCGCGTGATGTCGTTGATTTGTTGTTCGCTCAGGTCAGAAAATTGCGGCATGGGTGACAGCTTTGCGGTTTGGGGAATGCCGGCGCGCAGGAGTGGGCCGATGAGGTTCGCGTCTTCGTCCCTACCCACCAAACGCGAGTGCAGCAGATCGGTGGCTTCGCCGCGGGAGATCAAATAGAGGCCGTGGCAATAGCTGCAGCCAAACAGAACGTAGGTCTCCTTACTGTGCTGCAGGACTGGGTCCGCCATGCGGGGGCCGATGTAATTGAAGTCGTAACCAGGAGTTTCGGTCGACACTTTTCGTGCTGATTGGCCGCTGCACGACATGACGGCAAGGGCGAGTACGATGATGGGGCGTTGGGGCATGGGGTTCCTCTGGTTAAGCCAGCGCGCGCTTGCAATAATCGAACATCAACTGCACTTCCTCGACGCCGGTGCGCAGAGTGCCGTGTTCAAACTCAAGCAGCACGACAATGGGCCAGCGGTTATCGCGAATCATCTGCAGAATTTGAATGATGGGTGCGTCGCCTTCACCAAAGGGTGTACTGCGGCCGTTGTTTTTTCTACGATCCCCCAGATGCACGCTGGAGACGCGGTCATGATGGCGCTGCAAAAAGCCCAGGCAGTCGCCATTACCGGCGGTGAAGTGGCGGGTATCGAGTGTGGCCTTGAAGTCCGGCGAATAGGAGAGCCCTTGCACAATGCTGGCTTCGCTGGAGAACGCATCCGGATCGGAGAGATTATCGTGATTGTGCAGGCCGAGAAACATGCCGTACTTACCGGGAAATGGGATCAGGCGGTGCGCGACGGCCAAGCCGAAAGAGCCGATGCAGGCCTTCGCACCCAGAATTTTGGCGGCGCTGAAAGTGGCGTCGATTTCCGCGTCGGTATCGCTGTCGCCGAAGTTCACGTAATAAGTGAAAATGGTAATGCCCGCGCCGTCAAACTCCGTTTTGATCTTGCGGTAGTAATCGGCAGGAACGGTCAAGCGCCAATTGCGCAATTTGTCGCGAGCCTCCTGAGGGCTGACGCCGGGTTGGTTGAAGCGGGGTTCGCACCAGGTGGCATGCAGCTCCACCATCCCCAAGCCGTTTTGCACCAGACGGCGTACCAGCTCTGGCCGATTCTCGCGGTTCATCGCCAGATCGTGATAACAGAAAGGTTGGAGGCCAAACTGAATGCCGTGAATCAGAGAACGGTTCGTTCTGGCAGGTTGAGCCAAGGCACTGGTGGTTAAGCCGGTGCTTATGCCAGCGAGCGCCAGCCGGCCTGCATCGCGACGGGTAATTTTCGTCATTTCCAATTTGTCTCCTTATGTGTTGGCCAAATGTGCAAACCAATTCACGGCAAAGCAAACGCCACGTAAGTACCGCCGGAAGGATCGCTACCGCGCCGCCCGCCTGTCGCGTAAATGACAACATATTGGCGGCCGTTCACTTCGTAGGTGACGGGCGTTGCGTTGCCTGCCATGGGCAGGACCGTCTGCCAAAGCAGTTGTCCAGTGGCTTTATCAAAGGCGCGGAACTTACGGTCGAAATTGGTGGCACCGATGAACACCAGACCGCCGGCGGTCACGATGGGCCCCCCGTAATTTTCCGTTCCCGTGTTGGTGAGACCCTGTGTCACGAGTTCGGGATATTCGCCCAACGGAATTTTCCAGGAGTATTCGCCGGTATTGAGATTGATCGCATTCAGCGTGCCCCATGGCGGCGCCACGGCGGGGTATCCATCAGGATCCAACCATTTGTGAAAGCCGGCAAAGCGATAGCGCGGCGGTGCAGGCGAAGGATCGTTCGACTGCATTTCCTTATTCTCTCCGCTCAGAAGGTAGCCCGCGATCGCCGAGATATCGCTGGCGGCGAGATTCGGGAACGACGGCATGCGTCCAGCGCCCTGCTGAATGATCGCGGCGATTTGCAGTATGGTGCGTTTGCCGTTCAGATCGCTGAGTGATGGAATCGCGGGAGGTGTTCCTTGCAGATCGTCCCGATGGCAGCCGGCGCAGTTGTTGAGATAGAGTTGCCGCGGAGTGCGCCCGCCGGCGTCCTGGAGTTGATTGTTCTGGCGAAGGCTGGAAGTCCAGGCGACGTCGTTGGCATTGACGTAGAGTACGCCGGTTTCGGGATCGAAGGCGGAGCCGCCCCACTCGGCGCCTCCGTCGAAGCCGGGGAAGACGACGACTTCACGATCGGTGCCGAGCGGCACGAACTGGCCTTCGCTGCGAAATTTTTGGAACTGATCGAGCGCCCACTGGTGAATTTCGGGCGTGCGATGGGAAAGCATATCGGCGGTGAGAAGCTGCCGCGCAAACGGCGCGGGTTTGGTAGGCAGGACCTGAGTCGCGGCGGCGACTTCCCCGGGGACATCGCTGGCGGGATAGTTGCGCGGTTCGAGCGGAAACAAGGGCTTGCCGCTGGAGCGATCAAACAAAAATACCCATCCATGTTTGGTGGTTTGCGCGACCGCATCGACTGATTTGCCATCGTGGCGGACGGTGACGAGGGTGGGGGGCGAAGGGAAATCGCGGTCCCACATATCGTGTTTCACCGCTTGAAAATGCCAGATGCGCTGGCCGGTGGCGGCGTTAAGAGCCAGCAGGGAATTTGCGAAAAGATTGTCGCCGACGCGATCGGCTCCATAAAAGTCAGACGCGGCGGAACCGGTGGGGACGTAGACGATGCCGCGCTTTTCATCCAGCGCTAGGCCCGGCCAACTATTGGCCGCGCCGGAAGTCTTCCAGGCGTCTTTAGGCCAAGTATCGTAACCAAACTCGCCGGGATGCGGAATCGTGTGAAATGACCAACGCAATTTTCCAGTGCGGACGTCGTAGGCGCGAATATCGCCTGGAGGCGCGGGCAGGGCTTCGGGGGTGCGGTCGCCCAGAATGAAGAGGTCCTTGTAGATAATGCCCGGTGTGGTGAGAACGACGGACTGCTTTTCGGGATCACGCCCCAGATTTTCGCGAAGATCGATGCGGCCATTATTGCCGAAGGTGGAGATGGGATTACCGGTTTTCGCGTCGAGCGCGTAGACGAAGCTTTGCACTGCGGCGAAGATGCGAGCGTTAGTTCCGTTAGACCAATAGGTGACTCCGCGATTGGGCCCGCGTCCGACGATACCGGAATCAAATCGCCAAAGCAGTTTGCCGGTGGCGGCGTCAAGCGCGATGGTTTTGTGTGCCGGCGTAACGCCGTAGAGGACACCGTTGACGACGATGGGGTGAGTTTGCGAGGCGATGGGGCCGTCGGCGGTGTCATAGCTCCAAGCCAGTTTGAGTTGAGACACGTTGGTGCGGTTAATTTGCTTGAGCGCGGAGTAGCGGGTCTGCCCTGCCCCGCCGTAGATGGGCCAATCATTTTTTGTGTTGGTGTTGGCGGCCTGTGCAGCCGCGCCAAGAACCACAATGAGGACGAGAACCTTCATACGCTATCCGACATCAACCCAACCCTTGCGGGCATGGCTGGCGAATTCGGCATCAAGAATGTTGAGCTGGCGAAGACCATCGGCGAACTGCGGATATTCAGGTTTCGCGGAGCAGTTTTCGATGCTGTGATAGAAACGGCGGAAGACCTGTTTGAAGGTATCGTCGTAGCCTTCGCTATGGCCTCCCGGGAGATCGGCGTAGGAGCGGGCGTCGGGCGCCAGTAGCGACGGATCCTTCATCAGAAGCTGATTGGGCGCGCCACGATGGCCGATCCAGATTTCGTCCTGGCGTTCGCCGTCCCACGCGATGCCGCCTTTGGTGCCGTAGATTTCAAAACGGAAGCTGTTCTTGCGTCCAGCGCTCACCTGGCTGACGGTGAAACAACCGCGGGTGCGGGCACCCATGTGAAACATGACGGCGGCGTAATCTTCGGTGTCGATCGGAACGTCTTCGTAGTCTTCGGGCCGCATTGCTTTGCCGGAAAAGGTGTCGACGATATTCTTCGGTTTTTTACGCGTCGGGTGGAAGGTTTGAATATCGGCGCAAAGCGAGGTGATGGGTTGGCCGGTGATGTGCTCCACTCCATCGCACCAATGCGAACCGATGTCGGCAAGGCAACGCGAGCGTCCACCTTCGGCGGAGAGCAGGCGCCAATTCCAATCGGTCTCGTATAAGAGCCAATCCTGTGAATAGGTCCCTTGCACGATGAGGATGTCACCCAACTGGCCGGATTCGCAAATGTGGCGGGCCTGCTGAATCATGGGGTAAAAGCGCAGGTTGTGAAACGTGCAATTACGCAGTCCAGTTTTTTCAGCGAGTGTGACGAGTTCGCGCGCCTCGGCTGCGGAAATCGCCAACGGCTTTTCGCACAGAACGTGTTTGCCGGCTTCGAGTGCTGCTTTGGCGATGGGAAAGTGCAGCGGGTTGGGAGTGCAGATGTGAACGGCGTCCACTTGCGGGTCGCCCAGAAGTTCGCGGTAGCCGGTGACGACGCGGTCGACGTTCAGCTGTGCCGCCAGCTTTTGGGCATCGTCATCGGGACCGACGCCGATGGCGTAGAGTTCGACGTTGCCCAGCCGCCGTATGTTTTCTACGTGCACGCGGCCGACGAAACCGGTTCCGAACACAACTGTTTTTAGCTTTCTCATGAGTGGTTTTAGGCGCAGCCGCTTTATGCCCAGAATGCCGCGCCAGCCGGTTCTTTGGTCACCAGTTGATTCAGAAACGCCGCCGCTTTGGAAAGACCTTCCTCGGCTGACATCAGGCTATCTTCGTGCTCGATGGACAGCACGTAATCATAGCCAAACATGCGAAGGGTGGAGACGAACTCCTTCCACCAGAGGGCGTCGTGCCCGTAGCCGCATGTGCGAAAAATCCAGCCACGGTTGCGTTCGTCGGTGTAGTTCTTGGTGTCGAGGACGCCGGTACGCGGAAGGTTAACGGGATACATTTCCGTATCCTTGGCGTGGACGTGAAAAATGGCGTCGCCCAAAACGCGAATGGCTGCGATGGGATCGATGCCCTGCCAGAACATGTGGCTGGGATCGTAGTTACAACCGATCGATGGACCGGCGATGCCGCGCAATTTCAGCAAAGTCTCCGGACTGTAGGCCAGAAAACCGGGATGCATTTCGATGGCGATTTTGACGCCGTGATCGGCGGCGAATTTAGCTTGCTGGATCCAATAGGGCGCGGCGACGGCTTCCCACTGCCAGCGTAGAACCTCCAAGTATTCAGGGGGCCAGGGGCAGGTGACCCAGTTGGGATATTTGGCGCCAGGTGAATCTCCGGGACAGCCGCTGAAATCGACCACGACAGGCACGCCCAGCTTTTCGGCGAGCAGGATGGTTTGGCGGCTGATTTCGCGATCATGCTGAGCGCGCGCGGCATCGGGGTGCAGCGGATTTCCGTGGCAGCTGAGCGCGCTGATGCTAAAACCGTTATCGGCTAGTTTGGTTTTAAACGTTTTCAGCGCCGCGGTGTCATCGAGCATGGCTAGTTTGCAGTGCGGATCGCCGGGATAATTGCCGGTGCCGAGTTCGACGGTGCGAATGTCGAGCTTGGCCAGCTTCTTGAACACGTCCTCCAGAGAGAGGCTGGACAACAAAGGGGTGAACGCACCGATTCTCATCAAATGTCCTTAAGTATTAGTAGAGCGTGAACGCGTAGAGCGTGTCACCGGCGGCAGTCAACAAATATTGATGGCCGTCGAGGGAATAGGTTTGGGGTGCGTTCGAAACCATCGAACCCAAATAGGAATGCCACAGCGGCTTGCCGGTGGATGCATTATAACCGACAATATTTCCCGCGACGTCACCGGCGAAGAGCAGCCCGCCAGCGGTGGTCAACATGCCGGAACCGAGGGCTCCGCCCAAGGTTGGGTAAACGTGCCTCCAGGCGGTTTTGCCGGTTTTGTAGTCGATGGCGGAAATGTAACTGCGCACGGTACCGAGGCTGATTTCCTCTTTGCCGCCCAAGCCCATGGCGCCGCGGGGATCGTTCTCGGTCAAGTAGTACATGGCATAGCTATCCTGGGTGGGGACATACATCAAACCGGTTTGCGGATTGAAGGCAGGCGGAGGCCAGTTGGTGGCACCTTGATTGGCGGACGACACAAGCGAACCGGCGCCATGAAAGTCCTTGGCTGGATCGCGAACCGGTTGGCCTTTCGCGTTCACGCCTTTCGCCCAGTTCACGGCTTCCGCGAATTTGCTGGTAACCAGATGTTCGCCAGTCAAGCGATCCAAGGTGAAGAAGTAACCGTTGCGGGCGGCCTGCAAAACCATTTTCCGCGGGCGGCCGTTGAAATCGCCGTCGATCAGCACCGGAGTCTGCGCGGAGTCCCAATCGTGAGTATCGTGCGGAGAGGTTTGGTAATACCAGGCCATTTGGCCGGTTTCGACATTCACGGCGACGACGGAGCAAGTATATAAGTTGTCGCCTTCGCCACGAGTGCCGGTAGTGTAGGCGGGCGATGGATTACCGGTGCCAAATATGTAGAGATGCGTTTCGGGATCGTACGAGCCGGGCACCCAGGGATTGCCGCCGCCGTGTTTGGCTGCGTCCAGATTGGCCCAGGTTTCAAGACCAGGGTCGCCCTTTTTTGTCGGCACGACAAAGAATTTCCACTGAAGCGATCCGGTTTCGGGATCGAAGGACTGCAGG
>JANXYJ010000173.1 GCA_025350105.1 Terriglobia bacterium | reverse complement strand
GCCGTGGAGTTGCGCCGGCGTTTTGCCCGAGGCCTGCTGATGACAACCTCCTATACCTGGAGCCACAACATGGACGACAGCACAGCGGATCTAAACTCCACTGCACTTTCACCACGCCGTCCGCAAGATTCGCAGAACATTGCCGCGGATTTTTCCAATTCCTTCCTGGACCGCCGCCACCGCTTCACCAACACCATGATTTACGAAACTCCGTGGTTCAAAGGTAGCCGCAACTGGCTGGTGAAAAACCTGGCCGGCAACTTCATCGTGAGCGGAACCTACACCTACGAATCCCCGCAATTTGCCACCGTGCAGAGCGGTTTGGATTCGAACCTGAACGGTGATAGCGCCTCGGATCGCACCATCATCAATAGCAACGGCGCGCCCAACACTGGCAGCGGCGTCATCGGAGTCGACAGCAATGGAAACACTCTGGCGCCTGGATCTGGCGGCATTGTGGCGTATGTAGCTAAAAACCCGAACGCGCAATACATCGTCGCGGGCGCGGGTGCCCTGGCCAATGGCGGCCGGCAAACCATGCCCACACGGCCCATCAACAATGTTGACTTCCAGGTAAAGAAGGCGTTTTCTTTGGGCGGCGAAAGCAAGCGCAAATTTGAGTTGGGCGCGCAGCTCTATAACGCCTTCAATCACGCCCAATTCACCCCGGGCTCGCTCAACACAGTGCTGCCCATTTCGCAGGCTGGCATCCGCCCCAACCTGATTCCCGGCAATGGAGCCTTTAACCGACCTGACTTGGTCTATGGCGGCAATCCGCGCGTGGTGCAACTGGTAGGGCGCTTCCAGTTCTGATCCGGCCAGTTCCGATTCTGAATCCGGAAACGTGCGCCTTTCGGCTGCGAAAGGCGCAAAAACGGCAAATGCTGGGTTTGGTTTGGCGTCCCCAGAGGGATTCGAACCCTCGTTACCGCCGTGAAAGTGGGTTGGAGCCGCTTTTGCTTACTTTGCGCGATTTTGCCAAATCTCGCATAAGTCCAAAGGAAAGTATCGCTTAAGGTCGAATGCCTCTCGGAAGCGTGCGGAGCACTTTATCGTTGTTTGGGTTCGACATCGTCACCATAGCGTCACCGAATCTTGCGGTCACCAAGGGGGGCGCTGGAGCGGGTAGAGGACCGGCTCAATCGGAGGAAGCGGGAAAGGACGCCGGAGCCTGGCTAAGCCGACGTGTCTCCGCGACGGAACCCTGCAAAGGCCCACGTAAGCGACCAGCCGACCACCAGTACGCCTAGAGGCGGCAGTATACCCAATTCTGCAATCTCGACAAGCTTGTCCCGGCGGCGATGGTCCGGCTTTTGCGGCATCCCAGCTTTCGCGTAAATTTTGTCCGCAATCGTCTTGTCGTCTATGTCTTTGTATTCGGGAAAAAGCTGCCTAAACTTCCCGACCATATACCAGCAGAACCCATCTTTCTGCCCATAATCTTGAGCCGAGCTGCCGCGCGCGCTTCCACACTCCACTGGCAAAAGCAGTTCCCATCCCGGTGCTTCCACAGGCGCTTCCTTGTACTCGCCGTACCCGAGGTAGCCGATCACGGCGCACCACAGCACGGAAGCAACAATCCATAGCCGCAACAGTCCGCGTCTCAGGTTCATTCGCATTGATCTGGAAAATCATCCCACTGCGAGATGACCGGTTTCATGAGTCAGATTCTAACGTATGGCTCATAGGTTGTGCTCGTCCACCCCGCCACGCTGTTCGGCAACCCGGCGAAAAGGGGCTGCAAAAATCGTTTAGACCTCAAGCTTCCGGCGATCACGCAGCACCAAGGAGAGGCCGCAAAAACTCTCCTCAGAGAATCAACTCTACGGAATCCGTCAAATCGATTTCTGTGTAAAACCTGAACCGACCCATACAAACACCTTCATCAAACCCCACGGAAGCAGAAAACCGAAGATGGGAAAACTGAACGGTAGCAGGTAAGCAGAAAATGCCGGTGTTTCCGTTTTCGAAACGCGGAAACCATCTTCGTGCTCGATGGCAACGACTTCCTGCTTGTCGTCGAAAAAGATTGCTTTGATGTTGCCTTCGTGGACAGCCCAGCCTTCGCCGCGGGTCAGACCGTCCAAGCGGTAGTGGTCCCATGGACCTCGAACATTCGGCGGGTCGAGCACGTATCCGGGCGGTAGCTTCGGTGCGTTGACTGTGAACCAGTCGTTCGCCTCCAGGTAGCCGTTCTTTCTTAAGGAACGTGACTTCCTTCTGCACAAGCGGCGAAGCGTACACGGAATAAAACGAGTCGGACAGTGATTTCTGAATCCGCAACTCGTGGATCTGAACGTAAGAAATGAACAGGCCGACGCAAGCGCCTGCGATGCCACCGACAATGCCAATGCGGCGAAGCCCTTCTCTAGCGTTCATACGGGGTTGAGCGCAAGCATACCAAATCTGTGGACAATTTTTGCCAGAATGGCCAAGCACACCGGCCACGAGGAGACAAAGCGCCAGTGCGGCGCAGGGAGCACACCTGCTCAAACTGCCGCAAGGACAACGTCAGCGGGAAGCGGTAGCCGCACACAAGACCACAGGCCGTTGCCGCCCGCGCCGGTCTCGTGATAAAGGCGCAGCGCGATAAGGTTCTTGGGGTCAAGGAAGCATCGTAATTGCCATTCGGGTTCCGTCCTTCCCGGGTCCAGCACCTATGCCAATATCCCATGCTAGAGTCGCTGAAAAAATCGCCTATTGTCACGATATTGCTTCGCGACTCGGCGGGCCTGTTTGGTGTAGCGTCCATGTTTCAGGGATGCGTTTTTAATTGCTTGTATACCTTTCCATGTCTTAGGCCCAGTGCTCTTCCCTCCGTGCAACCTACAGCGCCCATTGCGCATTGCGGGGCACTTACAGCGCGTACCGCGCCTCGTTTTAGCCCCGCATCTTGGCGCGTCCATGAAGTTGCCCGATGGATTCCCATTTTTGAGACGCCCACGCCGATTCTCCGGGAGGCTGGGTGGAATCCAAGAGCCCTGTTTTGTTCGGGCGCTGGCCTCCTTAATCCGTATTCTATTTTTCTCGCTGTTCATGGGGTGTGTGTGCAATTTTCATTCAAACTTTACATAAAAACGGGGGCGCGTAGACGCTCAGAAAGAATCGGTTAGCTGATCGAATTTGGCGCGCTCCATCCGTGTTTCATTGCGCTCCTCCCATGCATCGTACCCGTAGGGTCGGGCTGCATCTTCCCGATCCTGCTTTTGACAAAAGTAGTCCGCTAATGCCGTTTCAAACCAGGCATAGGTGCGTACGTGATCTGCTCCGTAACCCCTTTCCCTGAGATTACGCAGCGCTTGTAAAATTTCTGCTTCCGGTTCGTGCCCAGTAGCCTGCACAATCCGCAGCACCTTGTCTCGCGAGGGCAGGGCGGGATCCGTTTCCTGCATGTGCTCTCTGAGGCATCGGCGTAGACTTGGATATTCTGCAAGAACACCCACGCCCGCCGGAGAATCGCGGGTTTTGCGATTCATCGGTGGGCAGTCATAGTCTTTAACCTCTATTGAAGAAACATGTTTTAAAGAACCTGTTTTCAAAGACATCTTTTTGTCGGAAGCATTCTTCCTACCGGAGCGGAAGTTTTCTTCCGCTTTGATAGGCAGCTTACCGCCAGCCTGTCTGGAAGCTTTCTTCCTATCCGGGCCAACGAACGATTCCGGCGGGTGCACAGTGTAGACGTTGGACTTCTGCGTTCGACGCCATTGGATGAGTCCGCATTTTTGAAGTTCTGCGGTGATCGCACGAATGCGGCGCGAAGTTAGACCTAGATTTTTGGCGAGCGTTTCATGGCTTGGATAACAGACGCCGTCCTTGGCCGCATACAGCCTTAATCGGGCATACAGAAGCTTCGCGTTCGGCCCTAGGCGTTTTTGTCCGAGGAGCGACATCGGCACCATGACAAAGCTTGGTCCGTCCCGCCGTTCCTTTGGTTCTCCGACGGACGCGTCACTCGCGTCTTCAGTCATGTCTATTTTTCTTCCAGTCTTGGACGGTTTCCTTCGCTTATAAGTCGGGAAACCTCACCCACTGGCACCAGCAAATGCTTACCGACTTTGCAGCTTGCAATCTTGCCCCGATAAGCCCATTGGCGAGCGGTCCAGATAGAAATTTGTAACCGGGCGGCGAACTCTCGCACGCGGATTACTTCCGGCTGATCTATTGTTGCGGTTTTCAATATCGCCTCCTGGTACGAGCGTACGCACATTTGCTCGCAGAGGGTATTTATTTTTGGTTGCTGTTTGTAAATAGATATGCTATCAATAATAAAGTGGCCCAAACGAATCCCAACAAACCTGGAACTTGCGACTTCGCCGCTCGGATTGCCGTCCCATTCGATCCTACGGATTTTCTTGCCGAATTGAACGCATCGAAGAAGGATACTGTTGCCAGGGTTATGGCTCCCCCGGGAGAAAGAACCCGAATACTTCGAGAATATGTGGATGACTTTTTGGCCACCGGGGTTTCCTCGGGTGTAGAGTCACCTGCTTCAAGAAATCTGTCCAGCGCTCAGAAAGCGAAAAAGGCGCTCCTTAGATTTGAGAGGTCGGC
>JANXYJ010000159.1 GCA_025350105.1 Terriglobia bacterium | reverse complement strand
TCCTACAACGGGAAGGCAATCCGCCGCGGCGTCGGAACAAAATTTAGTGATTCTGTTTACGAGCCGCGCTCGATATGTCGAAAAAGCCGCCAAAACGCTAAGGGACACATCAGGCTGTCCCAAACCGCCCCCAGATCAAGATCGGATTATCGATGATATCCCAGGGTTTGCCAATCCGTTCAACGAACCATGTCCAACATTGCTGCCGCGTTCCTTCCAAGACTGTCTGAATGCCCCCATCAATGAATGCGATGGCGCCAAAGGAAACGGCCGGATTAAATAACAACGAATAGACGGCATTTCCCAAGTTGCTTTCGACCACTTTATCAGGAGGCTTACTCATCGCCTCCAACCATAATGCTGTCGCGTCGTGGGAACTCGGATCGTCGCATATCGAAAAATACACTTCGGCACCTCGGAAACCGGTAGCCGAATCGATTCCTTCGATGTCAGCGTTGTCGAGTCCTCTTCGGACTGCCACACATGAAGGGAAGACGAAACGAATGGTCCGTTCCCCTTTAAGCTTCAATTTTCCAATGCAATACAGCGACATGTTTTGATTTATTTACAACTCTGTTTGTACAAGCCCAAGAGGGACAGCCTGACCCGTCCCTTAGCATTTTTGTTCCGAAATCGGTTTCCCTCGCTTCGATTGTACGGTGTTTTGGAAGAATTGTGGGCATTTGCGTGGCCTGACTCCTACATCGGGAAGGCAATCCGCCGCGGCGTCGGAACATAATTTAGTGATTCTGTTTACGAGCCGCGCTCGATGTGTCGAAAAAGCCGCCAAAACGCTAAGGGACACATCAGGCTGTCCCAAACGGTCGGCTGTCCCAAACGGTCCCACCAACCTCGCCGACGAACTCCTCGTCCAAGACATCACCGAACCAAGCGCCGTCCTCAGCTCACTTTCCGATCACGAACTTCACGCCGCCTACGACGCCGTGCTCTAACGGTTCGCCCTGGAACTTCTGATCGGCGCTCACGAAAATTCCGAGTGGGCCAACGGAAAACTGGTGATCGCTGCCAACCCAGGTGCGATCCATCTCCTTCAAGCTGCGTTCTATGCGGTGAAGCTCGAAGTGCAGCGACGGAGCGCTGTGGTGGGTTGCCAATGGCGGCGGCACTGATGAGATAGGGAACAGGCTGACTTCGGTATTAGCCACCCACCGAGATCGAGTCGATGTAAATCGAAGACGCCCTCACATTTAGGACTATCTGTGGGATGATCCCTCCAAAGCTCAGAAGCAGTCCATCACAATAGCCTTGTTGGTTCACGGTCACCCATCCCCAACCGAATGGCTTTCCGATAAACGTCCTCCACGGCTCTGAGAGACTTGCGTTGATATCACCCAGATCGCTCCCCTCCGTCGTATCGGCAGTCGTAAAGTCAATCGAATCGTCGTCCTCATTGGCGATAACAATGAGCGAGACTTGATTAAAAATGAGCACCATCCTGTCCAAAGAACCTTCGGTGAAGCCTTGCCAAACGGCCCGGAGAGGGCGATCACCAATAATATGGAAAGCAGAAAGCATCGGAGCGATCGCTTCGGCTGTCCTGTTCTTAACCATTGTCATTTTTCTTGCCTCATTCCCTAATACTGTTGACCGAGCCGCCCTGCCTGCTTAGCGATCTTTATAACGGTCTCTGCGCCCGAATCTCCGTTTGGGCTGGCTGGGCGGGACGTCCTGATCCGTACCTCGCGATAAACACGCAATTTTAGAGTGAAATGTTTGCTCGTAAGTGCATGATTCGACGTTTGGACCGGGACGGCTCGTGGGATTTGCCTTTGCACGAGCCTCGCTGCGACGCGTAAAAAGGCCGATAAAACTGGGCCGTTTTGACGTTTTGTGCAAGGTGCGGATCAGGACGTCCCCGTTCGTTCCCCCGTTCGTTCCCCGTTCGTTACCTTTCGTGCCACCGGCATCACGGCGTACCAAAAGAACGGCGGACGGCTCGAAATCGCTCAGCAGATGTATTAACCGCGTTGCTTAAAAATGGATATTGAGGAGAAATTCGCTTTGATTCCGGTTACGATTGACCAATCCGGTACCCCCGCCGCCCCAATGGGTGTAACGAAATTCCGGAGCGAACCGGAGTCTCGCCTTCTGAATTTGTACTCCGCCCTCAAAAACGCTCCCAGCCCAGTTGGTAGAGCGAACGTACCCATTTCCCGACGTTGTCACCGGGCGTTCCGTCATTGGATCTATTACAGTTACAGCAGCGTAAGTGGTTCGCCCCTCTGTCTCCCAGGCGTATCCTGCGCCTGTAAAGATGCGCCAAACGCGTTCTCTGTTGCCCCAATAGTACTTTCCAATAACTGGAAATTGCCATTCATTCGTGCGATTACGGTCGAACGATGTCACGAGCGGTGCGTTCTTACCAAAAAACTGACTGTACCCGAGACGTCTATACAGAGGGTTGAATTGAATGCCAACGCGATCGCTAATCCCGAACTCGACGGATGGGCCGATGGCATAGCGGCGAGATTCATAGTGTGTAATCGAATCGGAACCGTTCCCGGTCAACTCTATGCCTCCCGTCACACCATACGACAGCCGTGAAAACAGACTCTTTGCGGACTGGGCCATGCAACCCTCGGCAAGAAGAACTAAAACGAAAAACGTACGCATAGTGGATCTCACTGGTCCATTATGGCTTAAATGGCTTAATGATCGGCTTCGGGCGGGGCCCAGGTGCCGGTAACGGGCCGGATTTCGTCGTGACTGTGTAACCAGCCGGAATCTGGAAAACCGTCGGGTCTGATTCGTGAACCGAGATGTTGCTTAGAGTTTTTGTGGACGTAAAGTCCTTCCGTTGAACGCGTGTCTGCACCCGCTCTAAGCCTTTGGTTCTCGATGAACTTAAGAACCTCTGGTTGAACGATTGGCTCGCTGGTTTTGCGCATGAGGCCAAGCAAACGTAAGATAACCACTGGACCAGACCTCGTTCGTACAGTCGAGTGGGGTCATTGGTCATGTGCACTCCTAAATCAGAAAAAATTCGGGGCCAGTACGCTCAAACACAATTCGCGCCGGCGCCAATTGCCACGCAGTGAAGGTCTACACCACTTCCGGCGCAACCTTTCCCTTCGCCCAGGGCCCGCTCAGCGCAATGAACAGCAGCGTGCCTAGCAGCGGTACCAGACTCATGGTCACGAAAATAGGCTCGAACATTTGCCGGTCGATCCAGCGGCCATAAATCCAGCTGGCCACGCCCACCACGATGCCCCAGGACCCTCCGCCGATGCCCGCGGCCATGGCCGATTGCTCTTTCGGAAATACGCGCGCGCCTACATGCAGGCCCATGGTGATGAAGCCGTCGGCCACGAATAGCATCCAGGAGAAAAACGCCACCAGAATGGGCCAGGTATGGAAACGCCCCATCAACGCGCAAGGCAAAGCCAGGGCGGAGAGCAGCAGCAGTAACCCCACCGGGCGCGGGTTATCCCCGACAATTTTGTCGGACACCCAGGCCCAGAAGTAATAACCCAGCCAATAGGCGACGTAGGGAATCCAGGTGATGTAGGCCAAATCTTTTTGCGAAACCCCAGCCGCGCGGTTCAGGTACAAGGGCATCATGTAAAGGCCCACACCCAAGCCAATCGCGCCCAGCCCGTAGGTGGAGACCACCAGCCACACACGCCGGTCGTTCAATTTGGGCAGGGAAACCTTGGTGAGTTTGCCCCGGTTCACCGGAACCTTGGGCGGGCGGCAGATGAAATACCAGCCAATCAACCAGGCCGTGCCCAATGCGCCGGTCACCCAAAAAGCGGCGCGCCAGCCAAAGCGAATCGCGAAGGGAATCACGATAATCGGTGTGATCAACGCACCCGCCGCGGCGCCGCTGTAACCGATGGCGGTGCCGCGCGAACGTTTGGCCAGCGGCAGGCAATCGGTGGACATCTTCATGCAGCCGGGAAACACCGCGCCTTCGCCAATTCCCAGAACCGTGCGCGCAACGGCGAAACCGATAAAACCTACCACCAGAGCATGCGAGGCGCTGGCCAGCGTCCAAATCCCCACCGCAATTGCCAGGCCCATGCGAAGACCCACGTAATCGAGAATGGAGCCCCAAATGGGATTCGACAGCATATAAGCGATGGAAAACGACAACACGATGGCGCCGAAATCACCTGCGTTTAAGCCAGTATCTTTCAGGATCATCGGCGCAAGCACCGATAACGCCTGCCGGTCGATATAAGCAATCAGGGTGGCGATCAACATCACGATGGGGCCGGTCCAGCCGCCATACATGATGCCGTCGGCGCCGCGGGTACGGTCACCTTGATATACAGCGGAGCCCCCGGGTGTTTCCGTCAAGGTCTTATCAATCAAGGCGCGCCACCCAGCCTTTCAGTTTTGCGCTGGCTGCGGGGTACAGCTTCAGCACCAGCGGATCGTGGCCCGGAATGAAGTGATCGCGGGAATCTGCCAATTCCAGTGCGCGGCGATAGCCTTCCATGGTGTCGCCGACGTTAAAGACGAAAGGATAAGGCAGGCCGCGGTCGAGATTCGCGTAATAATGCGCGGCGTCGGAGGCCAAAAGTACCATGCCTCTTCTGGTCTTCACCCGTACCATTTGCAACCCGGCAGAGTGCCCGCCCACGTGATGCACGCTGAGGCCGGGCGCGATTTCTTCATCGCCATCGTGAAATACTACGCGGCCCCCGTAGAGTTTGTGCACCATGGCCGCGACGTCGTCGCCGTCAAAAGGGGCGCGGGTGGCGGCGTGGGTCATGTAGCGGCCAGTGCAGAATGCCATTTCGTCGTCCTGCACATGATAGCGGGCTTGCGGGAACGCATCGTGGTTGCCGGAATGGTCGTAGTGCATGTGGGTGACGATGATGTCCTCCACTTTCGCGGGATCGATGCCAATCGCCTTCAACCCTTCCATCGGCGAATGCAATAATTTGCGGCCACCGCGTTTGTCGGCTGCGGTTTTGTCGAAGCCGGTATCGATAACGATGGCCCGTTTTCCGCACTTTACGGCCCAAATGAAGTAGTCCAGCGGCATGGGGCTGTTGTCATGAGGGTCTCCCCCAATGAAATTTTCCCGCGCCAGGCGATGGTGCGTGGCATACTTCAGGGCGTAGACTTCCCACACGCTATCGTTCTTGCTTTTGTTTTTCCTCGCCGCCATGAATCCCCGTGAGAATTATACACTGGGGTTGCAATAGACAGCGTTTTAGAGACGCTCCCTCACGGTCGCGGCTTGGTGCTACGTTGTTGATTTGGGGAACTTCAGGCTTAAGCGGCTTTTTGGATCTTGCCGTTTTTGATGCACGACGTACACGCGCGGATGCGCTTGGGGGCGCCCTTCACAATGGCACGCACCGGTTGCAGGTTTACGTTCCAGCGCCGCTTGGTTATATTGTGGGCGTGGCTTACCTTGTTACCAAACATGGGGCCGCGGCCGCAGACATCACAAACTTTTGCCATTTCGTTACAGACTCCTAGTACCTTTTTACTCTGACCAGTCTACCATATCGTGTAGTTCGAGTGGGATAATCGCTGCTGTGGCGCCCTTTCGGGAGTGCCTGAAGGTGACTGCCGCGTTGACGGCACGCAAAAAATGGACCACAGCTATATCGACGAACAGCAGGTTGCCGAACGCTACTTAACGCATTCGTTGAAGGAAGAGGACGCCGCGGCGTTTTCCAATCATAGTGCCTGGTGTGAGGAATGTCAGGACCGGTTGCAGCTGGCGAAGATGTGGCTGGCGGAGCAAAGTCAGCCTAAAGCGGAGCCGGCTTTCTCTCCTCCTGCGCCAAGGGCAATGGAAACAGCGTTCGCCGAGGCCGGGCCAAAGATCGCGGTTCCAAACATTGTTGTGCCGACAGTCGATCTACCGGAAATCGCAGGCGCGGCGCAAGAGCCTGCCAACCCGGAGCTGCCTAACATTCCAGAGCTGCCTAACAGCCCAGAGCTGCCTAACAGCAATGACGCTGGATCAAAAACGGCAACCGGCGCGCATCAGCATGGCGTCAGCCTGGTGTTGGTGCGAAGGCCGCAACCCAGTTGGCAATTGCCAGCGCTGGTCAACATGGCCACCGCGCTATCGGTGGCGCTCGAAATTATTCGCGGGCAGCAGGAACAATTGGCGTCGCGCGCCCAGCAACGCTGGCGCGCGGAAGAAATTCCTCCCATGGCGCGATTCGTGATGCAGTTTGAACCTTGGCAGCTGGCGGCACTGGGCACGCTGGCCGCCATGCTGTTGGTGCTTATGCCCGCGACGCTCTTTGTTTGGGAGCTGCGTCAAATTCTAGCTCAGCGCTGAACTTTCGATCGTGATCCTGCAGAATCCGGTTCAAGGCCAGCAAGTCGGTTTTCAAGCGATCACGCTCATGCCGGGCTTCGCGCAGGTGCGCCTCCAGCATGCGTTCGCGCGTGCGATCGTCAATCAGGCAATAGTGGCCGACGAAACGCATCTTATGATCGTGCACCCCCACCAACATCAGTTCGAGCTCGGGATGTTCCAGCGACGCATCTTGATCGCCAGTGCGCTCCGCAGTTGACAATAGGGGTTCCTGGTTGGCGGCTTCCAGATCACCTTTCCGTGGAACCAAACGATTGCGGCCGTGCACTTCAATTGTGGCTTTGCCGGCCAGTAGCATTTGGCTGTAGGCAGCTTCCAGACGCGGGCGATCGCGTGCATCAAACAGATCGAACCAGCTCATGCCGCAGGTTTTGGGCAGATCCAAAAGCAAGGTGGCAGCCAGCGAGACGTTCATGGAGCTGACCAGGCCGTCATTCTTTGGCCCACCGCATTTCACCCAAGCGATGCCGCTGTGAACGTGCTCAAAGGCAACGGAGCGCGAAAACAATTCGTCGTCTAATGGTTGTTGCCGCAACAACACCCGGCGATACGCGATGCTAAGAACCGTGACGGCGGCGAGCAGATAGAGCCAAAACATAAGATAAATCCTCGGTACTCTCATAAGATTTATCGGCGTCCTGTGCGTAGGCAATAGAAGTAAGCCGCGGTGTGTCGTACTAGCCGTGACCTATGACGTGACCTATGCCTGGGCCCTATGCAAACGGTACTATGACACAAGTACCCAGCATGATTATGCCCCTGAAAATAGGCTACTTCTCACCTTTGCCACCAGCGCAAAGCGGGGTGGTGGACTACGCGGCCACGCTGTTGGGAGAATTGCGAAAAACGGAAGGCATCCAAATTGTTTCAAAACATTTAGATCCACCGGCGTTTGCTGAGAAAGGCTTTGACCAAAATAGCTTTGCTGTCTGCCTGTATCACATCGGTAACAACCCGCTGCATGCCGAAATCTATTCGCGGGCGCTGAGCCAGCCAGCCGGGACTACACCACGTAGTGTGGTGGTGTTGCACGACGCCGTGCTGACGCATTTCTTGCTAGGTAGGCTTTGCGAAAGAGAATGGATAGAGGAGTTCGTATTTAACTACGGCGAGTGGGCCAGAGGATTTGCAGCGGAGCTGTGGCGCGGGCGCGGGCAATCCGCCTCCGATCCGCGCTATTTTGCGTATCCGATGTTGAAGCGCCTGGCGGAAACCGCGCGGGCGGTGATCGTTCACAATCCAGCTGCGGCGGAGGCCGTGCTGCGGCATGCGCCGGCAGCGCGGGTGGTGGAGATTCCGCATTTTTGCGAACCTCTTTCTTTTGAAACTCCTTCGCCGGGCCCTTTGCGGGTGGGTGTGTTCGGCTATTTGCGCGAGTCCAAGCGGCTTCCCGCGATTTTGCGGGCGCTGGAGCGGGCGCGCCGAACCGGCGCGCAGATCGAACTGATGGTTACCGGTTCCTTTGCCTCGCGTGATTTGGAGCGGGCACTTCGTCTTCAGTTCACGGCGGATCACATTACGTGCAGCGGCCATTTGGAGGAAACCGAATTCTTGCGCGCCGCGCAATCGGTCGACGTGTGCATCAACCTGCGCTATCCCAGCGCGAACGAAACTTCGGGAATCGGCGTGCGCTTGATGGGCATGGGCAAAACGGTTATCTTTACGGACGGCCCGGAGTTGGCGCGGCTGCCGGAACTTTCCTGTTTGCGGGTGCCGCACGGGCCCGACGAAGAAACCCTGCTGGCGGAATACCTAATCGCCTTGGCGGCGAATCGCGAAATGGGCCGTGCGATTGGCCAACGCGCCGCACGGCACATGGCGCAGGAACATTCGCTGCCGAAAGTGGCAGAACAGTATTGGGCGGTGCTGAAAGAGAGCGCTTAACCGACGAGCGCGCGAACAAAAGCCGACGCCTTATGCGCGCTCTCCGCGAATTCATCGCTGGCAATAGAGTCCGCCGTAATGCCGCAACCGGCATAATAACGAACCCGGCCGTTGCATGCGAACGCGGTGCGGATGCCAACCGAAAGCTCCATTCCGTCGCCCTTCATCCAACCGATGGCGCCCATACAGGGCCCGCGTAGTTGGGCTTCTTCGCGCATGGCTACGCGCATGGCCGCAATTTTCGGTGCTCCGGTGATCGAGGCGGCGGGAAATGCTGCGCGCCGCAAATCCACCCAGCTCGTATTCTGGTGCATCCGTCCCCGGACGGTGGAGTAAACCTGGACGGTGGAGTAAAGATGATGCACGGTGGGCAGCGTCATCAGGCTGGCATGCTCGAGCACTTTCACCGAACCCGTTTCGCAAACACGCCCCAGATCGAGGGGCCAGGGGAAAGGACGATGCGGTCGGGCGCCAGCGCGTCTACCTGGGAAAGCGCGATTCGGTCGGACCGGTGAACCACACATCTCCCGCCCGCACTCTCCAGCGCCTGCACCAGATTCCAGGTGAAGGAATCGTAGTTATCCAGAACCAAAATTTTCATTTAAAACGCGGGTGAGCTGGTGTGGCCCACCCGCACAATACGAAAGACGAACTACAGCTCCGCTTTGCCCGTGCGCCAACCTTGCGCGTACGCCTCGCGCGCCACTTTCCCGTAAGGCACCGGGCTGACGATGGCGCGGATGTCGATCTGATTATGGCGCTCCACGGTGGACTTCTTCGAACCGCCGCCCGCTTCGCCCCAGGTCAACACGACTTCGTTGCCGACGGCGATATCGGGATCGACTACACCGAGCGAAAGCGCGCTGCGTTCGTTGTAGCTATAGCCGGCAAACATGGACAGGCCCACGCTTTTACCCGCGTTGCTCACTTTGTCATAGGACGCCGAAGTGTAGTTGAACAGCGGGAAGTCCATGTACTTGTAATGCATTTCACCGGGGTTTAGGATGCTGCGGAAGGCCTTGGCAACATCATCGGCGTTCCAGGCGAAGGTCACTTTGCGGCGGTGGGGCTTGCCCGCGATTTTTTCCAAAGCTTCACGCCCAATGAAATCGTGATCGAACTTCACAAACGGACCGTAGCCCAACTCGTACGGCGTCAAATAGTAGTCTTCGATGTTGCTGGAATGGAAACTGCCGCCCAGCGAACCCGTGCCTTCGTAACCGGTGGCCGGCAGCCACTCACGGTACGCCTTCATTTTTGCGCCGGTATAAACGGCTGGCAGCGGCGAAGGAATCCAGCCGGATTCCAGCGTGTTCGTCGCATAAGCGCGCGAGCCCACCTGCGTCAAGCCGAATTCTTTGCCGGCCTCCACGATGGCGGCGCGGATCTCTTCGCCTTCTTCGTAGGGTCCCCAGATTTCAAGACCAGGCGCGCCCGCCATGCCGTGGCGCAAACAGCGCACGTCGCGGCCCGCAATTTTAATCACGTCCATGTGGAAGAACTTCACTTCCCCCACCGGACTGCCGTTCAACTTGTCGATCACTTTATGCGCGTTGGGGCCCTGAATCTGGAAGCGGTACATTTTGCGCGTCACGGCCTTGCCGCCGGGGCGCATCGGCGAACGGTCGCTCACTTCGGTGGTGACGTCATAACCGCCGGTTTTCGCGTGGAACAGAATCCAGTTGGCCGAAGGAGCGCGGCCGACGAATACTAAATTATTTTGTTCCAAGTGGAACAGAATGCCATCGCCGATCACAAAACCGTCATAGCTGCACGGGACAAATTGCTTCGCGCGGTTCACCGGGAAATTGGCGAAGCTGTTGATGGCCAGGTGCGACAGCATCTTCAGCGCGTCCGGTCCCTTCACATAAACTTCCACCATGTGGTGGGATTGATCGAACAGCACGCAACTGTCGCGCCACGCGCGTTGTTCGTCGCGCCAGTTGCTGTATTCGGCGGGAACCACCGGATAGACGTAGGCGCCAATCTGCGAATTGCGCAGCATTTCCACGGGATTCCCCGCAGCGTGCAATAAAGATTCAAGATTCTGGGAACTCATGCTCACTCCTGTTTATATGAATAGATTCCGTGACGGGCCCACGCCTGACCGTGTCGTGGTACAAAGGACCACCGGGGGGAAGAGGTTCACTGGGGCCGTAACCCTCTGTCGAGAATAACATGCTCCACGGCAAAACAGGTCCCCTGCAAAACGCGGTTGCGCACGCTGATGACCCGCTGCAGCGTAGGATCATGGTAGATTGTGAATGCGATGCAGGCTGGCTTCAAAATCAAAAACTACGGCGCATTTTGCGTGATGTTGCTCAGCGCGCTGGCGGCGGCGCAAGAGGCGCCGGCAACACCTGCCAGCGAAGCCCGCGCCGAGGAAACCTCCGGCCTGCCCGCACGGGCCGCGCCGGGCGACTATCAGGCCAATAAACAGGTTGGCTCATTCACCATTGCCGCGGAGTTTACCGGGCACTCCATCCCCACGCCCCAAGCCCTTTACACCACGGAAGATTACGTGGCCGTGGAAGTAGCGTTTTTCGGATCCCCCGACGCACGGTTGAAATTGTCGGCAGACGATTTCTCTATTCGCATTAATGGAAAGAAAACGCCATCACCCGCGCAGCCATATGCGTTGACATTTTCCTCATTGAAAGATCCGGAATGGGAACCGCCGGAGCCCGCTGGCGGCAAGGAATCGAAGTCCAAAGGCGGCCTGAGTGCGGGCGGCGGTGGTGGCAATGGTGATCCTCCGCCTTCGCCCCCGAAAATGCCGATCGAGTTGAAGCGGGTGATGCAGGGCCGGGTGCAGAAATCGGTGCTGCGCGAAGGCGTCCGCGCCCTGCCGGAAGCCGGCTTCCTCTATTTTCAATACGGCGGCAAGGTGAAGGGCATCCGCACCGTCGAGCTGATTTACCATGGCCCGGCGGGCGATGCTGTTCTGGCGCTGCAACCATAAATACCTGCTGATCGCGGGCCGGGCCAAAACAGCAGGTGGTTAGCGGAGCGACCGCTGCACTCGATGTGATGCCCACCCCGCCGGCCAACTTGCGGAAGCGCACCCCTGCAGCGCGAAATCCGGTTGTACCAGCGTTGTACCAGCAGAGATGCGTCATTTCGCACTTCCTTGGGTGCGGCTACACATCCTCCCCGACACGGCGTGTCCCGCCCGTGGCAAACACTGGAAGTACTTCGGCAATCGGATTGCTGACACACCGTTAGAGAGGCATCATCATGACGATACGAGACCTAATGACGGAACCGGTCACCGCCTGTTCCCCGGACACGAACTTGGCAGCGGCGGTGGCGATTATGTGGAATGAAGATTGCGGGGTTCTACCCGTTGTTGAAGACGGGAGGCTCACCGGAATCCTCACAGATCGGGACATTTGTATTGCCCTGGGAACCAGAGGCGTCCCGGCCGCGAGCATCCTTGTGAGAGACGTGGCCATGACAGAGGTCGAAACCTGCGCGCCGGAATGGGACCTGCACTCCGCGATGCACGTGATGCGCCGCGCGAAAGTACGCCGCTTACCCGTGGTGGACGATCAAGGCCAACTCAAAGGGTTAATCGGCATAAACGACATCATTCGGGCGGCAGATCGCAAAGGTGACCCCGTCGATTACGAAGAGGTCATGAATACCGTCAAAGCCGTGAGCGAACATCGCCAGAATAAGCCAGCGGCGGCCGGTGGCAACACGGCTATCGCGGCCATCGCTTGAAGCAGAGCAAGAAGGCAGAAGCCGAAGGCTGCTGCTGTGTAGGGCGCCAGGTTGTTGCCCAGGCATATGAAGCGGGCCCGGCCGCGTGAGATTCCGGCCGGGCCTGCTTTGTGTTTCTTGTGCGCATGCCGGACATGAGAAGGCAGCCGTCACGCCGTTATCTCAGAACGTGTACCCCATCGACACCTGGTAGGTTCGCGGCGGAAGAAAATGCGTCCCGCTGAAAGTGTGTACTTTGGAAATGAGCGGGTTTTGCTGCTGGACCAAGGCTTCACACAACTCCGCTCGGAGTGGGGATTGCGCGACGTCGTCGACGATTGCATCGCGAAGTGGTGCGCCAGGCACGGACGTAAGGTCGAATCCATGGAATTGCTGTTAGCATTCAGCCATCTCCATGCGGATCATTTCGCCGGACTGAACCAATTCTTCGATCGTCCAAATACTCGCTATATGGGCTTGACGCACGAGGAAATGTTGGGCTTCTGGGGAATGACGAACTATCCCGAGGAGCGCGTTACGCTCGATCTTGGCGGACGGGACATTTTGATCTGGGGTAGTCCCGGGCACGTGATGTCGGAGTTTGCCTACTACGATACCTACACGCAAATTCTTTTCACTGGTGATATGTTCTACCGCGGGCGGTGTTACATCAGCTTCTGGGACGAATGGTTTCGCAGCATGAAGCGTTTGATCGCCTTTGTAGATGCGCACGCTGTGACGCATATCGTTGGTTGCCATGTTGAAATCAGCCGAACCGGAGAGGATTATCCGTATGGCATTACGTACGAGCCCCACGAAGCGCCCCTGCAGATGACCGTGGCCGATCTTCGTAAGGCCTACGAGGTCGCCAAAACAATCAACAAGCCCGGCATCTATTTTACCGGCGCCGTGTTCCTTTGCAATCAGACGCGCGGGACGACCACGATTGACAAGAATCCCTATGCCTACTCTTATTAAAGGCCGTCGCCGTTGTGCTTTGCACCGAGCTGATTGCAAATGAATCACCTTCAGCGCTGGGGTTGGTAACGAAGCGGTTTACAATCAATACATGTGCGAATCGAATTTCGTTTTTGGTGATGCGCGGACGCTCATGTCCCGAGCAGAGAACAAACGCCTCTTGCGTAGAAAACCCGACGGAATCAACTGGTTGCAGATCAAAAGAAAGGGGACATTTCTAAAGTGGGTTGACAGAATAGTGCCTGCCGCTTGACTCCCCTGCGGTTTCCCCCTAACATGCCAAAGAGCCCGCAACCGCTCAACTTATTATGAGCCTCACAACCTTATCCGCGCCTCGCACCCAACTCACCATCTTGTTCCTGACGATCAGCCTGGCCGCTCCCGTTGTCAACGCCCAGTGGTTGGGCTACAAAGAACCCGGCACCCCGCGTCTGCCGAACGGCAAAGTGAATCTGGCTGCGCCCGCGCCCAAAACCGCCGACGGCAAAGTGGACCTCTCCGGCGTGTGGGAAAGCGAAGGCGGCTACTTCACCGATCTGGCACGAGACCTGAAACCCGGCGAAGTCCAAATGCTCCCCTGGGCCAAGGAAGTGCAAGCCGCCCGGGAAGGCAATTTGCATCAGGGCGACCTGCTTTCCGAATGCATGCCCCCCGGCGTCCCGCGCATCAATATGACCTCGGTTGGCATGACCCACGCCTTCAAAATCGTGCAAACACCGAAGTTGGTGATCCTGCTGTATGAAACTTCGGCCAATTCGACGTTCCGCCAGGTGTTCATGGACGGCCGCCAGATTCCGAAAGATCCGCAACCAACGTGGCTGGGCTATTCGGTAGGCCATTGGGAGGGTAACGATACTCTTGTTGTCGAGACCACCGGCTTCAACGGGCTGGCGTGGATTGACACAGCGAAAGGCCATCCGCAAACGGAAGAAGGCAAGGTGATCGAACGTTTCAGCCGCCCCGACTACGGCCACTTGATGATCGACATCACCATCGACGATCCCAAAGCTTACGCCAAGCCCTGGCGCGCGAAAGTGCCCATCCACATGCTGCCCGACGCCGACCTGATTGAAACCTACTGCGAAAACGAAAAGGACGTCGCGCACAAGCACAATTGATTAAGCTAAAGCGTGCGCAACAAGTTGGTAACGCTGAGTGCGCTGGTTTCCCTGTTGCCCCTTTTGGTTTGGTGGCGTGAGTTTTCGCGCCTCTTCTTCTTTCACGACGACTGGGAACTGCTACACGGCGCAGCCGAAAACCCGCTGATTTCCTGGCTGTTTCAGCCCTTTCTGGACGAAGGCGTTTTCCCGCTTTTCAAATTGCTGTGGATCTCCGCCGTCCGCATTTCCGGCGGCAGCTACCTGGCGATGATGGTCCTCCTCTGGCTGACGCACTTCATTGTCTTACTCGTCCTTGACCGCCTGCTATTGCGTTTCGGCTGCAGCCAACCCGCCGCGGCCGTCGCCGTCATCACCCTTGGCCTGCCCTGGAGCAACCTCGAAACCCTCAGCTGGTCCATGCAATGGAACGCCGTACTGGCCATTCTGTTCTGGTTGATCGCCTGGCATCTGCTACTGAATCTGCTGGAGGGAAACGGCTCGCTGGTCTTATATGTCGCGTGTGTGCTGGCCTGCGGACTGGTCTCTACGCGCGGTGTGTTTTACGGTGCGGTGCTCGCGGCATTTATAGTCATCACCAACCGGCGCAAACTTGCTCTGATGGTCTGGTCCGTGGCGCCGTCGATTTTGTTGACCGCCGTCACGCTGCTGGCCAAAGGACATGCTCCCGCGCCGCTTTCAGAAAGCCTCTCCTTCGCCGTTCACAATCTGTTCTTGAATCCCTTATATACGCTGATTTCCTATCCGGGCCGCCATATTGGCATGATGGCGCTGCTGCTGTTCGGCGCGATGAAGGCTGCGCTGTTTTTGGGGGCGATGGCGCGCAGTAACTTGCAGACGCGCTCGCTTCTGCTCACCCTGCTTGCCTTCGACATTCTCAACTCGCTGGCCCTGGGCTACGGGCGCGCCTACACTGGCAACCTGGCCACCATCGCGTCTCGCTATCAGTACACTTCGCTGCTGTGCCTGGGCCCGGCGTTAGGTATTCTTGTCGCCAGTTTCCGCAAAGAAATTGCGCTGATTTTGGTGCTGGCCTGGATCGGCGTGATCGGCTATCCCTGGAAAACCCACATCGGCCGCTGGGCCATCTGGCGCGGGGACGACATCCGCTCCGCCATCCAAACCGGAGCCCCCGCCTCCCACTTCGACCCGTCGATGCTCACCGTGGAACAGGCCCGGAAGTTGATTCAGCAGTACGGGCTGCATTGAACCGACGGATCTCTCAGTCTCCGCCAAACAACAACCGCAGCCCCTCCAGCACGGCACTCAGTGCCGCCCCTGGCAACCGGCCCACGCGCCTGTTCAATTCCGCCTTGTCAACCGTCACCACCTGCGATACATTCACCACGCTCGGCTTCGGCAGCCGCGCATCGCCCTTTTTCAAAGCGACATTTCCCGGCGCGGCGGCGCGGGTCATGTTGGAGGTGATGAGGCAAACCACGGTCGTCGCAATCCTGCTGCGATTAAAGGCATTGCTTTGGACCACAACGCAAGGGTGCCGCTCCGCAGGCGAGGAACTCGATCTCGTTCCAATTTGCGCCGGGCCGAAGTCAAACCAATAGACATCCCCCTGCAGAATCTCTCTTACCATTGATCTGGAATCGGCACCCTGGTCTTCAGCTTCCGCACCAAACGAATTTCTTCTCCGCTGGGGTCGTCTGCATAAACCTGATTCAGACGCTCGGTTACCTGAGCCTGGGCGCGCTGACGCAAGTATCCCCGCAAGGCCTCGGCCACCAACCCGCTCCGGGTTAAGCCAAGTTCCCGCGCGGCTGCATCCGTTTGTTCCATCAAATCGTCTTCCACTGAAATCGCCGTCTTCATACCATAAGTTATACCACGGGTAATACCAAGCCCGCGCAGCCACCCGATACACTAATACCAATGTCCACCCGCATCGAAACGCTCCAACAGCTTTTAGCGCAAGACCCGCGCAGCACCTTCGCCCGTTACGGCCTGGCGATGGAATACGTCAACAGTGGGCGATTGCCGCAGGCTGTAGAGGCCTTTGAAGCCGTCATCGCCACCGATCCGCTTTACTCCGCGGCCTATTATCACGGCGGACAGACGCTCGAAAAGATGGGTGAGCTTGACCGCGCCCGCGCCCTGTACCGCCAGGGCCTGGCGGCTTCTCGAGACGCTCACGCCCGCGCCGAAATGCAGGCGGCGCTGGATATACTGGGAAATTGACATACTGGGAGATTGACATACTGGGAGATTGACAGGCCCTAAGTCTTTCAGCGTGAAGGAAAATTCACGGCGTTGCCGGAAACCTGTGCCCGCAAGCAGGCGTATATAGTGCAGCGGGCAGGACGTGAGATTACCCATGAGGACCACCATGCCGAGGCTCAAATACATCGCGCCGCTGCTGGCGTTGGCAAGCTCCGTCTTTGCCCAATCGCAGGTCGGCGTGCAACTGGGCGGCAAGGGCGTCTCCACGCAAAAGCCGGTGGAACGGCGGGAAAAAGCGCCCGACCGGCCGCCCATCAGGCGCATGGTGGTTCCCCAATCGCAAAATCAACTGGACGGCAACCAGGCCCTGTTCACCGTCTTGGCGGCTATCAACGCCGCCGGCTATGACGCCGAAATTAACGCTGCCTCCACACATCCTTTCCGCCACGCCCTGCGCACCGAACTGGGCACCAAGAATCTCGAAAGCATTTATCAGCTAAAACGTTTTTTCAAAGAACACCAGCTGAAGGATCCCAATGCTGAGCTCAGCCAGTACATCTCCTACGCCCTGCTGATCAACGGGGCCCCGGAGTTCGACTATCGCGATCCCGACATGGTCCGCCCACCCGACGCAACCTCGCTCGAAGGGCTGTCGCCACTGTTGGCCGCCTTGTATAAAGAGGCCAACCTGGAAACCTACTGGCAGCGCGCCCAGCCTTTTTACGACCAGTTGATCGCCCAGTATCACGAACCGGTTTCGCGGGCGATTCTGGAAGCCAACGCCTTTGCCCGGAACACCACCAACAGCTATCTTGGCCGTCATTTTCAGATTTATGTGGACCTGCTGGGCGCGCCCAACCAATCGCAGGCGCGCAGCTATGGCGACGACTATTTCGTGGTGGTCACTCCCAGCGCCGAACTGCAACTGGACGGCATTCGCCATGGGTACCTGCACTTTTTGATCGACCCGCTGGGCATCAAGTACGGCGAGGAGATCAACAAGAAGCATGCCCTGGGCGACTACGCCCAAGGCGCGGCCCTGCTGCCCGAACGCTACAAAACCGACTTTGTCGACCTGACCACGGAGTGCATCATCAAAGCCATGGAAGCGCGCCTGGACCACCAGCCCAGCAAGGTCGAAAGAGCGATGAAGGAAGGCTATGTCCTGACTGCGGCCATGGCGGAACAGTTGGCCGTCTACGAAAGCCAGGAAGTGGCGTTGCGGCTGTATTTCCCCAATCTGATCACCGCGCTCGATTTCCGCCGCGAAGAACAGCGCATGAGCAAAATCGAGTTCGCCTCCAAGGACGGCGCCTCCGCCCGCGTGGTTCGGCCGGCTCGTTCGCTTGAGGCTCCGGTTCTGACCGGCGCTGCTAAAACCCTGGACGATGCCGAAAGTGCTTACGCGGCGCGCGACCTCGCCCGTGCCAAGCAGAACTTCCTGAAAGTGATGGAGCAAACCGCCGAGCAACCGCTGCACGCAAAAGCGTAGTATGGTTTAGCGCGGGTGGCGGTGCTCGAAAGAGATCCGGAGACGGGCGATCGCCTGTTTCGCAAGGTTCTGGAGTCGGAGCCGGACGACGAAACCCGTTCCTGGAGTTTGCTGTATCTGGCGCGGCTAGCCGATTCGCAAGGCGAGCGCGATCAGGCCGTGGAGTTTTACAAAGCAGCCTCGGCATTGCAGGGTGCGCCCGACACCGTTCGTCAGGCGGCGCAAAAGGGCGTCGCCCAAGCGTTTAAGAAATGAACGCGTTTGGAAGTGAAGTGTTTAAGAAGTGAACGCGTTTAAGAAATGAACGCGCTGCGGTGGATCGAACGTTTAAGCAGTAGTTTTTGGTCAATTTCGAATTTTCTTTAGAGGAGTGAAGAGAGGAATGAGAACGAAGTCAATCGTTGCCGGTTTGCTGATGGTGGGCA
>JANXYJ010000012.1 GCA_025350105.1 Terriglobia bacterium | reverse complement strand
GTTCAACGACAACTTCTCGGCAACGCTGAAGGATCTCAAGACCAACGACCTTTTTCGAGTGCCATTCTATATGGCGGCGGGTGAAACCGATATCGCACTGAACAATTCACAGAAGGTCCTGGCGTTGTTCAACCAGTATGGCGTTCGTAACTTTTGGGTCCTGAGCACCGGTGGGCACGAATGGCCCAATTGGCGCCGATACCTCTATCAGACGGCACAGATCATGTTTCCGGACTGCGCAGGCGTTTAGGCGCGTTCTCGCGACCTGTCAGGTGAGAACTGCTGGAAACAAATCACCACTGAATGTTTCAGACATGAAGACGCTCACACCACCCGCAGCGCCTCACTTGGAAACTCAATCACCCACTCGCGATTGTCCTTTTGCCGCTCGTACTCCGCCCGCGAAATTGTCACCCGGATATTTCCCGAAAACTCCAGCCGCAGCCCATGCGGCCGCTCGACCACATTCAACAAATCCGCCGGGATTTGATTTTGGCCCAATCGGCCCAGTCGCGCATGCACGCGCAATTGCTCGGGACGAACACAAATCGTCACCCGGTCGCCCTTCAAATGCCCCGGGAAATAAGGTCCTTCCAACTCGAACTCACCCATCTGTAAGCGGCTCAAATTCCGCCCCGGATCCAGCATCCGAATTTCTCCCTCCAGCAAATTAAACGCACCCAGCAACCGCGCCACTTCCAAATTCCCCGGACTCGCCAAAATCTGCCGCGGCGATCCCTGCTGCACGATCTTCCCTTCCCGGATGACCAACATCTCTTCGCCCAATTCAAAGCATTCGCTCAGGTCGTGGGTTACCAACACAATCGGCGTTTTGAATTCGCGACGCACTTGCCTTAGCGCATCATAAAGATCGGCCCGCAAGGAGGCATCCAAACCATTCGCCGGCTCATCCAGCAACAACACTTTCGGCGCGCCAATTAACGCCCGCGCAATCGAACACCGCTGTCTCTGGCCACCCGAAACCTGGTGGGGCCGCCGGCCGGCCGATTCCCCCAACTGAAATTTCTCAATCATTTCCGCGACATGCCGATATCGCTCCAAACGCGGTTGGCGCTCCGCTGCGAATTCCAGATTCTGCCGCAACGTCATGTGTGGGAACAGCGCATAGTTCTGAAACACATACCCGCAATAACGTTTTTGCGGGGAAAGATGCACGCCCGTCGCCCCGTCATACAGGATGCGATCGTCCAGCAAAATGCGGCCTTCATCCGGCTTAACGAATCCCGCAATCGAATCCAGCACCAGCGTCTTGCCCGCCCCGCTGGCTCCAAACAAAACCGTAACGCCGGCGCTCGCCGAAAATTCCAAATCCAAAACAAATCCCGGCGAATCAGGATGGTTCTGAAATGTTTTTTTGAGTTTTGCCCTCAACATTTCAAACTCGCTTGGGACTCAGCCGGTTCGCCACCGTCAGAATCACTAACGCCACCGCGGAAATCACCAACACCAGCACCCGCGCAACGGCGCCGTTCCCGGATTCCACCGCGTCATAGATCGCAACCGCCACCGTCTGCGTTCTTCCCGGAATGTTACCTGCCACCATCAGCGTCACGCCGAAATCGCCTAGCGCGCGCGCGAAGGCCAACACCACCGCCGCCAAAATGCTGCGCCACGCCAAGGGCAGCGTCACGCGCCAAAACAGTTTCCATTCCGAAGCGCCCATGGTGCGCGCAGCGCGCTCGTAGTTTCGATCCACGCTCTCCAGCGCGGCCCGCGTCGATTTCACCAGCAATGGAAGCGAGTGCAATAACGCGGCCAACACCGCTGCCGTCCCGGTGAACACCAGCGGCGAACCGAAAATCGCTTCCCAGGTTCTGCCCAACGGACTCGCCCTTCCCACCAACACAAGCAAGTAATATCCCAGAACGGTAGGCGGCAAAACCAAGGGCAATGAAACGGCAGCGTCCAAAACATCTTTGCCGCGGAATTCGCGATTGGCCAAAACGTAGGCAAGCCACAACCCAAAGCCGAGCGCCAGCGCGGTGGATACAACCGCCACGCGAAGGCTCAGCCAGAGCGGGAACCAATCGATTGCCATCAGAAGGTTTCATTATAGCGGCGTTCACTGGGGGCAGGACGACATCATTCTCGTGTAGACTCGTGCCTGCGCGCCGCGCAGAACTTTATGACTCTCGACTGGAACAAGATCCCAAAATATTCCGAATTGCCGGTACAGGCCGGGGCGCCAGCGGGCGCGTCGTGGGGTGTTTTCAAAGATATGGTTGGCGACCAAGACGAATTCGGTTGCCTGAATTTTCTGACGCCCGAGGGTTTAGTGGAAGCCGCCCAGTTGGTGACGACGGGCAAGACATTTCGCCTGGATGCCAAGCTTGCGTCCATCGATCCGCCTCTGTTTGGCCGCGCCGCGTTGAAACATCAGATTGTGAAACTGGGCCCCTTTGCTCATGACGACTTGATCGACAATTACAACACACAGGAAGGCAGCCAGTGGGATGGCCTGGCGCATGTGGGCCATTTCCAACACGAACGCTTTTACGGCGGCGTGACCGTGGACCAAATCAAAACCGGTGCGGGCGGCCGCTTAAGTGTTCATCATTGGGCCGCGAAATTCGCCGGCCGCGGGGTTTTGATCGATGCCTACGGTTACCGCAAAGCACATGGCAAGCCGGTGGATCCGATCGCGCCGGGCGAATATAGCTTGAGCGAATTACAAGCCACACTTGCCTGGCAGGGAACCACGTTGCAACCGGGTTCCATTGTGTTGGTACGCACCGGTTGGATGGAATCCTACTATGCGCTGCCGGCCGAGATCAAACAATCCTTCGTCCACTTCGATAAAGTCACGGGCATGGGGGTGGAACGAAGCAAAGCGTTGGTCGCCTGGCTTTGGGACAACCGCGTCGCGGCCATCGGAGCCGACAATCCGGGAGTGGAATCCCTCCCCTTTGATTTGAGCGACCCGGGAGCGCTGCACTATCTCGCATTGCCTCTGCTGGGCCTGCCGTTGGGCGAGTTGTTTATTCTGGCTCCCCTAGCCGAAGACTGCGCTCGCGACAAACGCTACGAATTTCTGCTAGTGAGCGCACCCATTCATTTGGAAGGCGGCATCGCTACACCGCCGAATGCGTTGGTGATTAAGTAATGAAAGCAACGCGAGAAATTTGTCGAAGGGTGTTCAGCTCGATTTAGGTGAACCACACACGACGTGTGGCTGGACGTGGACGGCAGTCCGATGACCAGCGCCGGCACCATGACCGAGCGCTGGCGGCGGCCCTACTTCGGGCTGATGCAAGTGGACATAACGATTGACGATCCCAAGGCTTACACGAAGCCATTCACTATGCGGGTGAACCATCGATTAATGCCCGACACAGAGTTGATGGAGTTTGTTTGCGAGGAGCGCGATGCGCTGCATTACGTGAGGGAGAAGGGGAAATAGGGGGCCTGGGGTAGATCGATCGTGATGGTGCGCGCGCCGTTCACGTTTTTATAGAATACCTGCCCCCGTCTTGTCGAAAACCTTGTTCTAGAATTAGCCTTCTGGTCCCCCGCTGCCCTTTCAGGGATGAGCGCAATCGGGTGCTTTCCTGGTTTGAGGGTAATCGCGAGGCGTGTTGAGGCGGTGGCGGACTTTTGGGGAAGTGGTTGGTTCCGAGGGAGATGGCGGCGAGTGGAGATGGGTGATTGCGTGAAGCAGCCGTTTGCGCGAGGTGTTTTTTCGGGGATACGGATCGATGACCGTAAGATGGACGAGCGTGGTGGTGATGCGTTTGGGTTGGGGCAGTCGGTGACAAGGTTGTAGGACAGAATCCTATTGACGCGCGTAAGCTGGATAGGACAGTATCTATTACACGGAACTCGCTGCCTAACGGAAACTTCTTTACCTGGGAGCCGTGTCAATTGAATCTATACTGCCGTCGCGCACTGGAAAAATGGGTCGCTGATCCCTCGCAAGAAAGGGTACTCGTGTCTCTCTACGACTATTTCACTGGGCAACAGAGTTGGCAGGAATACGCAAACAACCGCGATCTGGGTTGACAGTTTGAAAAGGCTTTGACTAAGTCAAATGGTGCGGCACTAGAACTTAGCCGTGCGCAGCACCGGCAGGCGATGTCCGAGGGATTTGGCTCAATAACTCAGGGCATTCGCGAATCAATGTCCACCGTGAAATACGAAATTAGCGACATGGAATTGCGGAGACGCGCCGAGGACGCCTACACGAACGGTTAGTACGAGGAGTCTCTGAGCGATTTCATTCTCTCAGAGCAGCGAAATTATCAAGACTCTAGCGTTCATCGCTCCCTTGGCAATATTTTTCTCTATCACCTGGTCAACCTTACCCAAAACAGACAGCCCTTTCGCGCACGTCTGGGCCTTAAATTCCAGGACGAGTCGTCTTGCAAGAAAGATGGCTTTCGGTTACCACATCATTCAGGCGCGATATCTATTGCGCGCAAGAGGAATGTCAGACTTATCATCGGTTCTTAGCGGCCCATTTCACGATTCGGCGTAATACAGCTTGCTGGCCTCGGGTAGTGGCTTAGGTGAATGTGAAGCAGATTTATCGGATCCGCTTGGGGGCGTTTAGTTTTATTGCTTGGGCTGCGCTCCAGGAGGTGGACCGAGGATCACCAGTGGTATATCAAGCCACTCCTGAATCTTTCCGTCTTTCACGCGAAAGAATGCTGCCAGCGGAATTTCTGTTTTCTTGCCGTTGATGGTGATCGTGTCAACGCGCTTCTGCAAGACCGCGGTTCCCGCTTCGCCGCCATACGCAACCGTATCGACGATTTTAATGGTGATCCCCAACTCGACAATGCGCTTAATATCGGAGACGAATTGCGCACGCCCTTTCTTGAGTTCAGGTTCACTGGGGTCTGCGCGGAACTCGCAATTTTCCGCCATGAACGCCCCAATCTTTTCGGCGTCCTTGGTCGCCCAAGCAGCGTCCCATCCGTTGACGACTTGAACGGCGTCGCGCTCCTGTTTAGTCCACGTTCGCGTCTGCGCCTCAGCCGGAGCGAATGCTGAGACGGCGAAAGCGACAAGCACAGCGACGACACACAATAGCCGGCGGGTGACGTTATTGCTTCCCATGAACTTGATCGCCAACTTGCCGTTCTCTTCGTCCTTTGCGATCCTACCAAACACGGTTGCGGTAGTACAGGTTAAGCTAGCCTTACGCATTTGCCTTTTCTCCTTGCGCTTGAGTGTAGAACGCCGTACGCTCAACACACATTCTACTTGGGTCACTAGTGGCACTTGTGATTGGCTCCGTTCCTCGAAAGTTCTAGCCTTTTTAATATCCACCGTCGGCGACCTGGGAAAGTCTTCGGTTACTCGGCTTCGCGACCAGAAGCGGGCGGCCTTTTGTGGTGCAAGGAGTAGGATGATAACGGGCTGCGCTCGGGAAGCTCGGCAGATGCTCAAACAGGGCATCTAGGCGGCGCCGGAGTTTGTGTGCAAGCAGAGTCCGCCAGATCTCACATATGGCGAGCCGCCCGTGCCAGCCAAGATGCGCGGCAAAATCTACTGGCGGGAGCGGGGCGATTTGAACGCCCCACCCTGACCGCCGCCCCTAGCGGACCGTCTGATATTTCTCGTGCAGCTCAGCAATGATGACCCGCGAGTCATGCAGCGGGTCATTGACAAGCTTCGGCTGATCGTCGATCACCATGATGGGCCGTTCTTTGGTGTTATACGGTTTCCAGGTACCCATGAGTTTGTTACTGGGATTACCCGTCTTCGCAAAATTGGCCCAGGCCAGACTGACCTTATCCGCGAGAGCCTGCTCGCGCGGCGTGACGACACCGATCGGCGGCTCCGAGTGGGCCAGACTATCGAACGCATAGGGAATCTCAGCGGTATGCGGCGCCCCGAGTTTTCCTCCGCGCGCGGGCACCGTGTGAGCAAAATAGTAAACAAAAACCGGCGCGCCATTCTGCTCCGCCTTGCGATTTGCCTGATCCTCAATCGCGGTCATGAAGGCCTGGCTGGCGATCAGCTGGTAAATGATCTGATTCGGTTGGCCCGGATTCTGATTGCGGACGGTTTTGATGAGCCGGTCGAGATCCTCCTGCGCAATGCCCTTGAAGTTGCCCTTCAGCAGCTCTTGGAGATGCGCATCGTCGATGGGATCGAGCGGGGGAGTGGCGCTGAAGAAATTCGATTCGTTGCGCGTCATGCCGGTCATGAAGGGAACGCTGGCGCAGAGAGGGGACGCCACCGGATCGAATACGTTCGCCGGCAGAGAACGTCCGTCCACCACCGGTGAGGCATTGAAGCGCGCGGTGGCCATGACCTGCACCAGTTTGTCGGCCGAAACGGCTTGCAACTCGCCCAGCGTTTTGACGCCGAGTGCATCCACCACACGTTTGGCGGCCTCGGCAGCTTGCGCTTTCACGCCAGAGCGTACAGCGGACCCGCTCTCGGCGACAGCGCGGTGGAAGAAGCCCTTGGCCGGGGTCATTCCCATAAGGGTGGACACCTTGCCTGCGCCACCCGACTGGCCGAAGATGGTCACATTGCCAGGGTCACCGCCAAAATTGGGGATGTTCGCGCGTACCCACTGCAGCGCCGCCACGCAGTCGAGAATGCCGGCGTTGCCAGAGTCGGCGTAGGCATCACCATACAGGTCGGCCAGGTAAAGAAAGCCGAAGATATTGAGCCGGTGAGTCACCGTCACCAGCACGACATCGTGCTTTTCGCAAAGGTTGTGGCCATCGTAGCTGGTGGTGCCGCCGGAGCCTGCCGAGAAACCGCCGCCGTGGAACCACACCATGACGGGCCGCTTGCCGGAGTTCCTACCGACCGCGGGAGTATACACGTTGAGGTTCAGGCAGTCCTCGCTGTACGGACCGGTTTGCAGCATGTCCGTCTCTTCCTTCATCGGCGTCCCAAACCGCTGATGGCACATGGGACCCTGCTGGGTTGTTTCGCGAACATCGCTCCAGGCCTTAGGCGGCTTTGCCGGAAGCCAGCGGTTGGCGCCCTCTGTCGACGCACCGTAGGGCACGCCTTTGAATACTTTGATTGGCCCGTCGGCGTAACCTCGAATTCTGCCGTACGCGGTGTCCGCCACTGGGCCCTCAACGGCCATCGCGGCTTGCGGAGCCAGCATTTGCTGACCCACGAGGATCGCTCCGCTTGCCGCGAGGCCGCCTTTGAGAAACTGCCGGCGACCCGGCTGCTTTTTGTCTTTGTTCGTCATGATGAGTGCCTCCAAGGCCCTGCTGCGAATTCTTCACAAATTATAGTAGGTATGAAGGTTCTTGCAACCTGCCGCATGGCTAACGGAAGTAATCGAGGACTTTGCTATTCTCGGTCGGGGAGGATGTATGAAACGAGCACAATTTGGCTTGGCAATGATTGCGCTTTGGGGCACGACCGCGTTGCGGGGGCAGAACGCATCACCTGCAGGCCAGGCCCCGGCTGCCGGCCAGACCCCGGTGTTCGGCGCTGGGGCGGCGGGAAGACCAGCGGATTTTTTGAAGAGCTGCAAAGTTCCACCCGCGGGTAGAGGTGGCGGCGCGACAGCGGCGACACCCTCATGGACATCGCACGCAGCTACAACGTCAGCCACAGCACCATATCGAGGCTCAGAGCATGAACGCCGTCATTCTCTTCCGCGTTGACACCACCAGGCGCATGCACCGCTACTACCGGATGGACGTGCCGCCCAACCTGTTCGGGGAATGGTGCCTGATGCGTGAATGGGGACGCATTGGCAGCACCGGCCAGACCCGCAGCCTCCCCTTCCCTACCCCGCAGGAAGCCGAAGCCGCGCTCCACCGGCAGCGAATGACGAAGGAACGAAGAGGCTATAAATAGCCCCTCAAACATCATGTCTCAAGTCAATTACAACATCCGCGAGCTCATCTTGAGCGAGGTGAAGGCCCAGACTCCCACCAGCCAAATGCAGCAGACTTTACAGCGACGATCTGTGCTCGATGCGGTACGGAAGAAGCTGCCCATGGGCGTTCGCGACCAGACCATCCTTACGGAGTGGAGTGATTTATTCCGCACCGGCCTCTTTGCGTGGGGGCTGGACCTTATGAACCCGGAACCCCCGTTCTTTCATGTCACGGAACGAGGCCAACAAGCGCTTGCGTACATTGCCCGCGACCCGGCCAACCCAGCTGCGTATCTGCGGCACCTGGATTCCATTGCCAAATTGCCCGACGTGGCGGCGTCCTATTTGCGTGAAAGTCTCGACTGCTACGTAGACGGGCGGTTCAAAGCATCAGCCGTCATGGTGGGCTGTGCCGCCGAGAGCGTCATCCTGACGTTGCGCGATAGCACCGTGAGGAAGTTGCAGTCCCTCACTAAACCTGTTCCAAAAACAATGGAAGACTGGCGCATCAAAGTGATTTCAGACAGTCTCTATGGCTTCTTCCACGGCCATGTAAAAACCTTCAGCCGCGAACTGAAGGAACCGTTTGAAGCTTACTGGTCAGCATTCGCGCAGCAGATACGCGCCGTGCGTAATGAGGTCGGCCACCCTTCCAGCATTGACCCGGTAACGCCTGACACCGTGCATGCTTCATTGCTTGTATTCCCCGAGTTGGCGAGACTCGCAAACGGCTTGACGGAGTGGGTTTCAAACTCCCTCAGCTGAGCGTGTGGCGACGCCGCACTCGGTTTCGCTTGCATTGGTACAGCAATTGCCGCATCCCCAATCATCTAAGGTGTATAACGGATTGTTTGTTTGAACGAGATATCCCAAAATCGTGACGTGGGGTATGGGGTTTAGCTATTAGAGAGGCTCGCTGGCCGAGAGGCTATGGCGTTTCTTTTTAATTTTGACCACCGCCCCCGTCAAAACCCAAGCCTCGTTCCGGGAAATTCACATCACCGAACGACGGATTCGGTAAGCACTAACGTGTCGAAGTCGGAGCCGATCGGGAAGAGCTTGGTCAGACGTTGCTGGCCGCCGATGGTCCCGCAGACGGCGCGGAGAAGGTTAGGGCGGCCCTTCGCGAATGGAGCCGCGGGGCTGCTGCGGAAGACCACATTCTGGTCCACGAACGCGCCCAGCAGCAACGGGTCGCCGGCTTGCTTGGCCGCGAACCAGGCGCGGACGGCCTGCGCGGCCTGGGTCTCTTCCACATTCCAATACCGTTCGTGCTTGGCTGTCCCATAAGGCAGAGCCTGCCCCGCCGGCCTGGTCTGCGCGGCTGGCACCTGCCCGACGACGGGATACTTCTTGCAGGGTTCCGGAACGTTGGTCCCGGCGGGCTCCTGCGTGAGCCCTCCCTCCGGCGAGTTGACCAGTCCCCCCACCCTATTGATCGGCGCGTCCAGCCACTCCGTGATCCTGCCGTTGCTGACGCGCACCATAACCGCCACTTGCACGGTGAATCCGCCAAAGACGGCGCCCCGGCCTCCGGGAGGCACGGCTGGGCCGTTGATGTCAGCGCGCTTGAAGAGCACCATCGCGTCCAACGGGCCGCCGACAACGTACACTTCCTCGAGCCGGACAATGCTGTTGCTTCTCGGAAAGGGGTAGGACGAGCACTGGGCGACGGGGCCGTAGGCCGGCTGCCGCGCCGGGTCGGGTCGAACGATCAGATTGTTATCGAGTACCGACATGGCGCCATCGAGGTCATGATCGGCCGTCGTCCTAACCCAGTTTTCGACGACATTGACCGCCGCGGCCTCCTGCGGCAAATAGTTCGCCGGCAGTTGGATGTTGGATTCGAACCCCTGCGTTGGAGGAGGGGATCCACCCAATCCTGGAGGCGCTGCGCCACCTGCGCCGGCGCCCTGAGGCAGAGCGACGATTGCAGCGAAAGACAGAAAAACGGCAAGAATGGCGCAGAATCGTTTGAATGTGGAGGTGTACATTGGTATTCCTCAAAACCGCGCTATTTGTTCGATTCATCGAGTCTACTACGGCGTACTTCCGCATGGTGGAAATTGCGACAAATGACCAGGCGACGCAACGAATGAATTCCAGGCAAAGCCCCCACAAACCACGCTCGCCGCCAAACTCCGCGATTTGGGCCGCACTGAGTCTTGCAACGCGTTTTAAGCATCCGCGCTCGACCACTCCGGCACTATGATCCGGCCGCTATGTTCGGTGTGATCACCTGTGCCAAATGACACTGTTCCGGCCTGCCATATCGATGCTCTACTCTTAATTCATGCTCTACTCTTAATCCATGCTCTACTCTTAATCGATGCTCTACTCTTAATCGAGGATCTACTCTTATGAGACCATTGCCATCGAGAAATTCAGGGATGAACGTAGCGGACTCTTTGCGGCCGCTTGGCTGCCTGGCCATAACATTTGTTGTACTCTGTGGCAGTCTCACGGCCGCTGAAACCGACATCGTCGGATATTGGAACCAGCCCGCGTTCGGGACTGTTCTCGGTCCCGGCATCGCGGCGGTTTTCGGCTTCGAGGAAGATTCAACAGAGCGCGCAGACGGACCCGCGCCGGTCGACTATATTGGCATTCCGCTCAATGAAGAGGCGCGCGCCAGAGCTTTGAGCTACGACGGGTCACTGCTGAGCGTTCCCGAGCATCAATGTATGCCGCATCCGGCTCAATATTCTTTCTGGGGACCGGCGAACTTGCGCATCACAGAAGAACTGGACGACAACCTGGATATCGTCGCCTATCACGTGGCCGGCACGTTCCGGCGCGCGGATCGCGTGATCTACCTGGACGGCCGCCCGCACCCGTCCGAATATGCGCCGCACACATGGGCGGGTTTCACCACGGGCAAGTGGGTCGGCAATACGCTGGTGACAACCACCACCCACATCAAGTGGGGCTGGATTCGCCGCAACGGTGTTCCCGCCAGTGACCAGGCCACGGTCACGACCTTTTACACCCGCAACGGAAACGTGCTCACAGTTACCTGGATGGTTCACGATCCTTTGTATATGACCGAGACGTACACCAAGTCTGTCGATTTTATAGAGGCGCCGCGAGTTACCGCCGCGCAGTTCGACACGCCTGCCACCGGTCAGGCCGGCGGAGCTTTTTTCAAATGTTTCCCGGGCGAAGAGCTAGCGCAAACGGACCCTTACAAAGTTCCCCATTATCTGCCCTGGGCCAACCCGTTCGTCAACGAAGTCGCCGGCAAACTGCATCTTCTACCGAGAGTCCTTCTGGGTGGCGCGGAGACGGCGTATCCCGAATATCGCGAGCAATTGAGAGGCTCTCGATGAATAGTCTACGCATCTTATTCGTGATCCTTTGCGCGGGAGCGAGTCTCACGGCCCAGGAAAACGCCGGCGTCCACGCGATGAAGGTGCAGGGCAACGTCTGGATAATCACCGGCGCGGGAGCCAATATCGCAATGCAAGCCGGCAAGGAAGGCGTGCTGCTGGTCGACACCGGTGCGGCCGGCATGACGGACAAGGTCTTGGCGGCGGTGCGGGAGGTCAGCGACGGCCCGATCCGCTATATCGTCAATACTTCGATCTCCGCGGATCATATCGGCGGCAACGCCGCGCTGGCCGTACTTCCAGGAGGCCTCACAAACGGTAAAGGCCGCGGCGGCCCCACGCCCAACATCATTGCGCAGGAAAATGTCTTGCTCCGCATGAGCACACCGGGCCCGGAGAAGAAGGCTCCCTACCCGACAGACGCATGGCCGACGGATGGCTATATGGCCGCTCACCGGAATCTCTTCTTTAACGGTGAGGTCGTCGACATCCTGCGCGAACCTGCCGCTCACTCCGACGGCGATTCCATCGTCTATTTTCGCGGATCGAACGTACTGGTGGCGGGTGACATCTTCACGACCACCAGTCTTCCGATGATCGATCGCAAGCTGGGCGGCACAGCGAAAGGCCTGCTCGATTCCCTGAATCGAATGCTCGATATTGCCGTTCCGGAAAACATGCAGGAGGGCGGGACCTACATTATCCCAGGGCATGGCCGCGTTTGCGATGAAGCGGATCTGGTGGAATACCGCGACATGCTCCACGAAATTGGGGACCGCATGCGGGACCTGGTGAAGGTTCAGCATTTGAACCTGGCCGAGGTGAAATCCAAACGGCCGGTTCTTGGATGGGAAGGGCGGTACGGGCGTCCAGAATGGAGCTCAGACATGTTTATCGAAACGCTGTTTGAGGAGTTCCGGGAAAAATGAGAAGCGTTCAGCTGAGCTTCGCCGGGGCGGCGATTCTGTTTTGGCTTCCAACGATAAACGGGCAAAATCCTCAAGTGGAGGCTCCATCGTTCGAGCGCCTCGCTCCGATCAAAGTGACCGGCAATTGGGTCTCGGTCATCACCGAGGACTGGACCATTCGCATGCTCACTCCAGCCAAAGGTGATTTCGCCAGCCTCCCTCTGAATGCAGCCGGTCAGGCCGCAGGAAGAAGCTGGGATCCAGCGCGCGAAATCGGCACGGATGCCTGCAAGGCTTACGGAGCGCCGGCTTTGCTGCGCATCCCCGGACGTCTGCAAATCGATTGGCAGGATGGGACTGCATTGAGACTCCGGGCTGATGCCGGACAGCAGACCAGGATAATTCATTTCACCGGAGAGCTTCCCGCATCTGAGTCCGGTTGGCAGGGATATTCAACGGCATCCTGGGAGTACGCCAATGGTTTCGATCCCATGCGCGCGAATGAACCGACGACCGGCCGGCGTGGAGGACGTGGTGCGCCTCCGACAAGTCCTCAGGGAGGGTCTCTTAAAGTTGTCACCACTCGTCTCAAGTCCGGCTATTTGCGCAAGAACGGCATCCCCTATAGCAAGGATGCCGTTCTTACGGAGTACTTCAATGTTTACCCAGATCCGTATGGAACGGATTGGATGGTCGTGACCACCATCCTTCACGACCCTACGTACCTCACGGTTGACTACATCACCAGCACGAATTTTAAGAGGGAAACCGACGCCTCTAAATCACACCCGGAGCCCTGTTCGTTGCGCTGAAGCCACCTGCTACGCGTGCAGGGGCCGGTCTACATTGTTCTGGGGAATATTCTCAAGCGAACGTGATCACCGCGGTGACAGCCGCTGCGATTCTCTGAATTACCCCAGCACCTGAAGCTGTAACCCGCGCACAAACTGACCGTCTTTCCACTTAGCGCTGTCGAGCCGTGCTGCGGTTGGCGTGTCCCCGGCACTTCAGTCGGCAAGATGCTGGCTGAGTGAATGGTGGTTTGATATCGTGGCGATTGCCGTTGCAAAGGTTAAAGGACCTGATGATGTTAGAATGCACGACAATTTGTGACATCCGCGCTGCTGCTGTTGGTTTTGCCATGGGCGGCCACCCCCGCTTTAGCCCAAATCGATATCTCCGGTGAATGGATGCCTCGGATCCATGAAGACCAGCCGCATCGCGTTCCGGGGCCTGAGTTGGGCGATTACACGGGACTTCCGATTAATGCCGCAGCCCGCCAGAAGGCCACCAGTTGGGATGCGTCGATTTTGTCACTGCCCGAACGCATGGCGCAGCCTCATCCCGCGCAGTACTTCATGCGCGGCCCTGGACCGCAAATGCGCATCAACAAAGTCCTCGATGCAGTCACCCAGACGTTAATCGCATATACGCTCGAGGGCGTATTCGGGCGCAATGACCGCGTGATCTGGATGGATGGACGCCCGCATCCATCAGAGTATGCGGAGCACACTTGGGACGGCTTCTCCACTGGCGCGGTTCACGGGAATCAACTGATCATCACCACCACGCATATGAAGTACGGTGTGATTCAGCGCAACGGCGTCCCCGCCAGCCCTCACGCGACCATGACAGAACAGTTCATCCGGCACGGGGATTACTTGACGCTGGTGTCGATCATAGATGACCCCGTATACCTAGTGTAGGGCGTCACTTGCCGTGGCGGCTGTGTTTTGCCTGCTTCCGGGAATCTTGCGAGCACAAGGCCGCGGCGGCCAGCCGCCGCAACCGCCTTCGTCGCCTCATGCGGGCGCGCCAGTGGATCTAACTGGTTATTGGGTTTCGGTGATCACCGAGGATTGGCGGTTCCGCATGGTCACGCCTCCCAAGGGCGACTACCCCGGCGTTCCGTTGAATCCTGAAGGCAGAAAGCTGGCCGACCAGTGGGACCCTGCGAAGGACATTTCGGCTGGGGAACAGTGCCGCGCGTTCGGCGCGCCGGGCGTCATGCGGATGCCGGTGCGGCTGCACGTCACCTGGCAGGACGAGACCACGCTCAAGATGGAAGCAGACAACGGCAATCAGGTAAGGCTATTCCATTTCGACAAGGCCGCCGCGCCGCCCGCGCAGCCTAGCTGGCAAGGATTTTCGATTGCCGAATGGGAAAACGTGCAACAGGGCCAAGGCCTCCCGCCGGCCGGCGGCGGTGGAGGAGCGGGCGGCGTGGGAGGTTTCGGCGCCTCGGTTCCCTCGGGAGCTCCGTTAAGTGGTTCGCTGAAAGTAATCACGACGAAATTGCGACCAGGATATCTTCGGCGCAATGGCGTTCCTTATAGCGGGAATTCCCTGTTGACCGAGTTCTTCGATCGCAGCGCAGGGCCTAACGGTGATTCGTGGTTGATCCTGACTTCTATTTTTGAGGATCCCCATTACCTTCAGCAGCCGTTTGTCCTGAGCACGCATTTTAAGCAGGAGCCGGACGGATCTAAGTTCACTCCGCGGCCTTGCGAAATGACACTGCCGGTAGACGCGAAAGCCTCTCGTTAATCGGGAACACGATAGATCAGGTAAACACCACGACGGCCGGCAACGGAGATGGCCCACTCTCCGTCAGCAGGGGCGCCCCTGCGACACTGGCGCTTTTTGACGGCGTGGTATTCACTGCACAAGGTTCACTACCGGGCATCCTTGCAGAGGGAGGCCGGCGGCTTCGGCCTTTGCACAGAGTGCCTGGGCGCCTTTTATTTGAGCGCGGAGTTGGTCGAGGACTTCGGCGTAGGTGTGCATGTTTCCGTGGACGCTGAGGTCGCGGTCTACTTTAAGCTTCCAGTAGGCAACGCTTGCCGGGTAGGTGTTGGCCCAGAAGCTTTGTTCCCAGCCTTCGTCGGTGAAGTCGCCTTGACTGACGAGGTTGAGGCCGGGGACGTGGGCGAACAGGCCATTGGCCATGTGGGTGTTGGAGATGGCGCGGTAGAGATCAATTTCCATGGCGCTATCCTTCAGCTTCAGATGCTCATCGACGGCGAGGATTTTGAGTGGCTTGAGATTGCGTCCAAGCGCATCGGGGAATAGTTTGGCTGGGCGTCCAACAACTTCCTTGAAGTAGTCGACATTGCCGCGCTGGGTAACCAGTTCCAGGCCCTCGGAGACCGCGGCGCGGACGCCACCGGAGTGGTCAATGTGATGGTGGCCGACGATGCACTGGGTGACGGGTTTGGCGGGGACGGTGGCACGGGCTTTGGCGATAATGGCGAGTGTGGAGGCTTCGTTGCCGTAGCACTCGAATAGGGTGAGGTGGTCGGCGAATTCGTAGAGCGTGGAGTTCCCCGCGCCGCCCTTCATATACCAAATACCTTTGGCCACCGGGATGGCCTCGATCGTGTAGCTGGGGGCTACGGATGGAGCGGCGGCGCGGGTGGCCGCAGGTATGGCGAGATCCGCGATGGGCTCATTGATGCCGTAGCGATCCACGTAGAGCTTGCGATAGACGATGTTCCTGAAGTCCATCACCGTGTTGTAGCCGTAGGGCAGGCGGATGCCTTGTTCATCCTGATAGCCGGTGTAGGTGGTGCGATAGGTGACGTCGCCGTAGTTGGGGTGGGGCGAAACCCATTGCATCCAGGTGGGGAGGTTGGTGGAGGTGTCGAGCGCAAAAGTGATCTGGTCACCGGATGGCGTGGTGAAATCCATCACTTGGCGGGCGCCTTCGGTGCGCAGATTGGCTAGTTTCGATTTTGGATCGAGCGCGGTGCGGATCAGGACCGCGGGGTTATCGAGCAGGTCGATGCGGCGCTGGCGCACGGCTGGGTCGGCGCGTTGCGATTGGCCGTTGGCATTGGTATTGAACGCTTGGTTCCCGTCAAGGCTCTGGATGATACGCTGGGCGCCGGTCATGCCGGCGGCGGTAGCGAAGACGAAATCCTGATATTGGCGCTGTTCCAGGCGCATACGGGCGGTTCGGATATCGGGGCTGGAGAGATCGATGGTGCGCTTGGAATCGCGAATGTTAATCCACTTTTGCGGCGCATCGGGAGATGACGTGACGTTTCCGCCGCCATCTTGGTAGGCGAGTTGGCCGTAGCCGTGGATGGTGAGGCTTTTCAGCGAGAGCAGTTTGTCCTTGCCCCCCAACGCCTGCGCGGCCTGATCGACAAGGTGCGTTTCGGGAGATTGAGCGTACAGAGCGGCGGCTGATACCAGAGCAATGAGAAGTTTCATAGGCTATGTGCAATTTTATACCCGCGGTCGCTCACGTGCGGCAGTGAGTCCGCTGCGTCCCACGTTCGGTCGCCTTTGCGACTTAATGAGTGCCGGTGATGGTCGACAAGATGAGTGAACGTGAAGCTGCCAAGAAGTTTGGGTTGGCGCGGAAGACGACTTCCCCTGCTCTGGCCCGAAGACAGATCTGCTTGAAGGGCGCTACCATTGGAATGCAGCTGTAAATGAATTACGAACTCCTACTTGTGGCGGATTCAGCCCTCCCGATTGGCGGCGCCGCGCATTCATTCGGTCTGGAGGCGCTGGTGGAAGACGGTTGCTTACGACCCGAAATGGTGGAAGCATTCCTGCGGGACTATGTGGCCGAGACTGGTTCACTGGAAGCGAGTTTTGTGAGCCGAGCCTGGCGCGGTGAGGATCTAGGAGCCGTGAATGACGAGTTTTGTAATTCAGGAACACCATGAAGTCGGGCAGGATAGGATTGGGAACCGCTGGCTCCCCCGTTGTTGGCCTAGAGCCGAAATTTTAGGTGGACGTGGTGGCCTTGCACAGACTCGAACTGTGGACCTCTCCCGTGTGAAGGGAGCGCTCTAACCAACTGAGCTACAAGGCCAGGAACTTTTACAGTTTACCACAAGGAAAACCGTGTCTCCCATTCTGCTGGTTGCCACAATCGTTCCATTTACCAGAGCGCATACCGGGGAAATGATGGAGTGGCCTGTGGACCTGTAAGTGATTGTAAAATAAGAACTGCATTCCTAAAATCCGACCTGGTGCTGCAGACGCAGGAGGTCCGGGGTTCCAGTCCCTGCGCGCCCACCATTCATCAACCACTGAGCGCCCTGCCAAGCCAAGAGTTAGTGTCCATGAGTGTCAAAATTCATCAATTCACCTTTCCGTAGTCTTGAATCCCGCAAGGTGATCGTATTCGGTCCGATGGCAGGCCCTTGGGGTTATGCAAAACCGGGAAGGTATGCAAAACCCGAGGGAGTTATGCAAAACCGGGCCGCCGACGTGGTTGAAGGTTTTGCTCAACGTCCCGGGCGGAATTATCTAACTGCGGTATCGTGAGACTAAATGCGGTATCGTCAGATCCGATGCCAGCGGCCCGTTTTTGACGTCGGCGCCGAAAGCTGTGGACCTTAAATTGCTTCTCTAGATCGCTACCTACTCACCCATGGAAGACTCGGCGAAAACCAAGGTGTCAACGGCAGCGACTTCTGCTCACGCCGCTATGAAGGCTACGATCCCCGCGAAGGAAACTCACCCGAATATCCGGGTTTCCCCCGCGGTTCTTGATGCATCGCAGAAAGACGGTGGTGATCTATTCCGCTTGCTGAGAACTGCGGCGAAGGGGCTTACACAGGGCGAGGCCGAGCAGCGGTCACGCACCTTTGGGCCGAACGAAGTTGCCCAGGAAAAGCAGCGCGGATGGCCGGCTCGTCTTCTGCTGATCATTCGCAATCCACTGGTCATCCTTCTTGCCGCACTATCGGCGATTTCCTTCGCCACTGGCGATTCGCGCGCCGGAACGGTGATGGCCGCCATGGTTCTGCTGAGTGTAACTTTGCGCTTTGTGCAGGAAGCGCGGGCAGACTCGGCGGCCGCCAAGTTGAAAGCCATGATTCATGTGACGGCGACGGTGGTGCGGGAAGGGGTGGCCAAGGAAGTGCCTCTCCGGGATCTGGTGCCGGGAGACATCGTCACGCTTTCGGCGGGGGATATGATTCCAGGCGATGTGCGCGTGCTCTCGGCAAAGGACCTCTTCGTAAGCCAGGGCAGCCTTACCGGCGAGTCACTGCCGGTTGAAAAGTTCCACGATGCGGAGACCGCGCTTGCCGCCTCCCCAACCGAACTCAAGAACACCTGCTTCATGGGAACCAGCGTGCAGAGCGGCACCGCCACCGCGGTGGTTGTGACCACTGGCAGCCAAACCTACCTGGGTAGCATGGCCAGCGCGATCACCGAAGAAGCGCCTCCGACCAGTTTCGATCAAGGTCTGGACCGCTTCACCTGGCTGATGATCAAGCTGATGGCGGTGATGGTGCCACTCGTCTTTCTGCTGAATGGGTTTACCAAACATGACTGGAAGGGGGCCTTTTTTTTCGCCATGGCCGTGGCTGTGGGCCTGACGCCAGAAATGCTCCCGATGATTGTCTCTGTCTGCCTTTCTAAAGGCGCACTTGCCATGAGCAGGAAGAAGGTCATCGTCAAGCGGCTCAACGCCATTCAGGATTTTGGCGGCATGGACGTGTTGTGTACCGATAAGACCGGGACGCTCACCGAAGACCGCGTGATCCTGCAGCGGCACTGCAATGTTGCCGGGCGCGAAACCGATGAAGTGCTGCTGGATGGCTACTTGATCAGCCACTTTCAGACCGGACTGAAGAACTTGCTGGACCGCGCGATTCTGGACAGCGCGGACTTCAAGCAGAAGGCGCTGGTGGAAAAGCACAAGAAGCTGGATGAGATTCCATTCGACTTCACGCGTCGCATGATGTCCGTGCTGGTGGAGGATCCTGCCGGGAAAGCGATTCTCCTCACCAAGGGCGCGCCGGAAGAAATGTTCCTGCAATGCTCGCATTTCGAATTGGATGGCAAAGTCTCTCCCATGGAGCCCAGCCTGGTAGTGGGGCTTCACCAGGAATATGAAAGCCTCAGCAACGATGGCTTCCGCGTTCTGGCTGTAGCGACGAAGGAGATGACAGGTAAGCACGCTTGTTCAAAGGAAGACGAGCGCGACCTGGTGCTCAAAGGGTACGTCGCATTTCTGGACCCGCCCAAAAATACCGCCGGCCGCGCCATCGAGGCACTTCATAACCATGGCGTAGCCGTCAAAATTCTTACCGGTGACAATCAGCTGATCAGCCGGAAGGTTTGCCGGGATGTCGGTCTCCCCGCAGATCCCATGCTGCTGGGCGCAGACATCGAGAAGATGTCGGACGTCGAATTATCCGCCGCGGCGGAGACGGCGACATTGTTTGCGCGCCTCTCTCCGGCGCACAAACGCCGCATTATTCAAGTGCTGCGCCGTACCGGACACGTGGTCGGATTCATGGGCGACGGGATCAACGATGCGCCGGCGCTGAAGGCCGCCGACATCGGCATTTCGGTGGACACCGCCACCGACATCGCCAAGGAATCCGCCGATCTGATCCTGCTGGAGAAGGACCTGATGGTGCTGGAGGGCGGCGTGGTGGAGGGCCGCAAGGTCTTCGCCAACATCCTTAAATACATTCGCATGGGAGCCAGTTCCAACTTCGGTAATATGTTCAGCGTGTTGGGGGCCAGCGCATTTCTTCCCTTTATTCCCATGGCCCCCATCCAGGTGTTGACCAATAATTTGCTGTACGACTTTTCCCAAATACCCATCCCGATCGATTCGGTGGACCCAGAGCAAGTGGCGCACCCCAGGCCCTGGAATATTGACGAGATCAAACGATTCATCCTTTTCATCGGCCCCATCAGTTCGCTGTTCGACTACACTACGTTCTTCGTCATGCTCTGGGTTTTCAATTGTTGGGACCCATCACGCGCTTCCGTATTTCAGACCGGCTGGTTCGTTGAGTCGCTGATGACCCAAACGCTGATTATCCACGTCATTCGCACCAACCAGATCCCGTTCATTCAAAGCCGCGCCAGCTGGCCGCTGACGCTGACAACACTATCCATCATGGCCTTTGGAATATGGTTGCCGTTTTCTCCACTGGGCCCTTCGCTTGGCCTGGCGCGCCTGCCGGGGATGTATTGGCCCTTTCTGCTGCTCACACATCTTTGCTATATGGGCCTTACGCAGGCAATCAAGGTCTGGTTGCTGCGAAAGAAATGGATCTAGGCGCGGCGTCAGCCAGCAGGATTCCGCGAATGCCCAATCAGTCCCGGAGAACGGCGCAGCATCGCGTCATGTCGTGCTCTCATGTCGTGCTCTCATGTCGTGCTCTCGTGTCGTGCTCTCGTGTCGTGCCCTCATTCGGAAGTACGCCATTTCCAGTTGCGGATCTCCGCCATGTCTTCGCCGTGTTTGTCGATGTGGAGCTTATGCCCGATCAGCTTATCCTGCATCGTCTGCTTCAGGTAGGCACCTTTTGAACCCAGGTGCGGCAGCCGGTCAATCACGTCTTGCACCAGATGGAAGCGGTCCAAGTCATTTTGCACCCGCATGTCGAAAGCCGTCGTAATGGTCCCCTCTTCCTTATAGCCGCGAACGACTGCGCGAGTTTCCAGCCGTCGGTAATGGAGTCCCCCAGAAAAACGACGCGGCCGGGTTCAGGGGGAAGCTTTTCCAGGCGTTGGTTATCGGCATAGTAACGGCCGAGCTGATTCCAATCCTGAAGTTGTTCGGCCAAGGCCTGTGCCGCGCCTTGCAAGCAACAACTGCCACGGGGCGGGGTGAAATCAGAAACCAGTTGAGCGTTCAAGTGCGGCATGCCAGTGATCGCAAACAGGAACAATAGCGAGCGGAACCAGAGCATGCTTGTAGTGTCGCTGGAAAGCGGCTGGTCCGGTTTGTGGTTCTGGCTGCGCAGGGTCCCGTTCAGCGTTTGGCAAATCCTAAGAAACAACTTCTTCCGCCACCGGTTCATTCCGCCACCGGCGCAAGCTGCCTGACATCGCAGCAATCACCACCACCACCGCAATGGTGGCCGCTCCGCCCCACACCACCGACGGCACCGTGCCCAACCACTGCGCGGCGAAGCCCGATTCCACCGCTCCCCATTGGTTGCTGCAGGCAATGAACAATCCATTCACCGCCGAAACGCGCCCGCGCAAATGGTCCGGCGTGCGCATCTGCACCAGCGACAAACGCAGCACCACGCTCACGCTATCGAAAACTCCGGTGAAAAACAGCGCCACGAACGCCAACCATCCCGAGGCCGCCAACGCAAACGCAATGGTGGCCAGGCCAAAGCCCGCCACCGAAGATAACAACACGGCGCCGGCGTTGTGAATTTTTCCGCGATGGGCCAAGCCAATGGCCATCAGTGCCGCGCCAAAGGCGGGAGCCGCCCTTAACCAGCCCAACCCGGTTGCGCCCACATGTAAAATGTCCTGCGCGAAAATCGGCAATAGGGTGGTTGCGCCACCGAAAAAAACGGCCAGCAAATCCAAGCTCAACGCGCCCAACACCACTTTGTCCCGCCACACAAAGCGCACGCCCTCGCCCACTTGCAGCCAACTCATCGCTGGACGATCGACCACCGCGCGCGGCGGCATCCGCATCAACACATAACAAGCCACTGATGTCAGCGCGCAAAGCGCTTGCGCCAGATACACGGCTTCACTGCCCTTCCAGGCGATCAAAACACCGGCGAGTGCCGGTCCTGTAACCGTGGCCAGTTCACGGCCGGTGCCTTGCCAACTGATCGCGCTGGTGAGGTGTTCGCGATCGACCACCTGCGGCAGCATCGCTGAGCTCACCGGCCATTGAAACGCACGAGCGGTGGCGGCCAGCAAAAGGGAAATGTAGATCAGACCGACACCGCGCTTCGCTCCGGCCGCAAAAAGCAGAAAGCCGATCACCGCAATCACTAATTGGGCCAGGATCGCTATGCGCCGCCGGTCGAAGTGATCCGCCGCATAACCCGCCGCAAAGGTGAACAGAATCGGCGGGATGATTTGCACCAGCCCCACATTGCCCAGTACCATCGGCGAATGCGTCTTCTCCCACAAATCCCATCCAACGACGATGGACAGCATCTGCCCGGCCAACACCGAAAACACGCCAGAGGCCAGTAGGAACCGGAAATTGCGGGAACGCAAGGAATCGTAGGCAGCCAAGAAATTAGTGTAGCGTTTCTGATTTGCAGGGTGCCCGCGTTAGACCCCTTTTACACCTCCCCCGAATGCAACACGACGCCGCGTTAAACTAGTCGCTTGACCTCAAACCAAACTGAAATCCAGCAACGCCGCGGCGATATCGCCGCACGACTTGAAGAACTCAAGGCAGATGCGCTCCTCATTTCTTCCTCCGCCAACGTTCGCTATCTTTCCGGATTCAGCGGGTCGAACGGTTTCGTAGTCTTAACGGCAACCGAGACCCATTTTTTCACTGACCCCCGTTACGACATTGAGGCGCGCACCAACATCAGCGCGAAGGTTCACGTTGTCAAAGGATCCATCACGCCAAAAATTCTGGAAGTGGCCAAGCGAAAAAAGCTGAAGCGAATTGGCTTTGAGTCTTCCTGGACCCGCTTTGACGAATACACGCGCATGAAAGACGGATTGCCTTTGGGCTTCAGCCTGGTGCCGGTGGGCCGCATCATTGAAGAGCGCCGCATGCTGAAATCGGCCAACGAAATCGAGCAGATCCGCCGCAGCGTGCTGCTGAATTCAGAAGCCTTCGCGCGGTCCTTGAAACGCATCCGCCCGGGCGTTCGCGAACTGGACGTGGCCGGCGAAATCGAATTTCAGATGAAGAAGCTGGGCGCGGAAAAGCCTGCGTTTGAAACCATCATCGCCGCGGGCGCGCATTCCGCCTTGCCGCACGCGCATCCCACCGGTCACAAGCTGAGCGCGAATGAATTACTATTGATCGATATGGGCGCAAGCCTGGGCGGCTATTGCAGTGACATGACCCGCGTGATTCACCTGGGCGCGCCGCCAAAGAAACTCCGTGAGCTGTATAACGCGGTGTTAGAGGCGCAACTGGCGGGCGTGAACGCAGTCCGCGCGGGCATCACCGCCGGCAGAGTGGACCAGGTTGTCCGTAGCGTGATGAAAAAACATAAGTTGGACAAAGCGTTTGTGCACTCCACCGGTCACGGTTTGGGCCTGGAGATTCACGAAACGCCGCGCCTGGGCCGGATGGACCAAACGATCCTGCAAGCGGGCATGGCCATCACCATTGAGCCGGGCGCCTACATCGATGGCTGGGCGGGCATTCGCATTGAGGATACGGTGCTGGTAACCACCAACGGCTGCGAAGTATTGACGCCGACCAGCAAGGAATTTGTAACTCTGTAAGGTTTTGAAAACCAGAAATGACCAACCAAGAAATCAGAGAGCTGCTGGAAATTTTTCATGAAAGCGGCGTGGCCGAGATGGAAGTGCAGCGCGGCGGTGATCGTCTGCGTTTGACTCGCGCTAGCGCGGTGCACCATGTGGCGGTGGCCCAACCGGTGATTGCCGCCGCAAATCCACTGGCGGCGGCTCTGCCTTCGGCCGCGCTCGCGCCCGCTAAGACAGCGGCGCCGGAGCCCAATCACACGATTGTTAAATCACCCATCGTGGGAACTTATTATGATGCGGGTTCGCCCGGGGCGCCGCCATTCGTCAAGGTTGGCGATGCGGTGGAGCCGGGCCAGGTGCTGTGCATCATTGAATCGATGAAGCTGATGAACGAAATTGAATGCGAAGTGGCCGGCACCATCGTTCACAAATTGTGCGAGAACGGCCGTCCGGTGGAGTACGGCGAAGCGCTGTTCGCCGTTCAGCCGCGCTAAAACCGCATCATGTTCCAAAAACTTTTGATAGCCAATCGCGGCGAGATTGCCCTGCGGGTGATTTGCGCCTGCAAGGACCTGGG
>JANXYJ010000119.1 GCA_025350105.1 Terriglobia bacterium | reverse complement strand
GATGGTTTGGCTTGAACGATGGTTTGGCTTGAACGATGGTTTGGCTTGAACGATGGTTTGGCTTGAACGATGGTTTGGCTTGAACGAAGGTTTGGCTTGAACGATGGTTTGGCTTGAACGATGGTTTGGCTTGAACGATGGTTTGCGTATGTTGAAAAATAACAAACGAATAGCGGGCGTCGTTTCCGCGGGGTTGCTGTTGACGATGGGCGTGGGCTGGCTGAGCGCGGAAGACGCAACACCGGCGTGGGTTGAGCCGGGTTCAGCGGTTGCGCTGCCGAAGGCGATGTCGTTTGAAAATCCGCTGGGGCGTTTAGGAATTTTGAATTTAGACGGGCCGGTGGAAACGAAAGGCCATCCGTTTTTCGAGGCCGTGGGTAGCAACGGGCGTGCGTGTGTGACGTGTCATCAACCGTCAAATGCGATGAGCGTTTCGGTGGAGGGAATTCGCGAACGTTGGCGGGCGACGCAAGGACGGGATCCGATATTTGCGGCGGTGGATGGGTCGAACAATCCGAGTTTGCCGCAGGAACAGGCGAGTTCGCATTCGCTGTTGCTAAACAGGGGCCTGTTTCGGGTGGGGATGGCGTGGCCACCGAAAGATGTGACGCCGGAGTTTGCGATTGAGGTGGTGAGCGACCCGACGGGAGTGAATCGGGATGCGAAGTATGGTTTGCGCAGCGGGCAGCCGACGGTTTCGGTGTTCCGGAGACCGCGGCCGGCGGCGAATCTGAAATATATATTGGCTCCCGATGGAGTGTTCAATATCAAGTTGGGCGTTCTGCTTGAGAAAGACCCGGAAACAGGCGCGCCGGTGAGCATGAACATGATGGCGGATGCGCGGGCGGGCACGCTGAAGATACAGGCGGAGAGTGCGTATCGGGATCATCAAGAGGGCCACGTAGGGCTGGCGCGGGAACAACTGCAGCGGATTATTGCGTATGAAAGCCAGGTCTACATGGCGCAGGAGTGGGACAAGCAGGCGGGCAGTTTGGTGGAAACGGATGGGCCAAAGTCGCTGGGACCGGCGAATATGGCGGGGGAGAAAGCCGGCGTGTTGAATAGCGCAAAGACTCCCGTATTTGATTTTTTCGAGGACTGGGCGAAGACGCCGAAGGCCGATCGGCAAGCGGAGTTTCGAAAATCCGTGGCGCGGGGCAATGATATTTTTCTGAACCGCCAATTCTGGGTGCGAAACGTGACGCACATCAATACGGTGGGGTTGGGGAATCCGGCGAAGCGGAGCTGCGCGGTGTGCCACAACGCACGGATGTCGGGTCAGGATCGGGCTCCGGCGTGGGTGGATTTGGGAACGACGAATTATCCGACATGGACGGAGGCCAAGGTTTGGAGCGAAGCGGCGGAGTTGCCGGTGTTCAAAGTGACGTGCAAGGCGGAGGCGCGGCCGCATCCGTTTTTGGGGCGGGTGATTTATACGTCGGATCCAGGACGGGCGCTGGTGACGGGGGTGTGCGCGGATGTGGGGGCGATCACGATGGGGCAGTTTCGCGGGCTGGCGGCGAGGGCGCCGTACTTTGCGAATGGCTCCGCCAAAGATCTGCGCGAATTGGTGGACTATTATGACCGGCGTTTCGATATGCGGCTGACCGGCGAAGAAAAACAAGACCTGATCAACTTTCTGGGGGTTCTATGAGGGGCGTGCTGATCGCGCTGATGGCGGTGAACCTGTGTGGTCAATCGCGTTTGCAGTTCGTCTCGTGCCCGGTGGTTCGCGACACCAAGACGCAGCCGTGCTGGTTGACGGAGTACAAAGGCGAAACCTATTTTCTGGGCATACAAGGCGGAGTGGTGGATGATTTTTATCCCCCGCAGTTGATGCATCAGGTGCTGGTGGAAGGTGTTGTGGGTGACGGAGCCCGCGTATGCGGCGGGATTCCGCTGCGGCCGGTGAAGATTTCGGTGCTGCCGGAATTGGCTCCGGCGTGCAATACGATGTTGCCAGCGGAGGAAGGGCTGGAGGCGCCGGCAAGGGTACGTGCGGCGGGTGGGCCATATTCGGCACCGGCTCCTTCGTGGGTGAAGGTTGAGGGGCCAGCGGCGACCACGGTGTATTTCGACTTCGACAACGATTTTTTGAGCACGCACGCCACGCACGCATTGGGCGAGGCGGCGAAGTACGCGAAAGAAAAAACAGCATCAAGCATCGAAGTGACGGGCTATCGGGCGTCGACGTTGTTATCGGGCGGGGAGACAATCACCGAGAAGACGGGGCTGACTGAGCTACGGGCGCGCAAGGTGGCGGAGATTCTGGTGGGGCTGGGAGTGGCGCGGGAGAGCATCATTGTAAACACGCTTAAAGAAGCGGTGAAGGCCGATGGGGTGGCCGATGCGTGGAACCGGCGGGTGAGCGTGGTGGTGAAGTAGCAGGATTTGGCGAAGCGCGCTACTTGTAATCCACCGAGAAGGGTTTATTGGTCAGAAACAGAGCCACCACGTCCTGGGCGCTGGTGGCTCCGTGTTCCATCACTTCGCCTTCAGGGAACCAAACAAAACTGCCTGGGCCGAAGTGGCCTTTGTGGGTGACCAGTGTGCCCTGCAATACGTACATGCCATGTGCGCAGGGGTGGGTGTGTTTGGGATTCAAGACGCCAGCAGGGTAACCGAGGAGGGTGACTTCCATGCCAGTGTCGGGGTCCTTGAGCAGGCTCTTGATAAAAATGGGCGAGCCGATTGGTTCGAAGAAGAGCTCTTCCCAGGGGAGGGTGGCGGTGTCGATGCCTTTTCCGGGGTCAGTTGGCATGACTGATTAGAACATGATTCGCGCTCTGCATGAACCCAGTAGCATTTGTGCTGGGCTGGGCTGCGTGCGATCCTAAAATGGTATCTATAGTACTAGCGACAGCACTAGCGACAGTACCGGGCAGAAACAGGATTGTTTTGCGTGCAGGTTGCAGACCTGTGATGGAAACAAGAGGGGCACATTCTGGTTAAGGCTTCGCCGGCATCTCCGTTGCGGATTGTATCGATCGGGGGCGGCAATGGACTTTCGACGCTTCTTCGTGGATTGAAGCGCTACATCAAGGCAGGCTGTGCCATTGAACTGACCGCGATTGTCACGGTGACGGACGATGGCGGGAGTTCGGGACGATTGCGCCGCGATTTCGACGTTCTGCCTCCGGGCGACGTTCGTAATTGCATGGTGGCGCTGGCCCGCGATGAGACGCTGATGACTAGCCTGTTTCAGTATCGCTTTGCCAGCGGGCGCGGGCTGAAGGGGCACAGTTTCGGGAACCTTTTTCTGACGGCGCTGACGCATTTGACGGGCGATTTCGCCAGCGCGATTCAGGCGTCGGCACAAGTGTTGCCGGTGTTGGGGCAAATTTATCCGGCGACGTCGTCGGACGTGATTTTGCGGGCGACACTGGCCAACGGGCGCAAGGTAGAAGGCGAAACCAAAATCAGCCGGAGCCGGGTGAGGATCGATACCATTTCGCTGAAGCCGGCCAATGTGAAACCGCTGCCGGCGGCATTGAAAGCCATTGCGGAAGCGGATTTGATCACGATGGGACCGGGGAGTTTGTTCACCAGCGTGATTCCGAACCTGCTGGTGGAAGGGATTCCGGAGGCAATTGCGGCGTCGCCGGCGATGAAGGCGTATTTCGTAAACCTGATGTCGCAACCGGGGGAGACCACGGATCTGAAGGCGTCGGAGCACGTGGCGGCGATTTTGCGGCATAGCCAGCGGCGGACCAAACGGCCGATTTTGGATGTGTGCGTGGTGAATTCGGCACCCATTCGCGGGCGGGCTTTACTGAGCAAGTATCAGGAGCAGACGGCGACGCCGGTGGAAAACGATATTGAAAATTTATCCGCAATGGGGTTAACGGTGATTTCCGCCGATCTATTGCGCATGAGCGGGAAGCAGATGGGCGGGAAGATCCGCCACGATGTGGGCGCAATTGGCGCAGTGGCGTTTGAGTTGGCGCAACGCGGCAGGCGTTTGCAATCCCGGCTTAAAAAAGCGAATTAAATTGAGAGCAAAGCGGATTCAATTGAGAGCAAAATGACGAGCAAAAGCAGCAAAACGACAACCAAGACAACGGTGGTGATTTTAGCGGCTGGCTTAGGAACCCGCATGCGTTCCAAGCAGGCCAAGGTATTGCATCGCGCCGGGGGACTGGCGTTGGTGGAGCACGTGGTGCAGGCGGCACGTGCGGTGGCGCCGGCGGCGCGCATTTCGGTGGTGACGGGGCATCAGGCGGATGCGGTGGAAGCCTTGTTGAAGCCGACCGGGGTGAGTTTTGCGAGGCAGGTGGAACAAAAAGGCACAGGGCATGCGTTGAAGTGCGCGCGTGAAGTGCTGGTGAAGGCGGATCCGGAGCAGACCGGGTCGCTGATGGTGCTAATGGGCGATACGCCGCTGCTTTCGGCGGCAACATTGAAACGCTTGCAGGAGGCACAAGAACAGGATGATGCCGCCGCGACGATGATCACCACAACGCTGGAAGATCCGACGGGCTATGGGCGGGTGATCATCGATAGTCAGAACAACGTGCAGGCGATTGTGGAGCACAAAGCCGCGACGCCAGCGCAGTTGAAGGTAAAGGTGATTAACTCCGGCATTTACATTTTCAAGAGCGCGCTACTTTGGAAGCACATTGGCGAAATTACGACAAATAATCCGGCGAACGAGTTGTATCTCACCGACATGGTGGCGATTCTGAATCAGCATGGGCATGTGGTCAAACACATGCATATTGATGACCCCAGCGAACTGCTGGGCATCAACACACGGGTGGAATTGGCGGATGCTGACCGCATCATGCGTAACCGCAAGACGCACGAGCTGATGCTCTCTGGTGTGACGATTGAGCGGCCGGAGACGGTGAGCATCGACACGCAAGTACGCGTGGGGATGGACACGGTGATTGAGCCGTTCGCGCGTTTGGTGAATCAAACCGTGATTGGCGAGGACTGCCGGATTGGGCAGGGTGCGATTCTCGATTCAGCGCAACTGGCCGATCGGGCGGTTGTCGAAGCTTACACGCTGGTATCGGATTCGAGGATTGATCCGGGGGCGCAGGTGGGACCGTTTGCTAGGTTGAGGATGGGGGCGCAGGTGGGGCCGGAGGCGCGGGTGGGCAATTTCGTCGAGCTAAAGAAAACGCGGCTGGGCGCAGGCGCGAAGAGCCAGCACCTGGCGTACCTGGGCGATTCCGAGATCGGTGAGCGGGTGAATATTGGCGCAGGGACCATCACTTGTAATTACGACGGTGTGCACAAGCATATGACCAAGATTGGCGCGGGGGCGTTTGTGGGGAGCAACTCGACTTTAGTGGCGCCGCTGGAGATTGGCGAAGATAGCTATGTGGGCGCGGGCAGTGTGATCACCAAAGAAGTGCCGGAAGGCGCGCTGGCGCTGGGGCGGAGTCATCAAATTGTAAAAGCCGGGTGGGCGGCGGCGCGAAAAAAGAAGGTGAAAACGCCGGGGTAGGGTTTTTTTCGTTGCAAGCCGTTATTTCTTGTTCTTTTGCGGTGGGACTATTTTTTGCTTTTTTGCGGCGGCGCAGGCACCGGGGGGCGCACGACGACCATGGTGGCAGTGTCGCCGCTGTCGTCGGAAACGTAGCCTACTGTAACGCGGACGTTTTTTTGCGGTTTGCCGTCCATTTTGGTTTGCGGCGTCACTTTGAAACTGCGGCTTTCGGTCTGGCCGCGGACGATACGGGTGACGGTGATTTTGCCGGCGGAAAACTCGACCACGCTGCCGGCAAAGAAGGCATCACCGGTTTGGGCGACCTCATCAGCGGAGGCGTGAGTCGGCGTGGCGCCGGGCAGCAATAGAATCAGGGCCAATAGGGAATCGCGGAGCACTCTCTTCAGGATACTTGAAGTCATTGGTGAAATGACCTGCAATACGGCAGGAAAAGGATGAAATTTATTTCACCTGTTGCCTTAAACACACTTAATGTGAATGGGCCGCCAGCAGGGTTAGAAAACCAGAATGGGATGATAGACGTGGGGCAGAACCAGTGCGCCGATGGCCACCAGTTCTCCTTCCGCAGTAACGGCCTTGATGGGATTGGCAGCGTCGGTTGCTTCGCTGTTCAGGGCGGTGCGGACCAGAAAGGGCGAAACGCGGAAGTTGCGGCCCTGACGGATTTGGGCGGCGGTAACGGAGTCGACGATTTCGCTGGGGAAGTGCGGCAGAAGATGGCCGGCGGGGATCACGGCGTCAGCAAAACGATTCTGCCCTGACATCGCAGCGAGTTCGTCCAGAGTGCGGGCCTGGTCGAGGCGAAAATCGCCGGACGCGGTGCGGCACAGTTGATCGAGAAACGCGCCGCAGCCCAACGCCTGGCCGGCATCGTGCGCGATGCTGCGCACATAAGTTCCGGCGGAGCAATGCAGGCGGATGCGGACACGGCAGGGATCCAATATTTCCAGAATTTCGAGCGATGTGACGGTGACCTCCACCGGCTTGAGATCGACGGGCAGGTTCTTGCGCGCCAGTTCATAGGCGGGACGGCCGCCGATTTTTTTCGCTGACACTGCGGGCGGCATTTGTTGGAAGGTTCCGCGGAAACGGTCGAAGAGGGCGTTCAATTTTTCGCGATCGAGCTTTACCTGTGCCGGCGCGGAAGTGGGCTGGCCATCGGCGTCGTAGCTGTCGGTGGAATAGCCGAAGTGGATGGTCCCTTCGTAGACTTTGTCGTTGCGGGTGAAGAATTGGGCGAGGCGAGTGGCCCGGCCGATCAACAAAGGGAGCACGCCAGTGGCGAGCGGGTCCAACGTGCCCAGATGGCCGATTTTGCGAGTGCGGGCGATGCGGCGCATTTTGGCGACGACGTCGTGAGAGGTCCAGCCGGTGGGCTTGTTGACGATGACGACGCCGGGGACGGGTTCCAAGTGATGTTTGCCGTCGGCCAACGCGGCGTGAGTCAAGGTTTCATCCACCTACGCATTGTATGATGAAAGCAGTCGGAGCCTCTATGAAATTCACAACGTCGTATCAATGGATGTTTCAAGGGATTATTTTTACCACGCTGTTATGCGGTACCTCCACGCTGTTGCGCGCGGACTTCACTTATCAGGACACCACGCAGATGACCGGCGGGTCGCTGTTCAATATGATGAAGGCGCTGGGTCCGCTGGCCAGGGGGGCGCGGGATCCGATCGTTTCCACGCACTTGCTGAAGGGCAACCGCATGGCGACGATCACCAAGGATCGCACCACGGTGATTGACCTGGACAAAGAAAGCATCACCACCATTGATACGGCGAAGAAGACTTACTCGGTGATGACCTTTGCCGAGATGAAGCAGCAGATGGAGGAAGCGGCCAGCCGCGCGCAGAGCCGCAGTAAAGATAAAGACGCCACCAAGAAGGACGATGTGCAGGCGCAGTTCAAAGTGACGGCCAAGGCGACGGGCCAAACCAAAACCGTGCAGGGATTGAACGCCAAGGAAATGCAGATCAACATGGCGATGGAGGGCACTGACAAAACCACGGGCCAGACCGGCGGGATGAACATCACCACCGATGCCTGGTATGCGCGGTTCCGGGCTACGACGAAGTGAAGGCGTTCCACCAGCGCATGGCGGCGAAGCTGGGATATATTTTCGGCTCCGGCATGCAGCAGATTGCACAGATGGGCGCGGCGCAGGGCGGCCAATACATATCGATGAATATGGAGGACCTGGCGCGGGAGATGTCGAAAATTGACGGCGTGCCTGTGGAGAGCACGGTGGTGATGGGCGCATCGGGAACGCCTTCTGCGGCGGGGGCGTCTCCCCAAGCTTCTTCTCAATCTTCTGGGCCGCCACCGCAGAAGGAACGGGAATCGGTGGGAGCCGCGGCTGCGGGTGCTGCCATTGGACGGATTCCGGGACTGGGCGGTTTTGGACGAAAGCGCAAGGACGATACGCAGGACGCGCCTCCGCCGGCGGCCGCGCAGAAGAGCAGCGATCAACCGGCTGCGACGGGTTCGCTGATGGAAATGACCACTACGATGAATAGCTTTTCGCCCGGAACGGTGGATGGCGCTCAGTTCGAGGTACCGGCGGGCTTCAAACAAGTGGAAGCGCGGCGCGGACGATAGCGGGTTTTGATCGTACCGTTTGCATTACAGTGCTTTGCTGGCGTTTGACGCCAAGCGGTGAAGAGTGATATCGTTTCACCCCAGACGGGTTCACTCTTATGACGAATTACAACCACTTGGCAGCGGGACACATTTGCGATACTCACGGCCAGCCTTCGCGCCGCGATTTGATGAAGCTGTTGGCCGCAGGAACCTTCGCCGCGGGTTCGTTGCTGGCACAAAACAAGAAGGGCAAGCGAGGGCGCATTGATGTGCATCATCATATGCTGCCTCCGTTCCAGCCGAATATGACGGCGCGGCAGTATACGCCGCAATCGTCGCTGGATGCCATGGACAAATTTGGCACCGAGCAGGCGATTTTGTCGCTGACTGTGGCAGGCGATATTCTCTACGATGGATCGGAGAAAGCGATCAAGTTTGCGCGCGACTCCAATGAATATGGCGCGAAGGCGATGCAGGCGAACCCCAAACGGTTGGGTTTTTTCGCGGCGCTTCCGGGGCGCAGCATCGATGCCAGCTTGAAGGAAATCGAGTACGCGTTCGACACGCTGAAGTGCGACGGCGTGGCGTTGTTCACCAACCTGGGGGACAAGTGGTGGGGCGACCCGATGTTTTTGCCGATCTTCGATGAACTGAACCGGCGTCAGTCGGCCGTGTTCTTTCATCCCACGGTTGGGAATTGCTGCCACAATCTGGCTGGCTTGGGCGACGGTGTGGTGGAGTTTGACTTCGACACCACACGTACGGTGGTGAGCCTGCTGTATAGCGGCGTGCTTTCGCGCTGCCAGGATATCAAGTGGATCATCAATCATTCTGGCGCCGCGGTGCCGGTGCTGGCGGGCCGGGTGAAGGATCGTGTGCCAGGTGCGACCACGAATAGCGCGGGGCCTACCGATAAGATTGTGGGCAAGTTGACGGACGGGGTGAGTCCGAAAACGCCGAACGGAGTATACGCGGAACTGAAGCGATTATATTTTGAATGCGCGCACGCGGCTTATCCGATGCCGATTGCGGCCCTGCGGGCATTTGCTCCACCCACACAATATTTGTTCGGGACGGATTTCCCGATTGAGCCGATGGAGAGCACGGTGCTGAACATGCCTGCGCTGAAGTTACCGGCGGATGTGCAGCATGCGCTGGACCGCGGCAACGCGGAACGGTTGTGGCCGAAATTCAGGGGTTAGGCGTTTTCCAAGTTCGGCGCTCGCTTACGCTCGCGGCTTGGTGCTCTTCTCAGTTATCAAACTCAAACGCATCGGCGGATGGCGTCGACACCATCACGCCGGTGCCGGAGGATTGGACGTCGCCGCTGATGGCGTAGAAGCGATTGCCGATCACTCCGCCGGCTACGCCGTGGCGGCCGATGGTCATCGGCGTCAAAATGTTCCACGTGTTGGTCGCGGGGTCGTACATCTCGAAAGCGTGATAGGCGGTGTGCTGGAAGAAATCCTGATTTTCGCCACCAGCGACGACAATTTTGTTTTTGTAAACGCCAACGTCCAGGCCGCTGCGGGCGGTAGGCATTTTGGCAAGCGGGCGGCTCCAGGAGTCGGTTGCCGGATCGTAAGCTTCGACGTTGGCTAGATCCGATGACGCTGCGATGAAGGCCGCGCCAATGCGTCCGCCGATCACATAAATTTTTCCGCCTACGACTCCCGCCGCGGTGTGATTGCGCGGTGTGGGCATGGCCGAGCGCGTGCGCCACGTGTTGGTTTCGGGATCGTATTCTTCCACCGTCGATAGCACACGCTGCGGAATCGTCGGATGGATGGATGGGTTCGTGGCGCCGGGCGCCGTCGTCGCTCCGCCGATGATGTACATTTTTCCGTTCACCGTGGCCGCCACCGCCGCACCGCGCTTGGTGGGCATGGGGGCCAGCGCTTTCCAGGTGTCTTTGATTGGATCGTACTCGAACGCGTTGTCGATGGGAGTCCACGCCGCCAGCTGGCCTACCTTACCTTCCTTGAAACCGCCGAAAACATAAATCTTTCCGCCGTATTCGGTAAGGGCCAGATGATGGGCGGGCACGGCCATGGGTTTCTTTTTGGTCCATGTGCCGCCAACCGTGCCGCCTGCGGGATCGAATTCGTAGACCATTCCGACGGGCAACCACACGGGCGCGGAAACCAGTCCGGCGAACACATACATTTTGCCGTTGGCGGCCTGGCCGATGACTTCTTCATGCGGCTCCGGGAATGGGGGCAGGTTGATCCATTTGCCGCCTTGCGCGAAAAGCGTAACCCCCATCAATAAGCTAGAAAGGCCTAATTTTGCGACCATGCGTGCACCTCAATTTGTATTTTCAACGATGGTATTTTCAACGACGCTCCGTTCGGGGTCGATCAAGAATAGCCAGACCAGCGCGCCCAGAAACAACACGCCCGCGGATACATAAAACGGGGCAATCCAATAGCCGCGCTGAAACAGTCCGCCGTAAACAATCGGCGTGAGTGAGGCGGTGAGCGCTCCCGCCATGTTCATGATGCCGGTGACCGTGCCGCTGAACTGGCCGCCCACATCCATGGGGACGGCCCAGGCGGGGCCAATCACAAACTCCAAAAAGAAGAAGGAAATGGCCAGGAATAGAACGGATAATCCAGCACTTTCGGTGATGGCCGCGGGGATGACGAAGATGCCGGCGAGCACAAATCCAGGTGCCGCGACAACCCGGCGCGCCCACTTGGCATTGCCGCTGCGCTTAAAAGCGATGTCCGTGAGTGACCCGCCCACAATATCTCCCAACATGCCCGCGAACAAAGGCAGCGAGCCGATCAGTCCCAGGGCTTGCACGGTTAGATGACGATGCTCACGCAGGTATGTGGGATACCAAGTCAAATAGAAATTTGTGCCGAAAAAAAAGCAGCCGTAGCCGAGCGCGATGTACCACATATTGGCGGAGCCCAGGATTTGTTTCCAAGGGGTGCGTTGATACACAGCGCCTAATTCCTTGATGCTGCCGTCGGGATTCACGCCGCGAATTTCGGCGAGCTCCGCACGGTTTACGCCGGCGTGTTCCTCGGGGCGATTGCGATAAATGATGGCGAACGCGGCGGCCCAAATGACGCCCAGCGACCCGAAGATGTAGAAAATGGCGCGCCAGCCGAAGGCCAGCATGATACTGCCGGCGACAAGTGGCGTGACTGCGACCGCGAAGCGGCTGAAGAAATGCGTGGTGCCTTGAATGCGTCCGCGTTCGGAACGGGGGAACCACAACTGCATGCCCCGGCTGGCCACGGGGAACGCGCCAGCTTCGCCCAAGCCCAATAAGAAACGCGCGCCCAGCAAAGAGTTCATGCCGCTGGCCGCTCCGGTGAGCGCCGCTGCGGCGGCCCACCAGGACATGATCACCATCAAGACTTTTTTGGGACCGAAGCGGTCCCCCAACCAGCCTGCCGGGACTTGCCCCAGCGCGTAGGCTAAGGTAAAGGCCGACAACACTACGCCCATTTGGGTTTTGCTTAGGCCGAACGCCTTGGCAATTTCCGGCTGCGCCACGGAGATGTTGCTGCGGTCCATGTAGGCGATCAGGTACATCAGGCTGATCAGGAACAAAATCCACCAGCGGCGTTTGGTGGGTTTGGTTTGCTGAAAGGAATTAGCCGGCGCCGACATGGATCCGCCGGGAGTGTCTGGCGCCCCCCCTTCTCCAGCAAGGGCAGCGACATCTGACGCGACAGATCGACGAGTATCCATGTTCTTTCCCGGAATCGTTTCCGGACCCCCGATTACTGGCGACAGGCAACGCTGGCGCTTCTTGAAACGTAGCTCGGCGGGTCCGTTGTTTGACGGTCGTCTTCCAGCGTGGTGCTGTTTTACACCGCTGCCTTACACCAAAGACGGCTCCAGCGTCTTCGCCAATTCCACCGGCATGCCTGTCTCCGCCGACAAATCCGCGGCCTGATACACCTGCATCACCAGGCGCGCTTGTTCGCCGGTGACCAACGGCTGCTTGCCCAGCGCAACGCATTCCAAAAAGTGCAAAGTTTCGGCTTCCATCGGACCCGCGTAAACGTGATTCACTTTTTCGCCGGGCATCGTTGAAATGGGGAACTGAATGCCTTTTTGCAAAGTAGTGGTGTAGACATCGCGATGCGTATCGTCCACCATCACCGCGCCTTCGGTGCCCACAAACTCAATCCAGGTTGAGGAAAAATTCGGATACGCCGGCGGCAGCACCCAACCCGCGCCAATGGTGAAGGCCGTGCCATCGTCCATGGTCACGATGATCCACACGCAATCGGGGACGTTGTATTGCCCCTTCATGATTTTGTGAACTTCCTGCGCATAAACTTTTACTGGACGCCGCGGCGCCAGGCACCATAAAACAAAATCGATATCGTGCGTGGCTTCCATCGCGGCCGGCGAAAGCTTCACGCGCCCGCCGATCTTCTTCCCCAAATTGCGCGTGATATGCCGGCTGACCAGAGCGCTGCACGGCTCGCCAATGGTCCCGTCTTCAATCGACCGTTTCACGAACGCAAATTTAGGATTGAACCGCTGCGAATAGCCAATAGTGAACGACAGCTTTTTCGCATGCGCCAGCGCGATCAACTCGTCCGCCTCGTCCAGGTTCATGGCGATCGGCTTTTCCAGAAACACGTGCTTGCCTGCCAGCAGACTCTCTTTGGCGATGGGGAAATGCGTCGGCTCCGGCGTGGTTGAAATCATCACGGCGTCAACACTGGGGTCGTCGACGATTTTGCGATAGTCCGTAGTGGCCGTAACCGGCCGGGTCAGGTCCGCCACTTCTTTCAGACGGTCCTCTTTAATCTCGGCGATGTGCAGGTCCTTCACCCAAGGGCTGGTGGACGACGCGACCGCGCGGATGCCTCCGCACCAGCCTGTTCCCAGGATGCCAACGCTAATTTGTCTCAAGCTATTCTGTTTCACCCGGCGATTCCTCCCAACAACTGACGTTACTGGAATGCGAAGCGGGGTGTCAAGTGAAGGGGCATTGGCGATCGAATAGATTGGGCACATCGAATAGATTGGGCGCAAGGTTCAGAGAGTATTAAGGTTTTCTGTGGACTGCCATTCGATAACGGCAACGCTTCCCACCTGTAGTACACTAAAAGTTCCGGCTTTCCGTCCGGCCTGTCATAATGTACTAGCGACAATGTGGCACGGCATGAACGAAAAACCCTGAAAGCTCGAAAGTAAACAGCATAAGGAAACAGTCATGTACGCAGTAATTGAATCAGGCGGAAAACAGTACAAAGCGATACCGGGCGGGTTGATTGACGTCGAGACGCTGGCGGGCGAAGTGGGCTCCAGTGTTCAGTTCGACAAGGTGCTGGCACTGGTGGACGGCGGGCAGGTGAAAACCGGCGCGGCGGCCCAGGGCTCCATCGTCAAGGCCACCATCACGGTGCAGGACCGCGGCCCCAAAACGCTGGTGTTCAAATTCAAGCGCAAGAAGCAGTACAAGCGGACCATTGGTCACCGGCAGAACTTCACGCGCGTAAAGATCACGGAGATTGTGTAGTTACTTTGCGTAATTACGACAGGCAATGTCATGGCACATAAAAAAGGTTTAGGCAGTTCCAAAAATGGCCGCGATTCCAATGCCCAGCGGCTGGGCGTAAAAGCATTTGGCGGGCAGTTTGTTCCGGGCGGATCGATCATCGTGCGGCAGCGCGGCACTAAGATCAAGCCCGGCATCAACGTGGGCGTGGGCAAGGACGACACGCTGTTTGCCAAGGTCACCGGCGTCATCGAATTCCGCGACCGGGGCCGCATGGGCAAGTTTGTCAGTATCGTTGCTGCAGAATAACGACGCTGCGGCAGAATAACGCCGCGGCAGAATAACGACGCTGCGGAGTAATTTCTAGCACGACCAAAAGCTAGGGCCAGGAATTCTGCCGGTGCCAACGCGCCGTGGGTTCCTGGCCTTTGTCTTTTTATAGGTTCCTGAGAGGTAGTCTCCGTGTTTATTGATGAAGTGATGATCACCGTGAAGGCCGGCGATGGCGGCAACGGTTGTTTTGCCATGCGCCGTGAGAAGTTCGTACCGCGTGGCGGACCCAGCGGCGGCGATGGCGGCCACGGTGGCGACGTGGTGATGGTGTCCAGCCCGCACCACAACACGCTGCTGCATTTCCGCTTTAATCCCGAACACAAAGCCGGCCGCGGCCGGCATGGCGAAGGCAGCAATAAGACCGGCCACGACGGCGAATCGATCGAAATCGCCACGCCGGTCGGCACCATTGTTTACGACGCGGAGACCGGCGAGCAGATTCACGATTTCACCGTACCGGGTGAGCGCTTTGTTTTGGCCCACGGCGGCAAGGGCGGACGCGGCAATGCCCGCTTCGCAACCGCAACGCATCAGGCTCCCACCGAACACGAAGATGGTAAGCCGGGCGAAGAGCGCCGCCTGCGCCTGAAGCTGAAATTGTTGGCGGACGTCGGGCTGGTGGGTTTTCCCAACGCGGGTAAATCGACGTTGATTTCGGTTATATCGGCCGCGAAACCGAAAATTGCCGACTATCCATTTACGACGCTGGAACCGAATTTGGGCGTGGTGAGCGCCAATCGCAGTAAAGATGACGAGACGACTTTTGTGGTGGCCGATATTCCGGGGTTGATCGAAGGCGCGCACGAAGGCCACGGGCTGGGCGTGCAATTTCTGAAACACGTCGAGCGCACGCGGGTGTTGGCGCATCTGGTGGATGTCTCGGAAACGGGCCGGGATCCGGCTCACGATTTCGAGGTCATCTTGAAAGAACTGAAGAGTTTTTCCCCAGACCTGGCGAAGAAGCCCATGCTGGTTGTCGCTACCAAGATTGACGCCGCGCAGGATCCCGAACGCATTGAAGCCGTGAAGAAAATGGCGCGCAAAAAGAAAATGCCTTTTTTCCAGATCTCCGCTGTCACCGGCGAAGGCGTAGACAAATTAAAGCGCGCCATGGCCGAACGGGCCGTTCCCGTAGTGCAGGACGAAGCCGTAACCAGCGCATTAACGTCACATCATTAACTTCCTTCACCATTAATTCCTGCTAAGCTTGCAACCTGCCAGTGCCGGGCCGCTTCCAATCGAGTGACCGCAGCAAACATGCGGCTTACAGGGAGGCGGTTATGAAGAACTTTTTTGCCAAAAGTGGCATCGGTTTTACGCTCGGCGGGCTACTGTTAGCTACCGCGCTGTTTTCCAGCGGCTGTGTTTCCCGCCACTATGGTTATGGGCTGGGCTACTATGGCCCCCGCTATCACGATAATGATCGGGACCGGGATCACCGGCGTGACCATGATCGGGACCGTGACCGTGATCGGGACGGCTATCGTTATCGCTAACAAATGAATTCCGATTCACGTTTGAAAGATCGCGAAACCCGGGCGGTCCGTTGGGGTTCTAACTTGTAGGAGGCGAATCATGAAGAACATGATCAAAGCCGGAATCGCGACCGGCGTACTTTTCACACTGCTGACTTTAGACGGCTGCGCGGCGCGTGTGGGTGTTTACGCCCGAGTGGCGCCGCCGCCGGTGCGCTATGAGACTTATGGTCCGGCGCCGGGGCCAGGCTATGTCTGGATCAACGGCTATTGGGGTTGGCGCGCCAATAGTTATTACTGGATTGGCGGACGCTGGGACCGGGCGCCACAAGGCCGCCGCCGTTGGGAAGACGGACGCTGGGAACATCGCGGTGGCGGGTACGTCTGGCGCGATGGGCGCTGGCGCTAAAACAATTTAGGACTGCGGTGTTTCAGGCTTAGGCGCCGGTGAAGGCGTCGCGGGACTTGCCATTGCGGGCGCAGAACCACTTTGCGCAGAACCACTTTGCGCAGAACCACCGGAGGTTGCCCCGGGTGCCGGCTTCGGCTTTTCCGGTTTCGGCGGCGGAACCACTTTAATCGGGCTGACAATGACGTGGGCGTTGCGGCCTTCCATGCGCGGCTGGCCTTCGGCCACACCATAAGTTGCCAGATCCTGCGAGAAGCGGATCAGTAATTTGCGGCCAATATCGGTGTGCGCGATTTCGCGCCCGCGGAATTGCACGATGGCTTTTACGCGATTGCCTTCCTGTAAGAAGCGGATGGCGTGATTTTTCTTGAAATCGTAATCATGATCATCGGTGTTGGGGCGGAATTTTAGCTCCTTCACCTGGATGATGTGCTGTTTGCGTTTCGCTTCGTGCTGCTTTTTCTTGTTTTCGTACTGCCACTGGCCGTAGTCCATCGCTTTTGCGACGGGCGGCTCCGCGGTAGGGGCGATCAGAATCAAATCCAGACCCATTCCCTGGGCCTTGCGCACGGCTTCGTGCGTGGGCATCACTTCTACGGAACCGTCGGGGAATACGGCGCGAACTTCGCGCGCACGGATCGCTTCGTTAACGTTTTCCCGGACTCTGGGGCGGCGCGGTGCAAATCCTCGTGGATTCATCGAGCGAGGTTACCACCAGCGAGCGAAGGCTTATGCATATGCTGAAATGGTAGCAGATTTGGCGGGCGCCATTTCTGGGCATTCTCTTGCTATTCCCGCTGAGTGCGGCGTACATGTTTGCGGAATGCTTTTGCTCTTCACGAAGGTGGAGGTCTTCAGTGCCACGCTAGGCGACTCAGCCGCGGGACGAAGAGAACGTATATGATGTTATGCGAGACAATTTCCGTTAAGACGCCATTCTGGGGTCTAGGTCGCCGAAGGAGATCGCATGAAGAAAATTGCTTTGTTTGTCGTGCTCACGTTGGCTGCGGTGAATGGTCAGGATGTGTTGAACAACGATTCCGTCGTCAAGATGACCAAGGCCGGACTGGGCGAGTCGGTTATTTTGAGCATGGTGCAAAGCCAGAACGGAAAATACACGCTTACGACGGACGAGCTGGTCAACCTCAAAACCCAGGGTGTCAGCGACAAGGTGATCGCGGCTATGGTTGCAAAAGGGTCTGCTCCTAGCGCCGCTCCGCCGGCGGCTGGCGCAGGTGCTTCCAGTGCAAGTTCCACTGCCGATAGCGACCTCCCGAAAAACGCGGATATCGGGGCATATTTCAAGAAAGCGGGCAACTGGGAAGAGATGTTGCCCGAAGTGGTGAACTGGAAAACCGGTGGCGTAATTAAACACATGGCCACCGTCGGGGTGGTGAAGGGTGACGTGAACGGCCATGTGGACGGCGCCCATAGCCGCAATTCGTTGGCATCTCCCGTGGAAGTGGTGATTTACGCGCCAGAGGGTGTGGCCATCACGGAATATCAGTTACTGCATTTGCATGAAAATGGGGGCGCGCGCGAATTTCGTACCGTTACTGGTGGCATTCTTCACGAATCGGGCGGCGCCACCCGCGATGTGATTCCGTTCGAAGGCAAACGGGTGGCCAAGGGTGTGTACCGGGTGATCCTACCCAAAATGGGTGCCGGGGAATACGGGTTCCTTCCGCCTGGTGCTTCGGGTTCGCACAGCAGTGCTTCCATCGGCAAGCTGTTTACGTTTCGACTGGTGGAGTGAAGTGGAGCGTTGCTTGCCAACGTCGATTGACTGAAAGGCAAGCCGGTTGGCTGGTTTCCATAATTTATTGGCACCAAAAGTTGACCCATTGGTTGCGCGGTCGGTCCTATTGCGTCGCATTCCCCGGCAAAGGCAACTGGCTTTCCAGTGCCTTTTCCCGCTTATAGTTTCCTGTCAACCGCTGCGCAACCATGGCGTGCCGCATCAGTTCTTCGCTTTCCGGAGCGTAATCCTTCAGCGCCGCTTCGTATTCGGCGGCGGCTTCGGTGTACAAGGTCAGCTGCGAATTCCAATACGAACGGCAAATATAGGGAAGCAAGCCCTCCTCTTTGTTGCACTCCGCAATTTGTTGACGCAGCATCTGATCTTCTTCCTTGCTGGTGACCCGAAACCGCACGGAGACATCGTCGCCTTCGCTGGTGGTTAGAATCAGCGTTAACATTCCCCTTTGTTTGCGGGTTTGATAAGCCGCCAGAGCCTCGCGCAATTCCCGGGAAAGCAATTCTCCGGTGGCCCCTGCCACGGTCGCGCGTTGGGACTTGTCCTGGGGCCAGATTTGCGCGCCAGACTCATCGCGAACCGACAGCTTCAGGTTCCCCGGCGCATCTGGAGGAACCCAGCGCAACACCACCGTCGCCGGTTGCACCGCGCTGCCAGGAGTGCCGCCTGGAGGGGAGTAGACAAAGGAGGGCGTGCCAGCGCGGACGGCGCCAGCGAGCTTGAAGTAGTTGTCGAGGGGCAGAGCAGACGCGGCGGGGCGCCGCTTGGTCACCGCAAGAATCGTGGTTGGTGTAGCGGAGGGATCAATTGTCGTGGCAACCTCCGCGGTTCTACTCGCGATACTCATCCTTCCGCCGGGCAGGCAGTGCACTTTGTCACTACGTGGAATCGCGGACCTACGCAGCCACGCAAAACATCCCGGCCTGTACTTTTTTCACGGGAAAGATTGAGGCCAGCTATTCCGCCCTTGAAGTGGGCACCGAAGCGCCCCTGGATTCCGAGAATTCGGTGCACGGTATTACGGAGGAAGGGGTGAAGACTACGTCGGCGCTCAGCGGGCTCAATCCTCTGCATCGCACCACCGGTGGGTGTGGCACGAAAGCCAAGAAGACTGAGAACGAAGCTCGCGATGAACTGGTGGACGGGATCGTAACCGAAATGTCGCGCCGGGCCGCGCCGTTTGAAGAATTGGTTAGCGTCCCGGTACCCGGAGGAAAGCTGGAACCGCTGGCAGCGCTGGCCCTTAGCCAAAGATGGGCGAAATTGTTGGAAGATGCGGAGAAGAGTGATCCGCTGCCGAAGCCAGAAGACGATGCCTATCGAAAATACTTGATCGGGTTGGCCAAGGATGCCTCCGAATTGGAGAAGTCTCGCCGCGGGGATGTGACTTCCGCCAAGGCCAAGCAAGCAATTGCTCAGGAGGACAAAGATTTTAATGACGCGCAGGCTTACCTAGATAAAGCAGCGAAGGCATATAAGGATGCGATGGAAGCCAGGCCGGGTGAAAAAGAATTCCGCTCTCCCGACGGTCGCATGGAGGAAGCGGTTCGGCTTTACGCCACCATCAGCCGGCACAAAATGGAATATGAGGAAGCCGTTCTCAAGAAGCAAAGTGAGAAGGAACATCCGGTTGTGGCGGGAACGCGATCGGCAGCGGTTGGTGCAACAGCCGATCCGGCAGCATCCGGGTTCAACCAGATCATCGGAATGTGCCAGGATCACGTCCCGGAGTTGGCCCAATTGATCCGGGATCACCCCACGGAATTGCGTTTCGACAAAGGCCTTACGCTACCCGAAGAACTTAAGCTCCGTAAGGAATGCGGCGCCGATTCCAAGTCGATTCTGGATGCGGTCAAGGCCCAGTTAACGAGTAAGTCGGCAAGGCCGAATGCCTCTGCGCCACCTGCCCCGGCGGCAGTCGATCCTTCTGCGGCGACAAATTCGCCGACGGCCAAGGCCGTGGTACCGGCCCCAAAGCCTGTCGTCCAACCGCAAGCAAGGCCGGCGGCTCAACCCGCTCCGAAACCGGCGGGACAGAAGTAACGTTGGTGGCGATGAAGCGGCCCTGTGTTTACGTTCTTTTTCTAGCGGCTTCTCTGACGATTTCGCTGCACGCCCAAATTTCGGACCGTTGCAGCCCGGGTTGGTCGACGCTAAACCGGGTCCGCGAGCAACTGACGCCGGACATTGATGCCGAAACTCTGAAGTTGCTCCACCTTCGGATACAGAGGGAGCTTGCGGCTTGCCCTGATAACCCGGACTTGTGGCATTACCGCGCGTTGGTAGCCAACCGGCTTAAAGATGCGAAGGATTACAAGTACGCCAACGACAAGGCCAAGGAGCGCGGCTCGGAGGCCCTGCTTGCGGGTGTAAATCCGTTTGCAGGCATTCGTGAAACCGCTCCTGCCGTGCTCTCAACCAAAATTCACGATACGTACGCGTTGGTGGTGGGCATCAATCAATTTCAAAATACGGGGTCGCTGCAATACGCCGCCAACGATGCCACTAGTTTCGGCGACGCGCTGATGAACCTGGGCAAGGGAAGCTTTCAGGAAGACCACGTCTTTCGCTTGCTCAACGAAAAAGCCACGCTCAATGGGGTCCGCACCGCGATCGGACGAATTCGCGCCCGTGCGCAACCGGACGATTTGGTTGTGGTCTATATCGCCAGTCATGGTTCGCCGCGCAAGTCCGACCCGAACGGCGTCAGCTACATATTGATGCACGATACCAAGGTGGATACGCCAGCAAATGTTTACGCCACCTCGCTGCAAATGATCGATTTGGTGGACCTGCTGCGGAGGGATATTCAGGCCAGCCGCCTGGTTCTCATTCTGGATACCTATTACAGCGGCGACGCGACGGGCGGCAAGAGTAAGGCGGTTTACTCGGCGGACAAGTCTTTAGGCGCAAAAACCGACTTTAGCGCGGCAGCCGATCGCTTCGAAGACAAGAACTCGATGGGTCGGGCCCGGGTGGTGATTACGGCCAGCCGCGCCGACGAACCTTCGCGCGAGGACGCCAAGCTGGGACACGGATATTTTACCTATTTTTTGCTGGAAGCCCTAAAGAACAATGGGGGCAACCGCAGTTTGGGCGATTTGTTCCAATCGGTGCATGACCGAGTGGTCCATGAAGTTCGCGACCGCTTGAGCGCGTCGCAAACGCCCACCATTCGCAGCTCGCCCGAAGGTTTGAAAATCACCTTGGGAGACCCCATCGGCGGTTGATCCGACTGGGCGGCTGATCTTGCGCAAGCTCCCTGAGCCCTTCTTTCGGGCATCCGCGCGGAAACAGATGGCTCAAGGTTGCAGCAAGCCCAGTGCAAACACGATCGCAGACAACAGGATGGCAAGGGCTGCCGGAATGCCACCCACACAAACCAACACTATAATGGGATTGTTCGGTCCGGTCGATTCTAAGCATTGGCCCAATTTTCAGGTTTGGGCAGGAGGCACATCATGCGAAGGCATCTTTTTAGTTTGACGCTGCTGATCTCTCTTGCGGCAACATCGTTGCACGCCCAGGATAAAAAGCGCGTTGCCGTGATGAATTTCGAATACGGAACGGTTTCGAGTTATGTGGCCCAGATTTTTGGCACTAACGTCGACATTGGCAAGGGCATTGCCGACATGCTGGTGGACCGTTTGGTCAACGACGGCACTTACTCCGTGATTGAGCGCAAGGCTTTGGACAAGCTGATTGCCGAGCAGAATTTTTCCAACAGCGATCGGGCCGATCCTTCCAGCGCGGCGCGCATCGGCAAGTTGCTGGGCGTGGATGCCATTATCGTCGGCAGCATCACTCAGTTTGGCCGCGATGACAAAAGCCTGAACCTGGGCGGCGTGGGCGCGGCGGCGGGCAAGTTTGGTTTGGGCGGCATCGGCAAGAAGGAATCGAAGGCCGTGGTGCAAATCACCACCCGCATGGTGAATGTCGAGACCGGCGAGATTCTGGCTTCGGCACAGGGTCTGGGCGAATCCAAGCGCGGCGGTGTTTCTCTGCTGGGCGCGGGCGCTGGTCCGGGTGGTTTCGGCGGCGGCGGCGTGGATATGAAAAGCTCCAACTTCGGGGCAACGATTTTGGGCGAAGCCACCAACGAGGCGGTCACCAAATCGGCCACTCAGCTGAATGCGGTTGCAGCGAAACTGCCCGCGCGGGCGGTGGCTCCCGTGGACGGATTGGTGGCAGACGTCAGTGGAAATTCGCTGGTGCTGAACGTAGGAACCAAGGCTGGCGTAAAGGTGGGCGACAAACTCACGGTTGCGCGCATGGGCCGCGAGATCAAAGATCCCGCCACCGGGAAAGTGCTGCGCCGCACCGATTCTGATTTGGGGACGGTGACCATCACCCAGGCCGATGGCGATTCTTCCGAAGGCACCTTTAGCGGACAGCCTGGCGTGAAGGTGGGCGACCGCGTGAAGAAGTAACGCCGCCATTCGTCACACCGTAGTCTGTGGCCCAGAAATAAGGAGCTTCCATGAACCCGTCTCCTCTGCCCGTATCGATAAAGACCGGTGATCGCGTTGGCGATTACGAAATTCTGCAGATCCTGGGCCAGGGCGGCATGGGTGCGGTGTACAGAGTCCGTAATGTGATTTCTGAGCGCATCGAGGCCATGAAAATTCTGCTGCCGAATCTGGAAGGCGAGCCCGGCCTGGCCGACCGGTTTCTGCGCGAGATCAAGGTGCAGGCCGCGCTCGATCATCCCAACATCGCCAAGCTGAACACGGCCATGCAGGTGGGCAATCAGATTGTGATGATCCTGGAATTTGTCGATGGCACCTCCGTCGAACAGTTGCTGCAACAGGGCGCGATTCCAACGAGCAGCGCGATTTCGTATGCTATGCAGGTGCTGGATGCCCTGGCCTATGCGCATCAGCATGGAGTGGTGCATCGCGACATCAAGCCCGCAAACATCATGGTGACGAGTTCGGGCGTGGTTAAGCTGATGGATTTCGGCATTGCCCGCATGAAGGCCGATCAGCGTTTAACCAGCGCGGGCGGTGCGGTAGGTTCACTGCTGTACATGTCGCCGGAACAGATCAAAGGCGTCGAGCCCGATGGCCGTGCCGACATTTATTCCTTGGGTATCACACTCTACGAGATGGTCACGGGCCGCCGACCCTTCATGGCGGACAGCGATTTTCAATTAATGTCCGCGCATTTGATGCAGCCGCCGGTGGCTCCCATGGAAGTGATCCCCGGCGTGCCGCAGGATTTGAACGACATCATCCTGATGGCGATTGCGAAAGAACCGGAAAATCGCTTTCAGTCGGCAATGGCTTTTCGCGGAGCGCTTTCGAGTATCGGAACTGAGGTTGCGATGCCGTTGGCGGGCTCACCATCCTTCGGAACGCCAACCCAGACGGTCCAGCGGCCAATGGTTGCGGGGCCGTCGGCATTGCCGCAGAGCACGCCACAACCGGCCTCATTTTCCGCGCCACCGCGGGTTCCGCAGCCGGGCAGCCGCCGTGGGTTGTACATGGCGCTGGGATCGCTGGCAACTTTGGCGGTATTGATTGCTGCGGTGATCGAAGGACCCAAGCTATTTCAGGGCGGCAAGAGTGGCGCGGCGGCACCGGTGGCCAATACAACATCACCCGCGCCGACGCCAGTACCAACACCAGCACCAACACCAACGCAAATCCCCGCGTCAAACGAAACGGTTGGGTCCACAGCCATTGCGTCCACTTCGGTTTCTGCTTCGCCGCCGGTTTCTACTCCGCCGCCGGTGTCTACTCCGAGGGAACTGCCTAGCCGTCCGCGACAGAATCTGACGCCGACCAACATGGTCGTGCCGTCAATGACGACGCCGGTAAAGAGCGCGCAGAGTTTGACCCATCAGCCTGCGCCCGAACCCGCCGTTTCCAATCCGTCACCGGTTGTACAATCTCCGCCCGCGCGGGCTCCTGGGAATCCAACCGTGAATCCGGAACTAAACGAGCTGCGTGAACGCTACAATCAGCTCTCGATCAAAGCGTCCGCGTTGAAAGACGGACTGGGCCGTATCGAACAGCAGATGTCGCGCCAAGGTTTGGGTTTGCGTGGCGACATGGTGCAATCGCGCACTGGCATGGATTATCAGATGCAGGAAGCCATGCAGTCCATCCGCGGCGGCGACGTCGAATCCGCCAAACAGAGCCTGACCTACGCCGAAGGCAACGCCGCCAAAATCGCCAAGTTTTTGGGCCAGTAGTTTCTTCTCAAGCCGAATCCGTTTGCTTCACGCCCCCGTATAGAAAAGCACGAGGGAATTATGAAAAGCATTCTGTACCTGATTCTGCTGAGCGGTCCGTTGGCCGCGGTCCTTTTCGGCCAGCAATGGGCGGTGGCGAAAAATGTTGCTCGCAACATGGAAGTGCGCAGCCTCACCTCCCTGATCGACGAACTGGAAAATGAAATCCGCCAGTCTTATGAACGCGCGCAGTTTGGCGGCCCGTTGCGATAGGCCAAGAAAAACTATCCCCGCTTTGCCGTAGCCAACACCAGTTCCAGTAGATCGGTCTTGGCCAGAACCGCCGAATCAATAGACGCCAACGCGATCAAACAGCCGATCTGCTCGCCCACTGTGTTCAACAATTCCATTTCACCCCCGGTATGGGTGTGCGGATCGCGGTGCTGCACGTTGATGACGCCGACGACCCTTCCACGCACGATGATGGGCGCGGAAAGAAACGCCTCGTAGCTGTCTTCCGGAAGATCGGTGAACAGTTTGAACCGTGGGTCCGAATAAGCTTCGCGCGAAATCGCCAGCAGGCGGCGTTCGCTGGCCACCCAACCGGTCAAGCCCTCGCCCAGTTTCAAGCGGACATTGCCAATCGTATCCGCCTGTGGATTATGCGCGGCGCATAAAACCACCTCTTTCCCGTCCAGCAAATACAGTAGGCAGGAATCGGAATTCATGAACTCTACCACCAGCGATACAACCTGATCCAGCGCTTTGCTGAGGCTTATATCGCGCACCATAAATCGGCTGATCTTTTGGAGCAGACGTAGCTGCTGCTCGGTGCTTTTCAGTTGGGCTTCCAGTTCTCTTGTGCGTGACACCGGCTTCAGTATGACAGATTCTTAATTTGAGTGGTAGGGAAATCTACGGTCTCAAGAAGGAAGCGTATGCTGGCGGCGCCGCTGGTTCATTTCCACCACCCCGCCGGCAAAAAGCGGCCAGTAAAAAGGGATTAATAAGTCATCATCTCCTTTAAATACAGTAATTTGTCTCCTGGTGATTGAATTGCACTTCTGGAATGCGCGGGGAGGCAAACAGAGGATGAAAACCAAAATTTTGCTGTTGATGGTTGTACTGTTCGCGGGGCTTTTCTCGAGCCAGGCGTTCGGTCAGGTGCGGGTTGGCATTGGGGTGGGCGTTGGTCCCGGATATTACGGTGCACCGGCTTATGCTTATCGCCCAGCGTTTCCCGGTCCTGGATATATTTGGATTGACGGTTACTATGACGCCTATGGCGTTTTCGTTCCTGGCTATTGGGCATTGCCGCCTTATGCCGGCGCCTACTGGGTGGGGCCGCGCTTCTATGGCGGCCGCTGGGCAGGCGGATACTGGGGCGGACCGCGCGGCTTTGTTGGATATGGCGGCGGCGGCTATCGCGGCGGATTCGGCTACGGCGGCGGGTTCCGCGCAGGCTTCGTTGGTGGCGGCGGATTCCGCGGCGGTTATGGCGGGCACGGTGGTCACCGCTAAGTCATTCCATAAAAACTTTCGTGCGGCCGATCTTTCGCGCGGCCAATCTTTCGTGCGGCCATCCAGGTTCTTCCCTCCGGATGGCCGCATTTTTTGCGGCGGCTCACTCCTCGCTCGCACAACGCACGGGCTGGTCCTGCACCCGCGCCAATAGTTCGCGCATGGTCAATTTACTTTCCGGATGGCGAAGATCCGGCGCCAGTTCCGCCAGCGGCTCCAACACAAAGCGGCGTTTCTTCATGCGGGGATGCGGCACGGTCAATTCCGCCGTCCGAATGACGGAGCTTCCGTACAGAACAATATCCAGATCAATGGTTCTGGGGCCGTTGCGAATGCTTCGCTTGCGGCCCAGTTCACGCTCGATGTTTAGTAAGCGCTTCAGCAACTGGCGCGGCAGCAACGTGGTTTCGGCTTCGATCACTTGATTCAGGAACCACGGCTGATCCAATAATCCTTGCGGTGCGGTCTCGTAGAGCGATGACCGGCGCAAAACGTGCAACTCGGCCGATTCCAGAAGTTCCAAAGCCGCCTTCAGATTTGCCGCGCGGTCCCCCAGGTTGGACCCCAGCGCGATGTACGCCGTCTTCAAAACAGATTCTCTTGCGCGCCGCCAGCTCGACGCGGAATCCGAAAATATTCAAAACCGCGCTGCGTGCCCACTCGCCCGCGCGGCGTGCGGTCCAGAAAACCCAGCTGCATTAAATACGGCTCGTAGACTTCCTCCACCGTGCCCGGCTCTTCGTCGATGGAAGCGGCGATGGTGTTCAGCCCCACCGGCCCTCCGCCGTATTTCACCAGCACCGTGTTCATGATTTTTTGATCGATTTCATCCAGGCCATAGCGGTCCACTTCCAGCAAATCCAGAGCCTTCTGCGCTACTTCCAATTCCACGTGACCCGCCGCGCGCACTTGCGCGTAATCGCGCACTCGCCGCAAAAGCCGGTTGGCAATGCGCGGTGTGCCGCGTGACCGCCGGGCAATTTCCTCCGCGCCTGCGGCGTCAATTTCAACTTCCAGCAAATTCGCGGAGCGATGAACGATGCGCGCCAGCTCTTCCACATCATACGGATTCAAACGCAGCACCAGGCCAAAACGCCCACGCAGCGGAGCGCTGATCATCCCTTGCCGCGTCGTGGCTCCAATCGCGGTGAAGCGTTTGATGTCCATGGCCACGGTGCGCGCTCCAGGGCCGGTGCCGATCAGGATATCCATGCGGAAATCTTCCAGCGCCGAATAAATCATCTCTTCCACGTCGGGCTGCAACCGGTGAATCTCGTCGATGAAAAAAACTTCGCGTTCCTGAATGTTGCTGAGGATGCCCACCAGGTCCAACTTCTTCTGCAACACGGGACCCGAGGTCTGCTGCAAGCCCACGCCCAGTTCCTGCGCGATGATGCCTGCCAGCGTGGTTTTCCCCAAGCCCGGCGGACCGTACAGCAGCACGTGATCCATGGCTTCGCCGCGCTTTTTCGCGGCTTCGATAGCGATGGCCAGATTCTCTTTTACCTTGGTCTGTCCGGCAAAATCGGCCAGACGCACCGGGCGCATGGCGGCTTCAAATTGCCGCTCGTCGTCGCGTGCCGATGCCGATACGATGCCGTCGTTTTCCATTTCTGTTTGTGAACCGAAGCTCTAGTCTAGCGAACTAGTTTTAGCGCCCGCCGGAACAACGCGTCAAATTCATTCGATTCCTGCCCCGATCGCGCTTTGGTCACCGCCGCCTCGGCCGCCGCCCGCGTAGCGCCGAAGTTTAGCAGCGCCGAAATCACATCTTCTTCCGTAGCCGCGAAGGCGCTGGCCGCGGGCGACGCACCAGGGCGTTCCGCCGTCACCGGACCCAACTTGTCCCGCAGTTCCAGAATCATGCGCTCCGCCGTCTTCTTGCCCACGCCAGGGATGCGCACCAGCGCTTCAATCTGTCCACCGCGAATGGCCGCCACTAGGTCCGCACCGGTCAGTCCGCTTAACGCAGTAATCGCCAGCTTCGGACCAATGCCGCTCACTCCAATCAATTTCTCAAACAGCGCTTTGTCCGCCGCGTTCAAAAAACCAAACAGACTGAATGCATCCTCACGGACGTGCGTATGAATGTACAGCCGCACTTCGCCATCTTTTTCCGGCAAAGATGAGAAGACCGAGACCGGAATGGTGACGTCGTAACCCACGCCGTTCACGTCGACCACAACTTGATTGGGGTGTTTCTCCAAAAGCACACCGCGCAGATGCGAGATCATGTACAGAAGAATACCGGATTTCATCCGCCCATCAAATTGTCCGCCCATCAATATGAGACGACGTTTTTTTGTAGACCAAGTGCGGAACGAACACGCCGAGATTTCCGGCGACGATGCCCGCCACCTAACCCGCGTGCTGCGCGTGGAAGTGGGCCAGCGTTACGAAATCTCCGACAACAGCAGCGTGTATCTGGCGGAAATCGAAACCGCACGTAAGGAGCATGTTGTGTTTCGAACATTGGAGAAGCTCCCTGTTGTGACTCCTCCGGTGGCGGTGGTCCTGGCGGCGGCGCTGATTAAGTTCGATCATTTCGAATGGATGATTGAAAAGGCCACGGAGTTGGGTGTGACCGCGATTGTTCCCGTCATCGCCATTCGCACCGAACACGGCTTGGAAAAGGCCGCGCCCAAGCGCCTGGAACGCTGGCGGCGCATTGGCATGGAAGCCAGCCAGCAATCCCGCCGCGCACACTTGCCCGAAATCGCTGAGCCAATGTTGCTCAGCGACGTTCTCAAACTGAACGGCACGTATCGCTACGCACTCGATGAAGACCCTTCCGCCGTCAGGTTCAAAACTTCACTTCCCGCGCAAACATCCACCACCGATTCTGTTGCGCTGTTGATTGGCCCGGAAGGCGGTTGGACCGACAGCGAACGCGCGGAGTTCACCGCCGCGAATTGGTCTCCGGTATCTTTGGGGCCGTCCATCCTTCGCGCGGAAACGGCTGCGCTTGCCGCCTCGGCCGTCATTACTTGCCATTGGCTGGAGTAAACCGCGAAAGCGATTCATGAAAACGCTACACTAGAACATTGATCTATCGTCTCGTTGTTGAAAATCTAAAGCACCGCCCCATCCGAACCCTCCTCAGTGCCATCGCCATCGGCGTTCAGGTCACCATGATTTTGACGTTGGTGGGTGTCAGCGAAGGTGTGTTGGGTGACATGGCCACGCGTTCGCGCGGCACCGGCGCGGACATTCTGGTGCGCCCGCCCGGCAGTTCCGTTCTCGCCTTTTCCGGCGACATGCCGCAGGGCATTGTCGGTCTGGTGCGCAAGGAGCCGCACGTCGTGCTGGCCACCGGCACCAAGGTCCAATCCATCGGTAATTTCGATTCCATCACCGGCATTAATCTTGACGAATTCAACGCCATGAGCACCGGCCTGCGTTACATCGAAGGCGGCCCATTTAAAGGTCCCGACGATTTGTTGATCGACGACGTCTACGCCAGCGCCCACAAACTGCACGCCGGCGCCACTCTGAATCTGGGCTTGCAGTGGCGCGTAGCGGGAGTGGTGGAATCCGGCAAGCTTTCGCATTTGTTCGCGCCGCTGGAATCGCTGCAGGAAAAATATTCGGCCACCAACAAAGTCAGTGTAGTGTACGTGAAATTGGACGATCCGCAAAATATGCAGGCCGTGATCGATTCGCTCCACCTCAAGCTGACCGATTACAAAGTCTTTTCCGTGGATGAATTCGTATCGCTGATTTCCGTGAATAGCGTACCCATGCTGAAGACGTTTACCAACGTCGTGGTGGGCATTTCCGTCATCGGCGGTTTGTTCATCGTGTTTCTCACCATGTACACCGCCGTGCTGGAGCGCACGCGTGAAATCGGCATTCTAAAAGCGCTCGGCGGTTCGCCAGGCTACGTCATGGGCATCCTGATGCGTGAAACATTTCTGCTGGCCGTTGTCGGCGCTATCGCCGGCATCCTGATGAGCTACGGCACGCAATGGATCATGCGCACGTTTGTCCCCACCATGCCCATGTTCATCGTCTATCGCTGGTGGCCCTGGGCCGTGTTGATTGCGCTTTCCGGTTCCATGATCGGCGCAATCTACCCTGGGCTGAAAGCCGCCAAGCAAGACGCGATTGAGGCGCTGGCCTATGACTAGCGGGGCAAACAACAATGCAAGCATGATCGAAATCCGCGATCTGAAAAAGACCTACAAAGTTGGCGAGATCGAAGTGCACGCCTTGCGTGGCGTGGATCTTTCTGTTGCCCGCGGGGAATTTGTGTCGGTGGTGGGACCCAGCGGCTCCGGCAAGTCCACGCTATTTCATATTTTGGGTGGGTTGACGCCGCCCACCTCCGGCACCATTCACATTGACAATCGTGACCTCCTCGCCATGAGCGAAGCCGAGCGCACGCATCTCCGCAAAACCACCGTGGGTTTTGTGTTTCAGAAATATAACCTGCTGCCCACCCTCAGCGCGTCCGATAACATCGAAATCGCTCGCCACATCGCCCACAAAACGGGACCGCGTGATCCGCAGTTCAACGACATGTTGGGCCTGTTAGGACTAACCGGCCGGCTGCATCACAAACCGCGAGCGTTGTCGGGAGGTGAACAACAACGTGTCGCGATTGCCCGTGCATTGGTGAATCATCCTGCGCTGCTGTTGGCCGACGAACCCACCGGCAACCTGGACAGCGAAAATTCCACCGCCGTGTTGACTCTGCTGCGCGACCTGAATTCGCGCTTGGGACAAACCATTCTGATGATCACGCACAATCCCGAAGCGGCGGCGTACGGGCATCGCATCTTAACCATGCGCGACGGGCGCGTGGTTTAAACAAGCTACCATGCGCGACGGGCCCGTGGTTTAAACCACCCACTTAAATACCCACAGCAAGCCGCGAACGTAAGTCAGCGCCCGACCTTCTACCAGCCTAAGCAATCACGCCGGGAACTTTCCGCTCAACCCCGGTGTCTATTCAGGCATGTTCGAACAATCCATGCTTCCCGATGCCACTCTGCGGAAAAACGCCGGAGCCCTAGGCCTTTCGCTCACCCTGCAAGCCGTGGGAATCGGCACGATGTTGCTGCTTCCGCTGCTCTACACCAACCGGTTGCAGTTCACCCCGCTGACTCTGCCCACATTCACCCCGCTGACGCCCGCGCCTTTGCCGGAGTCCACCAACACCAGGCCGCCTTCCGATCCAGGCCACAGTAGTTTGCTGCCACAGCGGCCCGTTTTTGTCCCGAACTTCACCAACCTATCGCCAGCCAAAGCGCCGGACCTGTCTCCCTTTATAGGAGAAGCACCTCCGAATCTCTCAGATGGGCCGCTCGGTCCCGCAATCAACATTGCCAATCTCAGCGTCATTCCACCCAACGACGTCGCTCCGCCGCCGCTCACTCCCATCGTGAAACCGGTCCCGCCCACCGCTCCCGTGCGCATGACCAGCGAAATGGTCTCAGCCAAAAATCTTCGCAAGATTCTGCCCGTATATCCGCGCTTGGCCGTGGTGACACGTGTTTCCGGTACGGTTCGGCTGATGGGCATCATCGCCAGGGACGGCACCATTCAACAACTGCAAGTGGTCAGCGGCCACCCGCTTTTAGTGCAAGCGGCGGTGGACGCCGTGCGCCAATGGCTCTACCGTCCAACGGTGCTGAACGGACAACCGGTCGAAGTCATCGCGCCGATTGATGTGGTGTTTACGCTCGCGCAATGAACTTACGCGATAATAACCTTCTTCCACTTCTTTCCGGCGCGGATGGTCAGCGTGCCAGCTGTCGCCGGATAGCTTAGCTCGACGAACCGTTCCCCGTTGATCTCCACCGATCCCGCCTTAATCAGCCGCTCCGCTTCCGTGCGTGACGGAGCCAGCCCCACCCCAACCAACGTCTTCGGAACTTGAATACCGTTAGCCGTGCGAGCATCGGTGGGCAACGGTACCGTCTCAATGTCCGCCGGTTCGCCCCCCTGCCGCACTTCGCGGTCGAAATCCACCGCAGCCTGTTTTGCGTCTGCGGCCGAATGAAAATCCGTCACGATGCGCGCAGCCAATTCCATCTTCACCGTCATCGGTTCGCGCGCCTTCAATGCGTTGATCTCCGGCAACGCCAAATCCGTAAGCAGTTCCCAGTAGCGCCACATCAGCCCATCGCTGATGCCCATCACTTTGCGGAACATTACTTTCGGCGCTTCGGTAATCCCAATGTAGTTGCCCTTCGACTTCGACATCTTCTCCACGCCGTCGGTGCCTTCCAGCAGCGGCACCGTCGCCACAATTTGCGGCGGTTGGCCGGAGTCGCGCTGCAACTCTCGCCCCACCAGTAAATTGAACTTCTGATCCGTGCCGCCCAGTTCCACATCGCACTTCAGCATCACGCTGTCGTATCCCTGCGCCAACGGGTACAGCAACTCGTGCATGGAAATCGCAGTGCCCTCTTTCAGGCGTTTCGTGAAATCGTCGCGCTCTAAAATTCGCGCCACCGTGTACTTCGAACACAGGCGGATCATGTCCTCGAACTTCAGCGGCTCCAACCAATCGCTGTTGAAACGAATTTCGGTTTTCGCCGGATCCAGAATCTTGAACACCTGCGTCTTATAGGTTTCGGCGTTTTTCAAAATCTCTTCGCGGGTCATCGGCGGCCGCGTGATGTTACGCCCCGTCGGATCCCCAATCAGTCCGGTCATGTCGCCAATCAGGAAAATAACCTGATGGCCCAGGTCCTGAAAATGTTTCATTTTGCGCAGCAAAACCGTGTGGCCCAGGTGCAGATCGGGCGCGGTGGGATCAAAGCCCGCCTTCACACGAAGGGGTCTTCCTGTTTTGGCCGCCTCCGCCAGGCGCTGCTTCAAATCTTCTTCGCGAATGATTTCCGCGAACCCTTTTTTCAAATAATCCAACTGTTCCGCTACAGGTAGAAAGGACACATTACAATTGTAAACGTCAAGCTAACTGGGCCAAACGCATGAACACCAACCGAATCTGGATTCCTCTTGCCATGCTCTTCACAACCTTCGCGGGCGCGGACGCCCAATCGCTCGGCGATCGCTTTTTCGATGAGTACTATCTGCCAACCTACCCCACCATGGCCACTTCACTGGGTGTTCACAAGTACGATAGCCAGATCGAAGACTACTCGCGCCCCGGCATTGACAAACGCATCGCCCAGCTAAAGCAGTTCGAACCTCAGTTCGCCAAGCTTCCGGAAAGCCCGGACCGCGATCTGGTATTGTCCTGCATTCGCGGCACCCTGCTGGATCTCGAAAACGTCCGCTGGTGGGAACAGGACCCGGACCGTTACTCCAGCGGCATCACCAACAGCGCCTTCGTCATCATGAGCCGGACTTTCGCGCCACCCGAAGAACGTTTGCGCTCGTTAATTGCCCGTGAGCGCAAGATGCCGCAAGTGTTGGTCGCCGCCCGCACCAATCTGAAAAACCCGCCGAAAATATTAACCGAAATTGCCATCGAACAATTGCCGGGAAATATCTCTCTATTTGAGAATGATGTCCCATTGGCTTTCCAGGCAGTGACGGATTCAAAACTTCTGGCAGACTTTAAAACTTCCAACGCTGCGGTGATTAAGGCCCTGCACGATTACCACACTTTCCTGAAAAGCGAAGTCCTGCCGCGCTCAAATGGGGATTTTCGCCTGGGCGCGGCCAATTACTCCAAAAAACTCCTTTATGACGAAATGGTGGATACGCCGCTTGATCGCCTCCTGGAAATTGGCTACGCGGACCTGCATGCCAATCAAAAAAGATTCCGCGAAACCGCCGCGTTAATCGACAAGAACCATCCGCCGCAGCAGGTTTTGGCGGACACCGAGAAAGATCACCCCGCGCCCGATAAACTTTTGCAAACCTTTCGCGACAGCCTGAAGTTCATCACGGACTTCATCACCGCCCACAAAATCGTGACCATCCCTTCGTCCGTTCCGCCGCGTTTGGAAGAAACGCCGCCCTTCATGCGTGCGACCACGTTTGCGTCCATGGATACGCCGGGCCCGTTTGAGAGTGTTGCCAAGGAAGCATTCTTCAACGTAACTTTGCCAGAGAAGCACTGGAAACCCGAACGCGTGGAGAGTTTCATGGCCTCCTTCAATCGCGGCACAATTCTTTCCACCGCCATTCACGAAGCCTATCCCGGCCACTACGTGCAGTTTTTGTGGATGCAGCAAATCCAATCCCGCGTCCGTAAGATCCTGGGCGCGGCATCTAACGCTGAAGGCTGGGCGCATTACAGTGAACAGATGATGTTCGACGAAGGCTTCAGCAACGATCCCAAATTGCGCTTGGGGCAGATTCAGGATGCGCTGCTCCGCAACGGCCGCTACATCGTCGGCATTGAGATGCATACCGGCAAACGAAACATGCAACAGGCCATCGACTTCTTCGAGAAAGAATGCTACCAGCCCCACGAAACTGCCGATCGCGAAACCAAGCGTGGCACATCCGATCCCACTTATCTTTACTACACGCTTGGCAAATTGCAAATTCTGAAACTGCGCGAAGATTATCGCAGAATGAAAGGCGCGCAATTCTCGCTGCAGGAATTTCACGATGCTTTCCTGAAGCAAGGTTATCCGCCTATCAAAATTGTTCGCCGGGCCATGTTGGGGAACGATTCGCCAACGCTTTGATCACGTTGATCACGCGTCCATAATCCGCTGATTTCTTAAGGTTCACTGAACGTTGACTGAGGATTCGCGCTGCAATTCGATGTTTGTCGGATTTTCATTGACAACCTATTGCGCAGGTGATAACTTCCTTCGGCAGGGTCTGTATTTATAGTTCGAAGGGAGTCATCAAGATGGGTTCGTTCATCTCTCGCACCAAGTTCGTCGCTGCGATGATCGCTATGTTTTCGTTTTCCAGCGTGATGTTTGGACAGGGTGCCAGCGGGCGCATCGCCGGTTCCATCACCGATCAAACCAACGCCGCCGTTCCAGGGGCCACCGTAATCATCACCGATTTAGCCAGGGGCGGCACGCGCACTCTCACTACCGATGCCACCGGCAGCTATAACGCTCCCAACCTCACGCCCGGCGCCTACTCCGTGAAGGCGGAGTTCAAAGGTTTCAAGACTGCCGAACGTCCCAACATCACTTTGGAAGTTGCCCAGGAACTGCAAGTCGATCTCTCGCTCCAGCCCGGCAACCAGACCGAAACCATCACCGTCACTGGTGAGGTCGCCGCGCTCAACACCACCAGCGCCGAACTCGGTGGCACGCTCCAGAACGAGGTGATCAATGATCTGCCTCTCAACGGCCGTAACTTTGAAAATCTTTTGGACCTCCGCCCCGGCGTCGCCAAATATCCCGGCAACTCCGGTTGGACCCAAAGCACCAACGGTCTTCGCCCGCACGACAACTTCTTCATGGTGGACGGCATCAACAGCAACGATCCCTGGATGGCGCAAAGCGTCATGAATGCCGTCATGGCGGCTGGCGACGCGGGCACAATGCTCCCCATCGATGCCATCGACGAATTTCGCACCCAACAAAATCCCCGCGCCGAATATGGCTGGAAGCCGGGTGCCGTGGTCAACGTCGGTGTGAAGTCCGGCACTAACGCGTTTCACGGAACCGCTTATGCTTACGGTCGCACCGACGCCTGGGATGCCGCGGATTTCTTCGCGCCCAAGTCTCCGCTAGAGCTCGAACAATACGGCGCCAGCGTCGGCGGCCGCATCATCCGGGACAAACTCTTCTTCTTCGCCAACTACGAATCGCAAATGTATTCTGTGGGCAACTCCGTCAGCCACAAGACGCCCATCACTGCGGCGGGTGTAGGCGCGGCGGGAAATAATCTGATTGGGGCCTGCGGTTTGGCGAAAGCTGCCGGAAATCTTACCGCGTTAAGCGCCCAGTTGGCGGGACTCAGCACCTCGTGCACGCCGCTGGCGAACGCGCCCGGCCTGTTTCCGGTCAACAGCGGAGCCAACGGCCTGCTGATCAATACCTCGTTGGCCAGCACCAATACCATATACTCCGGCGTCGGCAAGTTGGATTACCGCTTGAACGACAAGAATTCTTTCAACGGACTTTATTTCATCAGCCCGGGCGAAGGCACCTTTGTCGATAACCCCACGGCCCAGTTTCTTACCCAATCGCTCACCGCCCAAACCGCAAGGTCGCAAGTACTCAGCGGAAACTGGATCTACATTCCATCGTCCACCGTTGTAAATTCATTCCGCGTGGGCTATTCGAAATATAAGCAGGTGTTCGCCAGTAACGACGCTTCGCAGAATCCGCAAAGCTATAGCCTCAACGGTTCCACCTATAGCATCAACACCGGCCAAACCAATCCCGCGTATTTCGGTCTCCCTGCCATTACCTTCCAGGGCTACAATCTGGTGCTGGGTGCGGGCTGGCCCAAAACGGTAGGCCCCAATACGGTCAGCCAGTTTACCGATTCCATTTCTGTGCAAAAAGGCAATCATGCCTTGAAGTTCGGCGCCGAATTTCTCATCAACCACAGCCTGAATAACGTCACCGCCAATACTAAGGGGCCGCTTCGCTTTGGCAGCTTGCAAAACTTCTTCAGCGGCACGATGAACCAGGCCCGCATCACAGCCGGTGACCTCTCGCGTGATCTCCAGGACAAAGGCTTCGCCGTCTTCGCGCAGGACGACTGGCGCATTATGCCGCGCCTTACGGTGAACCTGGGCATTCGTTATGAGTTGACCACCGTCCTCACCGAAGCCAACAATCTGATCGGTAATTTCATTCCCGGCCAGGGCTTGTTGCAGACGGGCGGCGGTAAACTCGGTTCGGTCTTCAACGGCGATCACAATAACTTCGCTCCCCGCATCGGTTTTGCTTACGACCTCGGCGGGAATGGCAAAACCGTCATCCGTGGCGGCGCCGGCATCTACTTTGAACAGGGCAGCTTCGATTCGTTTATGGCCGTTGGAAACTTGCTGGGTCTGCGCACGGTTCCCACCGGCGTAAATCTTTATTCGAATGGCAGCACCATACCCACCACAGCCGGTGGCACCATCGCCGTCGGCCAAATCACCTTTACGGGTGGGGCTTTGGGCTCGGCCACCACGCCCGGAACCGTAAAATACGGATGGGCCAATAACAGCTCCAGCGTGCCCATCTACTCCGTGACGCCATCCTGCGGCGACGGCACCGTTACTCTTTCTTCGGGCTACAAGCCGCAGCCCTGCTCCATCCTTTCCGTGGATCCGAATCTTCGCACGCCCTACGTCGGTACCTACAACCTCGGCATCCAGCGCGCCATTACCAACAGCCTCACTTTGGAAGCCACCTACGTCGGCAACCATGCCACCAAGTTGCTGGGCTTTTCCGATCTGAATCAACCGCAGAAGGTCAACGGCTTCAGTCCCGGTTGGGGCAATCCGGCGGACCCCAATAGCCCTGCGGGACAATGCCTACTGAGTGCCAACGCTGGTTCCATCAAGGGCCGTGCGAACTATGACTTTTGTGGAATCGGGACGAACCCGTTCGGTGGCGGTCCCAGCACTGCTCTGATCAACGCAGCCAAACCCTTTGCCAAATCGTTCCCTTATTTGGGCTACATCTACAACCTGTCCAATAGCAACTCGTCGAACTACAATGGCCTGCAGGTTTCCTTGACACAGCGCGTGCAACATGGCTTGTCGTACGTTCTCGGCTACACCTGGTCGCATGCGCTGGCCGAGTCGTCCGACAACTGGAGATTCGCGTTGCCCATCGACAGTACCAATCAGAAGTCACTCTATTCCTCTACCGCCTTCGACGTGAGGCATCACTTTACTGCGTCGGTTACCTATGCGGTTCCGTCTAAAAAGATGCGCGGCCAGTTGCTATCGGGTTGGTCATTGAACGGCATCCTATTGGCGCAGACAGGTGCTCCTTGGGG